>DDBK01000006.1:0-8407 GCA_002333095.1 Cellvibrionales bacterium UBA2034
GGTTGCCCGTATCGGGGAAGCACAAGCACTGCGCAATGCCGGTTACTGTGGCCGCCTGTTGCTGCTCTGTGGCGTGAGCAATGAAACAGAGTTATCCGAAGCCTTGTCCTTGCAACTGGATATTGTGGCGCACGACAACACACATCTTGCGGTATTTGCGAATCACCCGATCCCTGCCCCCTTGAAAACAACCGTGTGGTTGAAAATGGATACCGGCATGCACAGGTTGGGATTTTCGCCGCAAGAATATGCAAACGCTTTTGACGCCATCAAACAACTCACCTGGTGCAAAGCAGTGTTTGGAATGACGCATTTCGCGAGCTCGGAAGAACTCGATAATCCGAAAACGCCGCAACAAATCCGTTGTTATGAACAACACACTGCTGGTCTCTTGCTGGACGACCACAGCCTTGCCAATTCAGGCGGCATTATTGCCTGGCCTGACTCATGCAAAGACTGGGTACGACCGGGTCTGATGATGTACGGCATCAACCCGGCTGACAGTCTGGACATCGATTTACAACCGGTTATGCAACTGGAAGCGCAAATCATCGGCATGAAAACCATTGCCAAAGGTGAAACAACTGGCTACAACGAACAGTGGCGTGCACAACGTGAAACGCGCATTGCTTTTATAGCTGCAGGGTATGCGGATGGCTATCCGGTCACCGCGATCAATAACAGTGTGGTGGCGATAAATGGAGAGCGTGCACCGGTTATCGGCCGCGTATCGATGGATACCATCGCGATCGATTGCACCGATTGCGCCACCGCCACAGTGGGAAATTGGGCGGAGCTTTGGGGCAATACCATCAGCGTGAGTGAAGTGGCAAAAGCCGCTGGCAGTATTCCTTACCAGCTACTCACCAGTGTGTCGCAGCGGGTAACACGTCTATACCACTAATACTCTCGGATAATCTTTACTTCAACACACAGCGAATGCCGCCGGGCGCATCAATCAGCCCCGCGCACTGGTTGCAGTGGGTACACCCGTTCACATAGCCCGCATTCGCCTGTGCATTTTTCACAAAGTCAGGATCGAATAACAAAGGACGGCCCAGCTGGATAAAATCAAATCCGCTACCCATCACTTTTTCGATACTCTCGTTACTCGACACACCACCTATGTAACACACACTGCCCTTTTTCACCCTGTCCCGAATGCGCAAGGCATTCTCGATCAGGTATGTTTCGCGATAAGGATAGTTACGAAACAGTTTGGGCCCAATCATTTTCAGGCCCACTTTCATGAGTGGATTTTTTTCATGCTCCACCAGACCAGGCTGAATACTGTCTCCATGAAATAACAGCATCGGGTTCATCGAACTGGTGCCATCACTGGGGATGATGCAATCAAGCCCACCGTCATCCAGCATGCCAGCCATTTCAATCGATTCGGCGTAGGTAACACCACCGCGCACACCGTCAGACATGCTGATCTTGCCTAACAATGGAAAATCGTCACCCACTGCCTTGCGCACAGCCGCCAGTACCTCCAATGGGAAACGCATACGATTAGCCACACTGCCGCCGTATTCATCGGTACGGCGATTGGTGATCGGTGACATGAACTGGCTAATGCCGTAACCGTGGCCGAAGTGAATTTCAATGGCATCCAGTCCTACCGACTTCATAAAAGCTGCTGCACTACCGATTGTTTGCACGCGCTCACGAATTTGCGGCCGCGTCATACCGGCACAGAAAAATTTCCCATAGGCCATGCCGAGCATATTGGGGCCGAAGGATGGCCCACTCGACATCCAGCCATCCATTTCCTTGTTCTTGGACATCGCACCGGAATGGCAAAGCTGTGCAGAAACACGTGTGCCGGTGGTTTTGATGGTTGCAATCATGGCCGTCAATGGCTCACGGACATATTCGTTCATGTACATCATGTCGGCGTGCAATCGGCCATTATTTTCAGCGGCGCAATAGGCAAGCGTCGTCATCGCTGTTCCACCTTCACCGATGCGTCGATGCAATTCCGTTAATTCCGGTGTCGGCAAACCTGTGGGCGTCTTGCCTTCAAACGTACCAGCCTTGATGATCCGGTTACGAAGCGTCAAACCGTTGATTTTCGCTTCAGAAAAACATTTTTGTAGTGCTGCTGTGTCATTCATAGATCACCTGTCATTTCATGTTCTTTTTGTTCCAGCGACTCTTGCAATTGAAACCACCGGGATTCGTTATCTTCATGTGCTTTACGTAATACCACTTGCTCTGCCAATAATATCTGCAAAATGCCTTTCATGTCTGGCTGATAAATACCTGAATCGGCCAACCTGGCTTCAATGGCATCCAGTTCCAACTGCTGCCCGGCCATTGCCTTTTCCAGTTTTTCAATCTCTTTTTTCAGCGGCGCCAATTGTTGGCGAGCTTGTGCCGCCTGTTGCCGTTGTACTTTTTTGTCCACTGCACTGACCGACAATACTGCCGCAAATTGACCGCCCTGTACAACCGGCTGCGCCGTTACAGGTAATTTACTGATCTGGTGATAATCATCCAGAGTGCCATCAAACACCTCTACCCTGCCATCATGCACACGCCAGAATTCATCCACCGTATTGCGCAGCAAATGTCGGTCATGCGAAATGACAACCAGCGCACCTTCATAGCCAAGGAGCGCTTCCGTCAGCGCCTCACGCATTTCCAGGTCCAGGTGGTTAGTCGGTTCATCTAGCAATAGTAGGTTCGGACGCTGCCAGACCACCATGGCAAGCGCCAGTCGCGCTTTTTCACCCCCAGAAAATGGCTCAATCGGCTCAAGCGCCTTGTCACCATGGAAGTCAAACCCGCCGAGAAAATTGCGTATTGCCTGTTCAGTGGCATGGGGAGACAAGCGCTGTATATGCAGCAATGCACTGGCATGGATATCGAGCGCATCCAGCTGGTGTTGGGCAAAATACCCAACGGCCAGATGCTCTCCCATCACCCGCTCGCCTGCCAGCAATGGCAATTCCCCGACCAACGCCTTGATCAGGGTCGATTTACCCGCACCATTCACACCCAGTAAACCAATGCGAGCGCCGGGTTGCAGGTTGATATTCACTTTCCTTAATAATGGAATATCGCTGTAACCGATGTCTGCACCGCGCAATACCAGTAATGGCGATGAGATTTTTTCACTGTCTCGAAAATTGAAATGGAAGGGCGAATCAACATGCGCCAGACTGATTTGCTCCATGCGCTCAAGCTCTTTCAAACGGCTCTGTGCTTGCCTCGCCTTGGTCGCTTTTGCCCTAAAACGCCGGACAAAATCTTCTATCTCTGCAATACGACGCTGCTGCTTGTCATAATCAGCTTTCTGTTCTGACAACCGCATTGCGCGTAATTTTTCGAATGCAGAATAATTTCCTCGATAACAGTTTAACAATGCATTTTCAATATGGACGATTTCATCGACAACATTGTCAAGAAAATCACGGTCGTGTGAAATAATCAACAACGTACCCGGATAGGACTTTAACCACTGCTCCAACCATAAAGTAGCATCCAGATCCAGGTGGTTCGTCGGCTCATCCAGCAATAGCAATTCAGAACGCGCAATCAGTGCTTGTGCAAGATTCAGCCGGATACGCCAACCACCTGAAAAACTGTTTACAGGTAAATCGCATTGCGACTGGACAAAACCAAGGCCGTGCAGTAATTGCTCCGCCCGGTATTCAGCATCATAACCATGCAGTATTTCCAGTTCTGCATACAAATGTGCGAGAAGGTTGTTATCTTGCTGCACCTCTGCCAAGGCAATCTCGCCTTGCACTCGCCGTAATTCAGTATCGCCATCCAGCACATACTCAAGCGCTGTCCTGTCACTGGATGATACTTCTTGTGCCATATGTGCAACACGCCAGCCAGACGGGATAGACATGTCACCGGCATCCAGTTGTACGTGACCAAGCAAAAGCTGAAAAAGGCTGGACTTGCCACAGCCATTGCGGCCGATAACACCGACATGCCGGCCCGGATTGACTGTCAGGGAGGCATTGTCCAGCAATCGCTGCACACCACGCAGCAAGACAATATTTCTGAGCGAAATCACCAGCGACTAACTCGCCAACGTATCCGCAATAATGCGATACACCGCTGGATTAAATGCAAATCCCACATGGCTGGAGTTGACCGGAACGTGGGCAATCTTGTCATGCTCAGCCAGGCGCGCTGCGGATTCGGCAACAATGCCATCATTAGGACTGTAGATGACGGTAGTTTTGGTTTTTCTGTCAACGATCACATCCTGCTTCAACCAACCGTCAAAATCCTGTTGTTCATCCGGCGTGCGACTCGCATTCAATGCTTTCAGGATATTCCAGGCAGCAGTCCCCCTGGGGTCACCATACGGCGCACCCAATGTAATCACATGGTTCAGGAATTGAGGGACTTCCTCAGCCATACTGTTGGCATAAATACCACCAAGGCTCCAGCCAATGACACTGATTTTTTGCCCTGTCTCGTTATACAAATCTTCAATGCGTGCAGCAACACGCGCTTCCATATCTTCACGGAATGCATTGATCTGGTCGATTGATGTAATACGGGTTTTTGTAAAATTTACACCCAGATTCCACGGCCGCGCATCGTAGCCCCAGCGATTGAGATAGTACCGCAGCACATACATGATGCTGTCTCCTGCCCCGTAACCGGGCAAGACCAGAACCGGATGGCCGTCACCGCGTGGCGCAGTCAACAGCTCACGATGCTTGAGTGCAATGCTGCTGATTTCCAGCGCTGCGCGCGGAGCCTCCAGTAATGACCACCATATTGAAGGTGGCTCAATCACCTGTGTGAGGCTGTCTTGTTTGTCATCAACATCTGCCATATTGCTATCCGCCTGTTGCTACCCGCCTGATATCGTTTATGCCAGATGATAATTGTCAAAACCGGCAATGGTCATTGTATCGCTCTATGCGCCAGAAAAAACGCCGGGCGCATAGTGCTCGCTGGATATCTATGCCTTCTGCGGAAAGCCGCAAGCGTACTGCACCCAGTTCTGCCGTGTTAAGCACGACTGCCCCTCGCTCCTCATACCGTTCTACAATACGTTCAGCAGGGTGCCGGAAACGGTTATGAAAACCCGAGCTGACTACAATAGTGCTTGCATTGACCGCATCCAGAAATCCGGGGGAAGAAGATGTCTTGCTGCCATGGTGGGGAGCGAGCAATATATCAGCAGAGATATCGATTCCTCTGCCGAGTATTTTGTTCTCTACCTCTTTTTCTATATCACCTGTCAACAGTACGCGTTTTTTTCCCGCGTCAACCAACACAACACAGCCACGGTTATTGTCGCTGGCATATGTAGCATTGTCAGGCGAAAGCACCTTGAAGATAACGCCATCCCAACGCCATTGCATACCTTCCCGACACGGTAAAAATGATTCCGGACCAGAAAGCTGTTCTGGCGTGCCAGACCATAACTGCCGGGCTGAAAATTCATTCAATAATCCTGTTCTGCCTGCAGCATGATCACTATCGGAATGGCTCACCATCAGCATGTCAATTTTATCTACGCGCAGATTTCGCAGAGCCGGGGCAACAATATCGCGACCTGCATCAAAGCGATCTGAGCGGCGATCGCCAGTGTCATACACCAGCACATGCCGCGCTGTGCGGACAATAACAGCCAACCCCTGCCCTACATCCAATACAGTAACTTCTGCTCCAGACTGCGACAAACCCATATCACCGGGATAGAACAAAGGCAAACAAAGAAAAACTCCACACAATCTCAATGGCACACCCGACGGAACCAAAAAAAACAGGAATAGTGCAATAGAAGCGAGAACCAGGGCAGCAATACTGACTCCCCCCAGCACCCATTCCCAATTCTTGCCTATATCGACTCCATAGTGCATGGCTTGCCAATATACATCGAGCGTCCAACCAGACAATTGCAATAGCACTTCAGCTAACTGTTGCGAAACAGGACACACGAGCAAAGCAGCAAAACCCAATGGCAGCGTGAGAAAACTGACCCATGGCACTGCCAATAAATTCATTGGAAGCGACAACATCGGCATACGCGCATAGACATACAACAACACAGGCGCCATCAGAATAAACACGACCCACTGCAATCTTAACGATTCAAACAGCATGGAAAGCACTGATGGATTTCCAATTTTTTTATACCCATAATTTGACAATAACAGAACAGCTGTAGCCAAATATGAAAACCAGAATCCAGAAGAAAGTACAGACAATGGATTTATCATCAAAACCAACAGCATTGATACAAAAAACACATAGCCAAACGCAAATCTTCCATATAAGAATCTTTGCAATACAGCTACCCCCACCATAATCAAGGAACGTTGCGTTGCCACTGAAAATCCTGCCAACAGCGCATAAATAGTTGCAAATACAATAGCTGCACAACCAGCCCAATAGTCAGCCGGCAGCCAGCGTAACGGAAACACCAGAAAGCTCACTCCCCTGTTAACAATGAAATGCACAAGGGCAGCGACAAGCACAATATGAAGGCCTGACACTGATAGCAAATGTATGGTTCCACTATCACGCAACGTCTGCCACTGGAAGACATCAATGTCAGCATAACTGCCTATCAACAGCCCCATCAGTGTGCTTTTAGCGTTATCACTGATTGAAGAGGCGTTGATCCAGCCAGCGATCGCTGATCGCAAATTCAGCACGAAGCCAGGACGGTACGGCTCACAATATTTCACACTGCGAACATATCCAGTGGCCAGATACCCAGACTGTAACAGCCAGGCCTGATAGTCGTATTGCTGGAAATTCAACAGTCCACGGGGGCGCTTTAATTTCACAAGCAAATGATATCGGCAGGAAAAATCAGGGGGCGGCGATTCACTTTCCTGATCATACAAGCCAAGCCTGATCTTGCCACCTAACTCTTCCGCATAAAAATCAAACTGCCAACCCCGCTCAATAGCCCGAGGAAAATCGATAACTGTTCCTCTTATTTCAACCTCTTTGCCATCCAGTTCTTGTGGTAACCATCGGCTGAATGCCAATAATCCGGAAATAACCGCAAATGAGAAACCAGCTATCAGCCACCCAAGAGCTGACAAGCCAATATATCTGGAGCAACATATAACCCACGAAAAAACAAAAAAAGATGCAGCGACAAACAGGGAAAAATCAAATGGATTAAGGACTCCCAGCAGAGAACCCATACACAGTAGGATGGAAATGCATAAAAAAGACAACGGAAATTTTTGTATAGCTTGCAACCCGAAACCCTCCATGGCTTCAACGGTAAGTGTATTGGCATATCTCTCAGGGCGGCATCCATACCGCACAGATCTAACAATACAAAATCAAGTGGACTAAATAAATCAGGAAAAATCCCTCGAGTATGCACGCTGGAATGCATCATGCATTTCCGCAGCAGATTCATAACGACTCTCCGGATTTTTCTGTAGCGCTTTAGCAATTATTCGACGCGCACTATCCGGCAATCCCGGCCTCACTTCGTCAACCGGCCTGAATTTACACTGGACAATCTGATAAGAAAGATTGGCAAGATTATCACCTTTAAAAGGCAACTCACCCGTCAACAACTGGTAGAACGTTACTCCCATGCTGAAAATGTCTGATTGCCGCCCTACAATTTCCCCCTTGATTTGCTCTGGAGACATGTACAAGGGACTGCCAACAAGTTCACCTGTTTTGGTACGGGTTGCTGATCCATCCAAAATCCTTGCAATACCAAAATCAGCCACTTTCACTTCATTGGTTTTACTGTCATACAGTATATTGCTTGGCTTGATATCCCTATGAATAATGCCATGTGAGTTTGCTTCATTCACCGCATCGGTGACTAGCGCCATGATGTAGTAGACAAGTTCCACATCCAGTAATTGACCCTTGCGAATATACGCAGCCAACGAATCACCTTCGACATAATCCATCGCTATATACGCCAGATCAGCCTCCTCACCTGCATCATAGATGGTGACAATATTTGGATGCCGGAGCTTACCCGCTGCTGCTGCTTCCCTGAAAAACCGTTCTTTTACAGCAGCTAATTCTGCTGCGTCAAACTGGTTGTAGTGCAACGTTTTAATAGCAACTTTTCTTGATATTTTAGGATCAAAGCCAAGGTAAACTATACCCATTGCACCGCGCCCCAGTTCCCGCTCTATTCGATAGCGGCCAAGATACTGCCGGGGCTTATTTGAAGAAACAGCTGACGGCCTTGCTACTTGTCTTTTGGTTGGCTGGGGCTGCAATAAAGTTAACGTGTCAGCATCGTCGAAATCACCTGCACTACCCATCCCTCCTATGGTCGGCTGAACTCTTACAACATTCTTCTTTCTGGAAATATTCCAGAAATTTCCAGACTTTTTGCTTCGATTATTGATAGCTATATCTGGAACAGCAACAGGATAAAAAGACCTTCTCAAGCACCATAGCAACACCATCA
>DDBK01000006.1:8442-21551 GCA_002333095.1 Cellvibrionales bacterium UBA2034
AGCAAGAAAATCATAACGGCAACATGCAACTGAAAAAACCACTGCGCAAACTCAGCAACACTTGCGTCCTTAATGCTTAATATAGCTAACAAGAGATCATCGGCGCTCTTATCAACCGCTTCGCCTATAACAACTGTCTTGTTATGAAGCACTGCAAGTGCAGACTGTTCCGTTAACTGTGATAACGCATAGCGGCTTGTTACAGGCACTTCATCGCCATTCAGTACCGAAAAAAACGGCAGTAATGGAAAAAGCTTTTCCGAGGGCATCGCGCCATTTTCAATCTGTTCTCTAGCTATACGCCTGTCCGTTAAAAAAGACTGGAAGACAGCTAGGCTTTTTTTAATAGACTGCAATACATCAGGAGAAACAGCTACACCAACAGGGTTTGCATGCTCAAATAATGCGCTCATTCTGTAATTGGTCCAGAGCGTTTCGTGCAGCACGAGCTTAGCTTCAACTGCACTGCTTGATTTTAGCTGGTCAAGAAAAGCAATCATTGCAGTGGCGCTCACCGGATCATGCAAAAAGCGCTCCATTTCATCAGCAGGAACATCAACCCGGACAAATGCCTTGGCATCAATTGAATGGCTTTGGAGCCTGACCCCAAGCCTGAACAGACTTCGATCCAGCCAGGTATTGCCCGGCTCCGCAATATAAGGGAGAGCCAATAAGGCAATAAAAAGAACCAGCAATAATAATCGGGCATCAAGAATAGCAGCTATATAGCGCCATCTATCATCATGAATGATTGCGCGCACCTTCATGAGATCAATTCCATGTTGCCCTTATTTATAATCAGTTTTTTGCCTCGGCACTATCGGCATTATTTTTTTGCAGGACAATTTTTGCTGATTGCCGCAGCTGCTGCTCATAAAGCGAAAACTCTACATTGCCAGTAGAAGAGTCAAGTTTTTGTTGCAGAGCCTTGTATTCCTCACCGCTCTTGTCCAGTTGCACATCATTCACTTCCGCAAGCTGCAAAATGGCATAATCGCC
This sequence comes from Cellvibrionales bacterium UBA2034, assembly GCA_002333095.1. GTDB lineage: Bacteria > Pseudomonadota > Gammaproteobacteria > Pseudomonadales > UBA7239 > UBA7239. Next base: position 9,442 of record DDBK01000006.1, read on the forward strand.
TTTCGCCAACAGAACAGAATCAACAGATATAGAATTATTTGCAGGCATTCCCAGCTTAAATGAGGTTGCCAGCAGATCGGCATCAACATCTTTTGCTGTCCGTGATTTAGCCTTGACAGAAACAAGTGCCAGTTTTTCTTCATCTGCAATACTTTTTAGAGCTACACCTGATTGCACTTTCTTTTTAATAGCCTCAGCTTTGTCTCTAATTACAGTCGCCGCTTGCTCCGTCTTGATTTTGCCTACGATCTCACTTTTAGCATCGACAAGCTCGCGGGGCCTGGATATCTCATGGTTGCTCACCCGAAGTACGACAGCCCTGTCTGCGGACAATTCTATTGCCTGACTGTTTTTTCCGGAATCAATCAGATCGCTTGAAAATGCCGCATCAATCACCTTTTGTTGGCCGGCAATACCCGCTCCACCTCTACGGCCAAATGCAGTTGTTTTCTGGACACTCATCCCCAGCTCAGATGCCGGGCCAGCCAAATCGCCAGCGCTGTAGGTACTTTCTGCAAGTTGATCAAGTTTTTCAGCGTAAATGGCGCTGGCTTTTGCTTGCTTCAATTGCTTCTCGATATCTGCTTTTCGCTCCTCGTAGGATGGAAATGCCGTATCTCTTTTCTCCAGCAATTGAATTATGTGATAACCGAATTCAGTCTTCACGGGCTCCGAGATATCACCCGGGGCAGCAAGAGATGCCACTGCCGCTTCAAATTCCGGCACAAACGTCTCACCTTTGGTAAACCCTACGTCGCCGCCTTGGCCAGCAGACTCTTTGTCATTGGAATACTGTTTTGCGAGAGATGCAAAATTATCCTTATTAACCTGCATCCTGATTTTTTCAATCTGGGTCTTTTCTGAACCATCGGGTCTGGTCTCTATCAGAATATGCGCAGCCCGGCGTTCAGTAGACGGCTTGAAACTGGCCGCTTCCTGGTCATAACTGGCACGAATATCCTGCTCTTCCAACTGAATGCTTTTTTGTAAGTCATTTTTATTAAGATCCAGATATTCAATGCTGACTTTTTCTTCCGTCATGAACTCATTGCTGTGATCTTTATAGTACTGCTCAATAGCCTGCTCATCAGGATTTATGCCATCCATCACATTCTGTACAGGAAGCTGTATATAGTCGAAGCTGCGTGTTTGCCCGGCAAGAGCGGCTGCAGAATCCACCTGGGCGCTGGTAACAAATGCCGTTCCTGCAATACCCTGTTGCAATTGGTCCAGCGCCATCTGCTCCTGCAGTTGCACACGATACATAGTAGGCGTAATTCCAAAACTGCGTAATTTTTCCTTATAGTAATCGACACTAAATCCCTTTCCGTCTTCCCTGAACGTCGGATCCTGGACAATCTCACGATCAAGCGTTTCCGGCCCAACCGTCATATTCATGCTGTCAGCCTGACCCTGCAATAATTTGCGGCTGATAATTGAATCCAGGGCAGGTTCGCGCAACATCTGGTCATTAAGAAATGCAGGGTCAACCTTGCCGCCCAGCATCTGTATGTAGCGCTGCCGCATAACCTTGGTGGTCTGTGCGATCTCCGGCTCTGTAATCTCTTCTCCGTTTACTGTAGCCACAGGCTGTGCCTGACCGCTACGCTCAAACAGACTCTCCACACCCCATAACGCAAATACCGCGCAGAAAAACCCTACGATTACAGTAGCAAAAACGCCCTTCATTTTTTCACGGATGAGCTCCAGCATGCATACCCCACGATTTACATTGTTTTTCTGAGTCCATTGCAGGCTCTTACAAGCCTTCTTCAGGCACGCATCTTAACAAAAAAAGGCGCATCAAGATGCGCCTTTCAGGGAAATCCCGCTACGATATAACGGGATTTGATGATCGAGTTGCTATCAGTTCAAAGCATCTTTCAACGCTTTGCCAGGCTTGAAGCCAGGCTGTTTTGATGCCTTGATTTCAATAGATTCACCAGTTTTTGGATTACGGCCTGTACGTGCGGCACGTTCTTTGACAGCAAATGTACCAAAACCCACCAGCGTTACCTGGTCATTGTTTTTCAGCGCGTGCGTGATGCTTTCAATTACAGCATCAAGAGCGCGGCCAGCTGAAGCCTTAGGCAGATCAGCAGCGGTAGCAATAGCGTCAATCAAGTCAGTTTTATTCACGGAGAACCCCTTGGATTATGTTCCATTAAATGAGATCAATCTTATTCGGTGGGCCTGCTTGGCACCGGCCTATTCGCTCGAGAACCCTTTCCTGCTGCCTGTAGCAATAAAACGCTAACCCAGCCAGTACGCGAGGGCAGGATTTATACTCCTGCATCCCCAGAGGGTCAAGCTTACTAGCGCATTTTGGGGCTTTTTTGGCGCTATTGCTGATGCCGGTCGCCCTAATGTGTGCTTATGCGGCCGATATTGTCCTTGTCTGCCGGCTTGTCTTCCTGTGAAAGGCCAAGGTATTGCTCATCAGACAAAGGCTCAGGCATGTGCAGTAAGGCTATTTCCAGCACATCATCAATCCATTTCACTGGCTTGATCAACAACTCTTGTTTGATGTTGTCCGGTATCTCCTTCAAGTCACGTTCATTTTCCTGGGGGATAATCACCGTGCGGATTCCTCCGCGATGAGCGGCCAACAACTTTTCCTTGAGTCCACCAATGGGCAATACCTGTCCGCGCAGTGTAATTTCGCCTGTCATAGCCACATCGGAGCGCACTGGGATATTGGTCAGCACTGACACCAGCGCTGTACACATCGCCACACCGGCACTGGGTCCATCTTTGGGTGTTGCACCTTCTGGCACATGGATATGCAAGTCAAATTTTTCGTGAAAGTTGGCAGGAATGCCCAGCACTTGCGACCGGCTACGCACCACAGTTAATGCAGCCTGGATGGATTCCTGCATCACGTCGCCCAGCGAACCTGTCTTGACGATAGCGCCTTTGCCTTTTACCGCAGCGGCCTCGATAGTCAACAGCTCACCACCTACTTGTGTCCAGGCAAGCCCGGTTACCTGCCCCACTTTGCTCTCTTCTTCAGCGCGTCCATAATTGAACTTGCGAACACCAGAAAAGGCCTCAAGGTTATCTGCATTAATAACCACTACTGATGTTTTGCTGCCTTTTATTCTGGGATTGGCTTTCACTACCTTCCTGCATATCTTGGCAATTTCACGCTCAAGCCCACGCACACCGGCTTCTCGCGTATAAAAACGTACAACATCGCGAATCGCGTCTTCGGTGATATCGCATTCCTTTTCGCTCAAACCGTTTTGCTTGAATTGTTTGGGAATCAGGTAGCGTTTCGCTATGTTCAGCTTCTCATCTTCTGTGTATCCGGGAATACGAATAATTTCCATGCGATCCAGAAGTGGACCAGGGATATTCATCGAATTGGACGTACAGATAAACATGACATTGGAAAGGTCGTAATCGACTTCAAGATAATGATCGTTAAATGTGTTGTTCTGTTCCGGGTCAAGCACCTCTAACAAAGCAGATGCTGGGTCACCACGATGATCCATGCCTATCTTGTCAATTTCATCAAACAGAAACAGCGGGTTATTGACACCCACTTTTGCCAGTTTTTGCAGTAATTTTCCGGGCATTGATCCAATATATGTGCGTCGATGCCCCCGGATTTCAGCCTCATCACGAACACCACCCAACGCCATCCGAACAAACTTGCGATTGGTAGCGCGTGCAATAGATTCACCTAGCGATGTTTTACCTACGCCTGGCGGGCCAACCAGACATAATACCGGCCCGCGCAATGTCTTGACCCTCTGCTGCACAGCAAGGTATTCAAGAATGCGTTCCTTTACTTCATCCAGGCCATAGTGATCACGATTGAGAATTTCTTCCGCTCGCTTGAGATCATGGCGCAAACGGGTCTGTTTACGCCATGGCATCGATGTCATCCAGTCGATAAAGCTACGCACAACCGAGGCCTCTGCTGACATCGGAGACATCATTTTCAACTTGCCGAATTCACGGCGAACCTTTTCTTCTGCCTCTGCCGGCATTTTTGCATCGACAATTTTCTTCTCGATATCATCGGATTCATTGCCTGCATCCGCATTGCCGAGTTCTTTCTGGATCGCTTTCATCTGCTCGTTAAGGTAATACTCACGCTGGCTACGCTCCATCTGCTTTTTAACGCGTCCGCGAATGCGTTTTTCCACCTGAAAGAGATCAATTTCTGCTTCCAGTACACCCAGCAAGTGTTCAAGGCGGGCAGATGGATCCGCCATTTCCAGAATTACCTGCTTCTGTGCCAGATCCAGTGGCATATGCGTGGCAATTGCATCAGTCAACCTGCCAGGTTCCTCTATCGCCGCCAGCGAACCGATGACTTCATTAGGAATTTTTTTACTGAGAGTGACGTATTCCTCAAACTGTTTCATCAATGTGGAAACAAGCGCTTCGGATTCATGAGGCACCCACACACTGTCTGGAAGTTTCTCTATCAACGCGGAAAAATGTTCGTCCCTGTCAAACAGTTGCCTGATTTCTGCGCGAGCGCCCCCTTCAACCAGCACCTTGACCGTTCCATCAGGCAGCTTGAGTAATTGCAGCACAGTGGCAACTGTGCCCACACTGTAAATATCATCTGCAGCAGGTTCATCATCCGAGGCATTGCGCTGGGCCACCAACAAGATCTGCTTGTCGGTGGTCATAGCATGCTCAAGCGCCCGTATGGATTTGTCGCGCCCGACAAAAAGGGGGATGACCATATGGGGATACACCACAACATCCCGCAGTGGCAACAGCGGCAATTCAAGTAGCTGACTCATCAAACCCCCGGGAGACCATAGGTTGTAAAGTAAAAGCACCAAAAAGAATTCACATCCCAGTCTAGACTACAGACAAATGCCAGTCATGTCCTGTACTGTTTGGCAATTCTGACCACACCTCCGGCCTGCTATTAATCTCTGGGCGATCGGTAGAATATCAAGGCCAACCCTGGCAATTCAGACAAAAAAAAAGGCGACCCCTATTCAGGATCGCCTCTCCAGCTTTCTATTCACTGCCCTATTCGTCAGACGCCGCTTTGCTCATCACTGGGGGCTCAACTGTCTGGTATACCAGTAGCGGCTCGGAATCACCACGAATGACCGGCTCATCAATCACCACTTTGCGCACATTAGGCTCGGAAGGGACTTTGTACATGGTGTCCAGCAACACATTCTCAAGAATGGAGCGCAGTCCCCTGGCACCCGTCTTACGCTCCATAGCTTTCTTGGCTACAGCGCGCAGAGCATCTTCACGGAAATCGATTTCAACATTTTCCATTTCAAACAATTTGGAATACTGCTTGGTCAGTGCATTCCGCGGCTCTGTCAGTATCCGGATCAACGCCTCCTCATCCAGTTCTTCCAATGTTGCGATAATAGGCAAGCGGCCAACAAATTCCGGGATCAAGCCATAGCGCACCAGATCTTCCGGCTCCAGCTCTTTCAGGGATTCACCAATATTTCTGGTGTTATCCTTGCTTTTCACTTCCGCGCTGAAACCAATGCCACCTTTTTCAGAGCGGTCACGAATCACTTTGTCCAGACCGGCAAATGCGCCTCCACAAATGAACAGGATATTACGCGTATCGACCTGCAAGAATTCCTGTTGCGGGTGTTTGCGACCACCTTGTGGCGGAACAGACGCAACGGTACCTTCAATCAGTTTCAGCAATGCCTGCTGTACACCCTCACCCGATACATCGCGTGTGATGGAAGGGTTATCAGATTTGCGGGAAATCTTGTCAATTTCATCAATATAGACAATACCAATCTGCGCCTTGTCTACATCGTAATCGCATTTCTGCAGCAACTTCTGGATGATGTTCTCGACATCCTCACCCACATAACCAGCTTCTGTCAGTGTGGTGGCGTCTGCAATGGTGAACGGCACATCGAGCAAACGCGCCAGGGTTTCTGCCAACAGCGTCTTGCCGCTGCCGGTTGGACCGACCATGAGTATATTGCTCTTGCCTAGCTCAACGTCGCCGTCTTTCTTGCCGCCACTTGCCCGCAAACGCTTGTAATGGTTATACACGGCAACAGCCAGAATTTTCTTGGCCTTTTGTTGGCCAATCACGTACTGGTCAAGAATTTCCTTGATCTCTTGCGGGCTGGGCAGCTTTTCACCACCAGATTCAGCAGCGCTTTCCTGGATTTCTTCACGGATGATGTCGTTGCAGAGGTCAACACACTCGTCACAGATAAATACCGACGGACCGGCAATCAGCTTTTTGACTTCGTGCTGACTCTTACCGCAGAACGAGCAGTACAACAATTTACTGTCGTCGCTGTTTTTGGCCATATTGATTCTCCACCAACCCTTTTTTCAGATAGCTTTCTGAATGATAACAGCGATATGACTATTTGGCAGTATCCGCGCCAATACGCCTGTCCAGCACCTCATCAATCAGTCCGAAGGCCACAGACTGCTGGGCGCTCATGAAATTGTCGCGCTCGGTTTCCTTGGCAATGACATCCACCGGCTGGCCTGTATGAAATGACATGATTTCATTGAGCCGCTGGCGTATCTTGATGATCTCTTCGGCATGGATCAGGATGTCCGTTGCCTGGCCTTGCGCACCGCCGCTAGGCTGGTGGATCATCGTGCGGGCATTGGGNNACATCAGGCTTGATGAACTGCATGGTGTCGTAAATCGACATACCGGCTGTCACCGAGCCGCCTGGCGAGTTGATGTAAAGGTGTATGTCTTTATCCGGATTTTCAGCTTCCAGAAACAGCAACTGGGCTACCACCAGATTGGCCATGTAATCTTCCACAGGGCCTACCAGAAAAATTACCCTTTCCTTGAGCAAACGGGAATATATGTCAAAAGAGCGCTCACCCCTGGCGGTTTGCTCAATGACCATGGGGACAAGGCCAAGATTCTGTGGTGCTTGTCGGATAATGCTGTCGATCATGCTACCTGTCCTTCATATGTGTGTTTATGCGCGGCGACCAGTGTACTGCGGGAAGGCAGCAAACTCATCATTCGGCATCAGATTCCTTGCGAATGACATCCTCATAGCCAACTGATTTATCCTCTACCTTGCCACTGTCAACAATCAGGTCAATTACCTGCTCTTCCAGTACCATGTTTTCTATGCCGGATAACAGCTGCTTGTTATTCAGGTAGTGGTTAATCACCTCTTGGGGACTGTTGTATACAGAAGCCATTTCCTCGATCTTGCTGCGCACACGGGCGGGATCAACTTTTACATCCTTCTGGCGGATGATTTCAGCGAAGATCAGCCCAGTTGTCACGCGTTTCCTTGCTTGTTCGGCGAACATCTCATCCGGAAAGATAGAAGCTGCATCAATCTGCTTCGCCATCTCACCAAATTGCTGCAACATCTGATTTCTCATTGCGCCAATTTCGTTTTTAATCAATGCGTTAGGCAATGAAACTTCATGTAACTTGAGAACTTCTTCCACTACCGCAGCCTTCAACTTGCTTGATGCAGCGCTTTTCATTTCACGGGTCATGTTATTGCGCACTTCCTTGCGGAACGCCTCAATGCCACCCTCTTCAATGCCGAAGCGCTTGAAGAACTCATCATCCAACTCAGGGAGTCTTTTCTCGGAAACAGTGTTCAGTTTGATACGGAACTCGACCGCCTGGCCTTTCAAATCCTCGCTGTGGTAATCCTCAGGGAATGCCAGCGCCAATACTTTCTCTTCGCCCGACTTCATACCAACGATGCCGTCTTCAAAACCGGGGATCATCTGGCCTGCACCCAGCAAAAGCGGGCTGTTTGCAGCCTGCCCACCAGCAAAGGGCTCACCACCCTTGAAACCTTCATAGTCAATCATGACCTGGTCGCCGGTCTGTGCAGCACGCTCTACCGGATCGAATTTGGTCTGCTGCTGGCGCAGGTTCTCGATGGTCTTGTCGATATCTGCTTCCGTAACTTCGCCTTGCAGGCGAATCACAGAAACCTTGCCCAGATCAGCCAGCTCAAGCTCTGGAAACACTTCAAAGGTCGCAATGAATTCAAAATCCTTGCCTGCCGCTTCGCCGCCTTTTGCTTCAATGGATGGCATACCTGCAGGCTGCAGCTTTTCCTGCTGCACTGCTTCAAAATAGGCCTGGTTGATCAATTCGCCCAGCACTTCCTGGCGTACGCCGATCCCAAAGCGCTGGCGAACAACCTTCATCGGCACCTTGCCGCGACGGAAGCCGTCCAGACGGACATCGTGGGCAGCGCGCTGTAAACGCTTGTCAACTTCCGCATCAATACGATCAGCAGGCAGACCGACCGTCATACGACGCTCCAGGGAAGACACTGTTTCAACCGAGACATGCATGATCAATAAACCTCTGTTATTGGCGGTACAGGCAATCCGCGAGAATCATCGGGAATGCTCAGATTACAGGTACATAAAGACAGAATGGTGCGAAAGGAGAGACTCGAACTCTCACAGGTTACCCCGCTGGAACCTAAATCCAGTGCGTCTACCAATTCCGCCANNGTGCGTCTACCAATTTCGCCACTTTCGCATGGCACAGCCGTCTTCTGACCCGATAAAGGGGGCGGCATTATGCCACCCAGTGACAGATAGCAGCAAATAGAAAAAATACCGCTACAGGGGGTCTTTGCTTTGCAAGGGCACATGCGGCACAATGCCGGCCGCTATATGGGGGGATTCGCTCTCCACCACCAGAAAAATTTGCACTGAGGTATATGAATGTCGAAAGAAGACTGTATTGAGTTTGAAGGCGAGGTGGTCGACACCCTTCCCAATACAACATTCAAGGTCAAGCTGGAAAACGGCCATGTAGTCATGGCGCACATTTCCGGCAAGATGCGCAAAAACTATATCCGCATTCTCACTGGCGACAAGGTCAAGGTGGAAATGACCCCCTACGACCTCTCCAAAGGCCGCATCACTTACCGCGCCCGCTGAGTTATACCCCAGAATCCAACAGGATCCTCAGGCTGGTACCGCCTCCTCTATCTGCAGCGCAATTTCACCGTCTTCCACTGTCACTTCCACCCTGCCACCGGATTTTGACAGTTCACCGAACAGCACAGCTTCTGCCAATGGCTTCCGCAATTTATCCTTGATCAACAACGCCATTGGCCGTGCGCCCATCGCCCTGTCGTAACCGTGATCGGCCAACCAGTCCCGCGCTTCTTCATCAATATCCAGCGTAACTTTCTTGTCATCCAGCTGCGCCTGTAACTCGACAAGAAATTTGTCCACAACAGTCTTGATGGTTGGTTTTTCCAATGGTGAAAATTGCACAATAGCATCCAGCCGGTTGCGGAACTCCGGCGTGAATACACGTTTCAGCACTTCGGCACCGTCGCTGCTATGATCCTGATGGGTGAACCCGATACTACTGCGACTGACTTCCCTCGCGCCTGCGTTGGTGGTCATCACCAGAATAACATTACGGAAATCTGCCTTACGGCCGTTATTGTCAGTAAGCGAACCATGATCCATGACCTGCAACAACAGGTTGTAGATATCCGGATGCGCTTTTTCAATTTCATCCAGCAACACCACGCTATGCGGCTGTTTGGTTACCGCTTCGGTCAATAATCCACCCTGGTCAAAACCGACATAACCCGGAGGGGCACCAATCAGGCGTGAAACCGTATGCGCTTCCATGTATTCAGACATGTCAAAACGAATCAGCTCCATACCCATAATCTGCGCCAATTGTCTGGTAACTTCCGTTTTACCGACACCTGTTGGGCCAGCAAACAGGAACGAACCTACCGGTTTGCCCGGCGCACCAAGACCCGCCCTGGACAACTTGATCGCCGTGGCCAAAGTATCAATCGCTTCATCTTGCCCGAACACGACCATTTTGAGTTTTTTATCCAGATAACGCAGCAATTCCTTGTCGGATGACGATACGCTTTTTGGCGGGATGCGTGCGATCTTCGCCACAACAGCCTCGATATCGTGCACACCGATCTGGCGCTTGCGTTTGCTCGGTGGTTGCAACTGCTGATACGCACCAGCCTCATCAATCACGTCAATTGCCTTGTCTGGCAGGAAGCGATCATTGATATAACGCGCAGACATTTCAGCTGCCACTTTCAATGCAGCGTCGGTGTAACGCAAATGGTGATGCTTCTCGAAAGCCGGTTTCAAACCACGGAGAATGTGGTAAGTGTCTTCAACCGTCGGCTCACCCACATCCACTTTCTGGAAGCGACGCGACAACGCGCGATCCTTGTCAAAAATGCCGCGATATTCCTGAAAAGTTGTGGAACCGATACAACGCAAATCACCGGAGGTCAGCAAAGGTTTCAGCAGGTTGGAAGCATCCATCACGCCACCCGATGCAGCGCCTGCACCGATAATCGTGTGAATTTCGTCGATAAACAGAATAGCCCCTTCACGTTTCTTCAGTTCGGCCAACAGCGCTTTGAAGCGTTTTTCAAAATCGCCACGGTATTTTGTACCGGCCAGCAACGAACCGAGATCCAGTGAATAGACCACGCAATTTGCCAGTATGTCTGGCACCTGTTTATCAACAATCAAGCGCGCCAGACCCTCAGCAATGGCTGTTTTGCCCACGCCTGACTCACCGACCAGCAGCGGATTATTCTTGCGGCGACGGGTCAGGATTTGCGAGACACGCTCTACTTCCTGCAGGCGACCTACCAGTGGATCAATACGACCCTGGCGCGCCAACTCGTTCAGGTTGGCAGCATACGATTCAAGGGGATCACTCCCTCCTTCTTCGCTACTGCGTTCTTCATCCTGATTCTGTTCCTGATGCCCATGCTGCTCGTTATGGCCATTAATTTTGGAAATGCCATGCGTGACAAAATTGACCACATCAATTCGGGCAACCCCTTGTTCACGCAAACAATAAACAGCCTGGCTTTCCTGCTCACTGAAAATAGCCACCAGCACATTAGCACCGGTAACTTCATTTTTGCCGGAGGATTGCACATGGAATACAGCACGCTGCAACACACGCTGGAATCCCAGGGTAGGTTGTGTTTCGCGATCCAGATCACTTTCGGGAATCAACGGCGTGGTGCTATCGATAAACTCCGCCAACTGCCGCCGCAATTTGACAAGATCTGCCACGCACGCCTGTAGAACATTCGAGGCGGCTTCGTTATCCAGCAGGGCCAATAACAGGTGCTCGACCGTCATGAACTCATGCCGTTTTGAGCGCGCACCTNNACTTCCAGATCCTTGCTTAACATGGCTATGACCTCGTCTGTGTATTAATACATCACGTACTATTCGTCATTATCGTTACCATCCGGCTCTATCTGGCACAGTAACGGGTGTTCGTTTTCCAGCGAATACTGGTTGATCTGCTCCGCTTTCGTCTCGGCGATGTCCCGCGTGTAGACACCACATACCGCTTTACCCTCCGTATGCACCCTCAGCATGACACGTGTCGCCGTTTCACGGTTCATGCTGAAAAAATTTTCCAGCACATGCACCACAAACTCCATCGGGGTGTAGTCATCATTCAACATGACTACCCGGTAAAGCCTTGGCTTGCGCAACCTGGGCTTGACCCGCTCCACCAGCATAGTGCCGGCACGATCCTGGTCAAATCCGCTATCGCCCTCATCGCCGGATCCCGGCCGGCCACCCACAATCTGATTCATGAAAAAACTCAACACTTCCACTCCGCATTCGCTTTCATTCTACCCCTCTTATCTAGATATATGGGCGAAAAGATAAAAATCAAAGATGCGATAAGGCCTTCTATCCCTCTCTGGTTGCCGGTAAAATAATCACCTCAAAATTAACCCGTCCTGTTGTTACCTTCACGACACCTACCCCGAGGCGCAAGCGATGACTGTTGAAAGAGAGTCCATGGAATTTGATGTAGTGATTGTCGGTGCCGGGCCTGCGGGACTATCCGCCGCCTGCCGCTTGCGTCAGCTGAATCCCGAACTGTCCGTCGTGGTGGTAGAAAAAGGCTCCGAGGTAGGTGCGCATATCCTGTCTGGTGCTGTATTTGAGCCAACGGCCCTGAATGAACTGTTCCCTAACTGGAAAGCCGACGGTGCTCCGCTGGAAACCGCCGTGGTGGGTGATGACATCCACATGCTCACCAGCGCAGAAGCCGCCATCAAGGTGCCGCATTTCGCTGTGCCTAAAACCATGCACAACGAAGGCAACTA
>DDBK01000003.1 GCA_002333095.1 Cellvibrionales bacterium UBA2034
TAATAGCCGCCAGCAGCGGTGGCTCACCTCGCTCGATGCGACGATGAACATTTTCCAATACGACGATGGCATCATCAACCACCAGACCAATGGCAAGCACACAAGCCATCAATGTAAGAATGTTGATGGAAAAGCCAAACAACCAGGCAAAAATACAGGCCCCAATTATCGACACAGGCACCGTCAACGCAGGAATCAATGTAGCGCGCCAACTGCCCAGAAAAATATAAATTACCAATACAACCAGCACCATCGACAATGCAAGGGTGACATAAACTTCTTCCACCGAGCGTTCAAGAAATACAGCCGTATCAAATGTCACATTCAACTGCATGTGTTCAGGCAAGGTTTTCTGGATATCAGCCGCCACTGCCCGCGCCATACGCGTCACGTCAACTGTATTGGCTTTTGACTGCTTGATGATACCAATACCCACCATATTCTCAGCGGGCGCTCCGGGCACCACCATGCCCCGAAATGCAGTCTTTTCGTCACGGGCAGCCAACTCTACCGTTGCCACTTCACCGAGGCGCACCAAATGCCCATCGCCGGCCTCCGGCTTGCCGCGCACCAGCACCAATTGACGGAACTCATCCGCATTATTGAAAGCGCGGGCGACACGCACGGTGAATTCACGATCCACAGACTCAATTTTTCCCGCCGGCAGCTCCACGTTTTCTGCACGCAAGACATTCTCGATGTCATTCGCGGTAATACCGCGTGCAGCCATCGCAGAGCGATCAAGGGTTATACGCATGACATAGCGGCGCTCTCCCCAGATCTGTACCCGCGCAACGCCATCCACCACCTTGAAACGGTCAACCACATAACGGTCAACGTAATCACTTAATTCAAGCTGACTCATCAAGCTTGACGAAATGGCAAACCAGACAATGACTGAAGAATCCGCGTCAGATTTATTGACCTGTGGCGGTTTTGCTTCGTCGGGCAAGCGATCGATTACACGCGTTACAGCTTCACGCACATCATTAGCCGCTGCATCAATATTCCGCTTAAGGCTAAACTCCAGATTGATCTGCGACTTGCCTTCACGCGATTCAGAACTCAGCACACGCAAGCCTTCAACACCGGATAACTGGTCTTCCAGCAACTGGGTAATTTTCGACTCCACGACATTGGCCGAAGCGCCTGGATAAACCGTCTCAACGGACACGACCGGCGGATCGATGTCAGGATATCCACGCAATGGCAATTCAAGAAACGCTATAACGCCAAACACAACCAGCACAATGTTGATGACGGTAGCAAAAACCGGGCGCTTGATGGAAAGGTCAGAAATGATCACAGGATTATTTTCCTGCCTTTACTGCAGATTCCTGCACAGTAACACCCATGCCGTCCTGCACTGACATACTGCCATCCACTATTACAACTTCATTTTCTGCTATGCCACTGGTGATTTCGACGCGGCCACCCATTCGCTGCCCCAACTTGACGGTTCGCCGATGCGCAACCGGCTTGCCTTCTGCATCACTATCCAGCACATAGACAAATTGCTCCCCACGCAGTGGCGCAATAGCCCGCTCCGGCACCATCAGGGCGCGGCGCGGCGATTGCTGGATTTTTACCTGCAACAACATACCGGGGCGCAATAACATGTCGCGATTATCCAGTTGCGCACGCAACGCTACAGCACGCGTCACTGGATCGATACGGCTATCAACAAAACTCACCGTACCTGCAAAGACCTTGTCACTATAAGCCTGCGAATAGGCTTGTAAAAAAAGTCCTTCCTTGAGTAATGGCAAATAGATTTCAGGCACTGAAAAATCAACCTTGATTCTGGCCAGATCATCCAGTGACGTGATAACGGTGCCAGGCGACACCAGCGCACCCACACTGACGCGGCGGGCACCAAGGACGCCTGAAAATGGGGCCCGGATCGTATAATCCTGCAATCTCGCTTCGTTAGCTGCCAGCTTGGCGCGCGCAACATTGACAACAGACTGCTGCTTTTCCATATCGGTTTGCGACACGGCCTTGCGGTCAATCAGCAACTTCAAATGCCTCAACTGGCGCTCTTCCTCTGCCAGATTGGCGCGGACCTGCTCTACCTCTGCACGCGCCTCATCGGCATCCAGTTCGACCAGCACAGCATTTTTTTCAACATGGCCGCCATCTTCAAAATGCACAGAGCGCACAGTTGCCGTCACGGTAGCACTGACATCGATTGATTCATTGGATGCCGTCGTGCCCAGTGCTGCCACTGTATCGCGCAGTTCCTCCAGCGATGCCTTTTCCACCGTTACCAACAACTGGTAAGGCGCTTTTGCTTTCTTGTCCCCGCCTATCCCGAAATGCCCGGTTACCACATATAGCAACAGCAACAGCAAAACAGCGGCAATGATTATCAGGGAGTTATAACGGCGCATATGTATCATTTCCAGAAACCAAATAATCGGTAAGCAGTTTTGCTGTGACAGTATTACCCTCTGGCGTCCAGTGCTGATCGTATGTGTAATACACCTGCACGCCTGCTGCCGCTGCCTGGCGCAGCGCCACAGTTGTACTGAGACATTCCACACCACTTTCCCTGCACCAGTTTCTCCAGACATTTTCCTGGCTATCCAGCCTTGCCATTACCTGTTGTTTGTAAATTTCAGGATCGAGGTTCAAATCCTTCTGTTTAAACCGTGAAAAATTCAACAACTGCTGTGCAGGAATTTTGTCTTGCACCAAAGGCATCACAACATGCGGCGCACTCGGCGCATACACAAACACTAACCGGAATCCATCTTTCCTGGACAGTTCAACAAACTGCTCCAGTACATCACGTACGTTCTTCCAATCGGCCGACACGGAAAATTGCTGTTCGCTACTTTCTACAAGATAGCGCAAACGCTTGGGATCAAAACTGTAATACTGCTTTCCCGCAGGAGATTCAATGGCGACTGGCATAAACCCAACCGTTTCTGCATAACCAGAAACCGGATTATTGCTGCCAATCTTTGCCAACACCTCACCTGTCAGTCGACGCAACCCTGCGGTCACTGGTGATGCCTTGGCAAGAAAACTGATACTGGCTGTTTTATCAACCGGCTTCGCCGTTATTGCCGCACTGCCAGCTTTCGGCAAGGGTGGGGCATCACGAAAATCGTTTCCTTCATACAGCATCACCAGCACTGTCCTGGGCTGCAGTTTTCGTCCTAGCGTGATGAAATTATTCAGGTAAACCAGTGGATTGCTGCCAGAAACACCCAGATTATAGATGGATTTTCCTGTCTGTTGGCGCAACTGATCAACCCAGACCTGTTCATCAGATACATGAGAGCCTGCAACAAACGAATCTCCCACGGCGAGCATGTCATATTTATCGAGTGACTGCTGGTTCCGAAACCCATTGGCATCTGTGGTCAATACCAGCGAAAACGGCGGATATCCAGCAGGCGCATCCGGGTAGGAACGCAATTGCTCTGGCACGTCTTCCTGCTCCAGCTCGAACCGCTCCTGCGGGGGCCGATGCCTTATCACACCACTTAAAACAATACCGGTGTCTGCATCCACGCCACTGACAGCCTGCTCTACATAACGGGGCTTGTTGAGGAGGCCAGAGCCTACAACGAGCACAAAGGCGCTGAGGCCTGTAGAAAAATAGATAAGCAACAATGCAAACACAGTTTCCGCACATGGCTTGTTGCGCATATAAAATGTTACTGATGCTGCAATCCACAAGATAAGCGTGAACAACAACAGCGCGCCAAAATGCCCCCGGGAATAGCGTCCAAGCACAACCTCTTCGTTGGTGATAATCAGCTCAATCACCTGACTGCCGGGGAGCCAGATAAAAACTCCCAACAGAAAAAGGCCTGTTGCAACTATCAAACGTTTACTCATGAAATAATCCTGAAATAATCCTGCGTCACGAAATAAACGCACGCTCACGTATCCTCACCACTTCATCACGAATGGCAGAGGCTTCCTCAAACTCCAGATTTTTGGCATGCTCCAGCATTTGTTTCTCAAGTTTCTGTATCGCTCTGGTCATCTGCTCCAGCGACATTTCATCAGTATTGACGCGATACTTTCCGCGACTTTCTGCCACTTTCTGCTCACGCTTCTTGCCTTTGCCTCGCGCACCAGGCACTGCGCCCTCCATGATATCAATGACAGATTTCTGCACGCCTTTCGGCACAATATTGTTGTCAAGGTTAAACTGTATCTGCTTGGTCCGGCGTCGACTTGTTTCGTCCATGGCGCGCTGCATGGAACCGGTGACACGGTCAGCATACAGGATGGCCTTGCCTTTCAGATTGCGCGCAGCTCGCCCGATAGTCTGGATCAGGGAGCGCTCCGAACGCAAGAAGCCCTCTTTATCCGCATCAAGAATCGCCACGAGGGACACTTCCGGCATATCCAGACCTTCCCGCAAGAGGTTAATGCCCACCAGAACATCAAATTCTCCGAGCCGCAAATCCCGGATAATCTCCACGCGCTCTACTGTATCAATGCCGGAATGCAAGTAACGCACCCTTACACCATGATCCATAAAATAATCAGTCAAGTCTTCCGACATGCGCTTGGTCAGCGTTGTCACCAGCACGCGATCGCCATCCGCTACTCGCAAGCGTATCTCTGACAAAAGATCGTCAACCTGCGTTATTGCCGGCCTTACCTCTATTTCAGGGTCTATCAGACCCGTGGGGCGCACCACTTGCTGCACGACTTGCCCACTATGCGCTTCTTCATAAGCGCCCGGCGTGGCGGATACATAGATCATTTGCGGCGCAATGCGCTCCCACTCATCAAAACGCATGGGGCGATTGTCCAGTGCCGATGGCAGCCGGAAACCATACTCAACCAGCGTTTCCTTTCGTGAACGGTCACCTTTATACATGCCGCCCAGTTGCGGAATCGTGACATGCGATTCATCAATGACCAGCAATGCATTGTCTGGCAGATAATCAAACAAGGTGGGTGGCGGCTCGCCAGGTTTTCGACCCGACAAATACCGCGAATAGTTTTCAATGCCATTGCAGTAACCCAGTTCGGTGATCATCTCGATATCGTACTGGGTGCGCTGCTCCAGGCGCTGCAGCTCGACATGTTTTTCCATACTGCGAAATTGATCAAGGCGCTCGCGCAATTCCTGTTTTATATCATCAATTCTAGACAGGACGTTTTCACGTGGCGTGACATAGTGGCTCTTGGGAAAAATAGTGACTCGCGGCAACTTGCGCAACATCTGGCCTGTCAAAGGATCAAACGCTGTAATGCTCTCGATTTCGTCATCAAACAATGCAATCCGTATGGCTTCCATTTCGGAATCTGCCGGATACACATCGATGACATCGCCACGGCAACGATACGTTGCGCGCTGGAAATCGATGTCATTGCGCTTGTACTGCAATTCAGCCAGACGGCGCAGTAATTCTCGCTGGTCTACCCGGTCACCCCGGCTGAGATGCAGCACCATGCTCAGATACAGTTCAGGATCACCCAGGCCGTAGATAGACGACACGGTCGCTACCACGATGACATCCTCACGCTCCAGCAATGCCTTGGTGGCTGATAGACGCATCTGCTCAATATGTTCATTTACCGACGCGTCTTTTTCGATAAATGTATCTGACGAAGGTACGTATGCTTCCGGCTGGTAATAATCGTAATAGGAAACAAAATATTCGACGGCGTTGTGGGGGAAAAACTCGCGAAATTCGCCATACAACTGTGCAGCCAGTGTGCGGTTTGGTGCCAACACAATTGTCGGGCGCTGCAAGCGCTCAATAACTTTAGCGACAGTGAATGTCTTGCCTGAACCTGTCACGCCCAGCAGCGTCTGTGACATCAAACCCGATTGTATGCCACTCACGAGCGCCTCAATGGCTGCAGGCTGGTCGCCCGCAGGCTCGAACTTCGACTCGACAACGAAGGGGCTGGATGCTGGCTGGGAGAGTGCTGATGTCATTGCCAAAAACGCCATCAGTGGGAGGATATGGTAGCAAGGCCCAGAATCGAACTGGGGACCCCAACATTATGAGTGTTGTGCTCTAACCTGCTGAGCTACCTTGCCAAGGAAAAAAAGGACACTTGCAGCAAATTCCCTGGTGGGATAACAAGTGTCCTGTGAATAATGGCTCCGACTGGTGGGATCGAACCACCGACCAATTGATTAACAGTCAACTGCTCTACCGCTGAGCTAAGTCGGAACGGACTCTTTCGAGGCGGCGTATGTTATAAACTAGCCTGAGACCGGTCAAGGGAAACTTACTGTGCCACACCCCCGCTCCCGACAGCTACTGTACGCTCTCGGCCTGTTGGTCTACTGCGTGGTGTTTTTCAAGAATGCCTGGGTAGGAGACGATGCCTACATCCTGTTTCGTAGCCTCGACCAGCTGCTGGATGGCCATGGCCCACGCTGGAATCCACATGAGCGTGTGCAAGTATTTACCTGCCCGCTCTGGTACTGGTTGCTGGCTGGAATGGGCAGTTTTTACCGTAATCACTACCTCAACAGCATCCTGCTGAGCGCTGCCTGCAACCTGGTATTACTGTGGAACCTTCACAAGATTTTTGCCGAGCCACGCAAATGGCTATTGGCTGTGCTGGCGCTGGTATTCTCCCAAGCATATTTTGATTTCACCTCTTCCGGCCTGGAAAATCCCCTAACGTATTGCCTACTAGTACTAACAGCCCGCTTTTATCTGAATCTCGAAAATGCACCTGAAGAACGCGCACTACTTTACACAGCCACAGCTTGCGGCCTGTTGTTAGTAACGCGTCATGACATGTTGCTATTGGTGCTGCCGCTGCTCATGCACCATTTCTGGCGTGCAGCCCAAAGAGACATGCCAGTAACAAAAGCACTTTTTACGTTATTACTGCCGTTAGCGGGCTGGACACTGTTTTCCCTCCTCTACTACGGGTTTCCGTTTCCCAATACAGCGTATGCAAAACTGGGCAACATCATACCGCGCGAATTATTGCTGCAACGAGGCACTTCTTATTTCACCACATCAATATGGCGCGACTTCATCAGCATAGCCATCCTGCCTGTCGGCATATTCTGTGGAATATTTTCCCGCCAGTTAACCTTGCGTATGGTGGCTCTGGGCATCGCATTGCATCTAGGCTATGTCTGGTGGATCGGTGGCGATTTTATGCGTGGGCGCTTCTTTGGCTGGGATTATCTTTTATGCGTAATTGTATTAGTCGCCGCCTCCAACAGCCTGGGATCACGCTGGCTTAACACATTCAATCTTCTGACTGCATTTCTTACGCTGATCGCCGCACTGAGCTGGAAACTGTGGACACCTCCCCTTGCCACGCCAGTTAACTGGGGAGCAGAACCTTTCAAAATGGGCGACAGTGCCGATGGGGTCACGCAAGAGCGGTATTTCTTTTTCTGGTTCACTGGCTTCCCGAAGTACCTGCAACGCCAGACCCCTTTGCTGCTGGACTTCGGCTGGTGTCAGGACGGACTGGAACAGCGGCGACAAAACCTGCCAATAGCGGCCAGCCACACAGTAGGCATGCACGGCTTCTGTCTAGGCACAGACCGCATACTGGTTGACCTGCTGGGTNNCTGCTGGCACGCATGCCCCGCAATCCTTCACAAAAAAACTGGCGTCCCGGGCATTTCGTCCGCCTTGTCCCCGAAGGCTACTGCAACAGTATTAAAAATGGCGGCAACCACATTGCTGACCCCACCACAGCAGCCTACTACGACACTATCCGCCTGTTGACCCAGTCAGAAGCGCTGTTTAGCCAGGAACGGCTGAAGGCCATCTGGTCGATGAATACAGGGGGTTACAGCAAAGACCTCCGCAACATTCACAAGACGATGACACAATCATTCGAACAGGGCGGGCCAATGCCACAAGCTGCAGGATTGCAGGACTGCCCTTTTGTGCAGCTCCCCCCTGCGTTGATTGAACAGTTGAAGCACCCGCAAACATAAGGCTGGCGGGATATTCCAGCACCCGAAACCTATGTACACTTGGATTCCATTAAACCCACCTGATACGTTGCCCGAGAGAAGATAACAATGGATAAACTCAAGGATCTCAGCATTGGCGTGAAACTGGTGCTCATGTCTGTGGTACTGGTACTGGTAGCCATTCTCGCCACATCGATTATCGGCTACAGCCTTTCACGCTCAGCCATCGAGCGCAATATTTTTAACCAGCTCGGAATGGCCAGACAGTTACGCGCATCCGAGATTGAGGGGTTTTTCAAACAGCAACAATCATTGCTGAGTGTACTGGCCAGCGATTTCCTTGCGATAGAAACCGTCAAGGAGTTCCAGAAAGGATTTGAACTGGATCTTGTCACGCATATGCCGCGCTATACCAGCGAGCTTGAAAAGTATTACCAACAGCAGTTTATTGTCGAACTGAATAATCGCCTGCAAAGCCAGTTCACTGCTGAACAATTCATGCCTACAGCGCCCGGCTCCAAGGCGCTACAAGCACTGTACATCGCCGAAAATCCTAACTCGTCTGGCAGTAAACAGAATCTGGATGCCGCAGCAGATGGCAGCGCCTACAGTAATGTCCATGCCAAGTACCACCCCATGCTACGAAACATTATGCAAAAAAATGGCTGGCGCGATCTTTACATTGTGGACACGCTGGCAGACAGCGTTATTTATTCTGTAGGAAAACGGATTGATTTTGGCACATCCATGGAAGATGGACCATTCAAGGATACAGGACTGGCAAAAGCTTATCGGTTGGCAAAAAATGGCAAGCAGGGCGATGTGGCAATGGTGGATTTTGAATCCTACATTCCTGCAGATGGCGCACAAGCATTATTCATGGCTACGCCGATTTATATTGATGGCTCACTCGAAGGCGTAATAGTCATACAAATCACCAACAATGAAATCAACCGCGTGATGACCAGCGAGAAAGAATGGAAATCCACCGGTTTTGGCAAGAGTGGTGAAACGTATCTTGTTGGCAATGACGGCACCTTGCGCTCTGAAACCCGCACCATGATTGAGAGCAAGAAATCGTATCTGTCCTTTCTGGAATCACAGGGCACAGATAAAAAAATCACCCAACAAATTGAAATTTTTGATTCGGGTATTGGCTTGCATCGCATAGACACTGACAGTGCACGCCAAGCCGCACAAGGGCAAGAAGGTGAAACCATCATCAGAGGCTATCAAGGAAATGAAGTATTTTCCTCTTTTGGCAAGCTGAATATTCCCGGGCTCAATTGGTTCATTATCTGTGAGATGGGGCTGGATGAGGCCATGAAGCCCACACATGACCTACGCAATGCATTTATCGTGGCATCACTACTGATTGCACTGATTGCTTCAGCCGTTTTACATATCTTCTCCAGTCGCGTGATTGTTTATCCGATCAAGCACCTGTTAGCCGCTGCACAAGACCTGCATGCCGGCGATGGCGACCTGACAAAACGCATCAGGATTGGCAGCAACGACGAAATAGGCCAGACCGCCGAAGCATTTAATGCATTCATCATCAAACTACAGTCTGTGATTCTCGGGATTTCAGACATGCTGTCCGATCTGACTGCTGCCTCAGACAAAATCCGTATCAGCTCCAGCAGCGTGAGCAACAGCGCCACAGACCAGGCTTCGAGTGCTGAAGAAACGTCCAGCGCTCTGGAGCAAATGAGTGTGACTATTTCACACAATGCCGAGAATGCACGCGCGACCGGTCAAATTGCCGCCGAATCGGCAGACAATGCCCGCGCTGGCGGCGAAGTGATTCGCAATGCCATCCTGCAGATGAAAAATATTACTACCAAGATTTCTGTTATCAATGAAATTGCCTACCAGACGAATATGCTGGCACTGAATGCTGAAATCGAGGCCGCTCGCGCTGGCGAACAAGGTCGTGGATTTGCAGTCGTGGCGATGGAAGTCAGAAAGCTGGCCGAGCGCAGCAAGCAAGCCGCCAGTGAAGTCAGTGAGTTGGCAGCTTCTACCTCTTCTGTTGCTGAGCGTGCGGGAGATTTACTTGACCAGATCGTGCCTCAAGTTGTAAAAACTGCCGAATTGGTTCGCGAAATAAGTAATGCATCCGAAGAACAACAAA
>DDBK01000073.1 GCA_002333095.1 Cellvibrionales bacterium UBA2034
GGCATCAATGTGCATCTGGCGATTGCGCAATCCTGCGATATCTTTTTCTACCAGCTGGCCAATCGCATGGGCATCGATCGCATGCGCGATTTCCTGCAGCCTTTCGGCCTGGGCGAGCCTACAGGGGTAGACCTCAGTGGCGAGCGCAAAGGCGTGCTCCCTTCACGCGAATGGAAACGCGGCCGGTTCAAACAGGCGTGGTATCCGGGCGACACCATCAATGCGGGCATCGGCCAGGGCTACCATCTGACNNGGCCAAGCGCGGCATCCGTATCCGCCCCCATCTGGTAAAAGCCATCGACGGCGTGGATGTACAACCCGTGTTTGCTCCACCTATCCTGTTACACAACCCGAAACACTGGGATGCAGTCATTGGCGGCATGCACGAAGTGGCGCAGGGTGCTCGCGGCACTGCGAGAAAAGTCTTCCATGATGCCCCATACACCGTAGCAGGCAAAACCGGTACGGCGCAGGTAGTCGGCATTGCGCAGAACGAAAAGTACGATGCCGCCAAACTGAGTGAGCGGCAGCGTGACCACGGTCTTTTTATTGCATTTGCACCCGTTGAAAACCCTAAAATTGCCATCGCGGTGATTGTAGAAAACGGCAACAGCGGTTCCGGTGCCGCAGCGCCGGTTGCACGTAAAGTGCTCGATGCCTGGTTGCTTGGCCAGACCTCCACCGTCGCTGAGACCCCCACCACCGCTGAAACCCCTGCCGCCAGCGCCACTGTCGCACCCCCTGAAAACGGAGCTGGAGAATAAACATGGTCAGCCCTGAATTTATTCGCCAACTGCCGTCCACTGGCGCTATTCACCGCACGCTCTGGCAGCGCCTGCATATTGATCCAATCCTGTTTTTACTGCTCATGATGCTCTGTGGCTATGGGCTTTTTGTGCTGTATAGCGCGGCGGATGACCATCTCATCGCGATGGAAAAACAGGGGGGATTTTTTGCACTGGGTTTTGTTGTGATGTTTACAGTTGCCCAGATCAGCCAGAATAACTGGCGTTTGATTGCACCTGTGCTGTACGCGCTGGGTGTGATCCTGGTGATAGCCGTTGCCTTGTTTGGCGAAGTCTCGATGGGCGCGCAACGCTGGCTGGCCATACCCGGCCTTCCTCGCTTCCAGCCGTCTGAAATACTCAAGATCGGCTTGCCATTGATGCTGGCTACCTATTTCCATAACCGCAGCATCCCGCCACGCTTCAAACACGTGTTCTGGTCGCTGGCCATGATTGTCCTGCCGGTGGCACTCATCATCGAGCAGCCTGATCTCGGCACCGGCATGCTGGTAATGGTATCCGGCGTTATCGTGTTGTTCATGGCCGGGCTGGGCTGGGGCTATATCGCCACTGCCGCGGCCGCAGCCGCTGCGCTTGGCCCGGTGATGTGGTTCTTTGTCATGCACGATTACCAGCGCAAACGGGTACTGATGCTGTTTGATCCGGAGTCTGACAAGCTGGGAGCAGGCTGGAACATTATCCAGTCGCAAACCGCCATCGGTTCAGGTGGCTGGATAGGCAAAGGTTGGCAACAGGGCACCCAGTCACAGCTGGATTTCCTGCCTGAAAGCCATACCGACTTCATCATTGCCGTGTTGTCTGAAGAGCTGGGTTACCGGGGCGTGCTGGTCCTGCTCCTGATCTATCTGCTCATTGTGGCGCGCGGGTTGTGGATCAGCTGGCACGCGCAAGAAACCTTCGGACGCCTGCTCGGTAGCGCCATCGNNTTTTTGTTAACATGGGGATGGTTGCCGGCTTGCTTCCGGTGGTGGGGGTGCCTCTGCCCCTGGTCAGCCAGGGCGGGACTGCCGTCATTATCCTGATGATAGGTTTTGGCATGTTGATGGCTATCAGCACCGAGAAAAAGAGGTCGTCCTACTGATGTTCCGCACGTCTGGTCTTGTGTCGCTCACGCGGCGTTTCGCCCCGTTTTTATGGTTGGTCGCCAGCGGGATGGTTCATGCCGGCGAGTATGACCAGCGAGAGGATGTGCAGGCATTTGCGCAGGAAATGCAGGAGCGCCACGGCTTCAAGAAAGCAGACGTGCTGGCTGTTTTGGCCCAGGCTGAAAAAAAGCAGAACATTCTGGATGCAATTGCACGCCCGGCAGAGAAAGCCAAGCCGTGGAAGGAATACCGCAAGATCTTCATCACCGATGCCCGCATTGAGGGCGGCGTGGATTTCTGGTTAACACATGAGGATACCCTCAAGTCCGTCTCCGAGCGCTACCAGGTTGAGCCGGAAATGATAGTGGCGATCATCGGCGTGGAAACGTCTTACGGTAAAAATACCGGCAGCTATCGCGTGATTGATGCACTGTCGACACTGGCGTTTGATTACCCGCCCCGCTCTCCCTTTTTCCGGCAGGAGCTGCAGAATTTCCTGCTACTGGCCCGTGAGCAGAACCAGAACCCACTGACACTGACAGGCTCCTATGCCGGCGCCATGGGCTACGGCCAATTCATGCCCTCCAGCTACCGTCACTACGCTGCTGATTTCAACAGCGATGGTTTTGCGGATATCTGGAAAAATACGTCCGACGCCATTGCCAGTGTGGCCAATTATTTCAAGGCGCACGGCTGGAAACAGGGCGAACCTGTGCTGGCACGCGCCAACATTTCCCCGGAATTTGATACCTCACTGCTCGGCAGCGGCTTCAAGCCCCAGTATTCCCTCCTTGAACTGGCCCCGCGTGGCGTAGCACCGGTTGTGGGCGGGCTAGGCACCAGCCGCAAGGCTGTGCTGATCAGCCAGGAAGGGGACTACGGTACCGAATACTGGCTTGGTTTTGACAACTTCTATACCATCACGCGGTACAACAACAGCAGCATGTACGCTATGGCTGCCCACCAACTGGCCGATGCCATCAAATCGCAACACGAACTGCGACAAAAACAGGCAGCGGCCGCAGCCCGATAAATCGTCACGCAGTGACATGAACACAAGCAATCGCAACAGGCGATCGCACAGCAAGCCCCGCACCCCTTTACGGAGCCCATGGTGATGAGCAACCTGAATATCTGTACCAACCTCCTGCTGAAACGGATGACACATTGCCTGCTGGCTCTCCTGGCTATGCTCATGCTGAACGGGTGTAGCAGTACCGGCGATGGCAGCGGCAACAGCGGGCGCTATGCTATGCAGAACGATGCGCCACCGGATGGCGACGTGAATCTGGACCCGAATAACATTCCTGATGCCGTACCGGTTCTGGAGCCTCGCTCAGCAGCGGGCAACAAGTCACCGTATACCGTGCTGGGGGAAACCTACGAAGTCATGCCAGAGAGNNCTACGAAGTCATGCCCGAGAGCAGCGGGTACACCGATACCGGCAAGGCATCCTGGTATGGCAAAAAGTTTCACGGCTATAAAACATCCAATGGCGAAATCTTCGATATGTACAAGATGTCCGCCGCCCACCGCACTCTGCCCATCCCCAGCTACGTGCGCGTCACCAATCTGGCCAATGCNNGGGATTGTGCGCGTCAATGACCGCGGGCCATTCCACTCCGAGCGCATCATGGACCTCTCCTATGCGGCGGCGGTAAAGCTGGACATGCTGCGCAGCGGCACAGCGCAAGTCCGGATCGAGGTGATCAACCCATCCACACAGGCCTATGCAGTCCGCGAAGCGGATAAAGACAGGCTTTCATCGGGGTCTACCAGCAAACCCTCTGCCCGCACCACGTATCCCTCCGCAGAAAACACGGCAGAACCCCAAAAAACGCCTGTGCACGGTGGCAGCACATATCTGCAAGCAGGCGCCTTCCGCAACCAGGATTCTGCGATGGCCTTGCGTGACAAGCTGGTCAACCTCACAGGCAAACCTGTCAACATCGACAGCCTCGATGGCCTGTTCAAGGTGCGTATCGGGCCGTTGGCTGATCCCAATGAAGTCCATAACATCAGTGAACTGATGCTGCAGAATAATTTTGCCAAACCCCAAGTGGTCTATTTCTGACGATGAATATGTCCGGTCACCTGAGCCATGATGTACTGGTTATCGGTAGCGGCGCAGCAGGCCTGACACTGGCCCTGCACCTTGCCAACCAGGGGAAAATTGCCGTACTCAGCAAAGGCAGGTTGCAGGATGGCTCAACCTGGTTTGCCCAGGGCGGCATTGCGGCTGTACTCAACGATACGGACAGCACCGAAGCGCATATTGCAGACACGCTGGTAGCAGGTGCAGGCTTGTGCCATGAAGATGCTGTGCGGTTTACGGTGGAAAATGGCCGCGACAGTATCCAGTGGCTGATAGATGTCGGCGTGGATTTCACCCGGGAACCCGGCNNCCCGGCGGCACGGAATTTCATCTCACCCGCGAAGGCGGCCACAGCGCCCGGCGCATTATTCACAGCGCAGATGCCACAGGGCGCGCTGTATCCAGCACACTGATTGAACAGACGCGGCAGCAAAAAAATATCTCTGTCTTTGAAAATCACCTGGCGGTGGATCTCATTGTGCAACCCGATCCCGCGAGCGAAAAAATGCGCTGCACAGGCGCTTATGTGTTTGACCAGGACAGCGGTTGCGTGAAAGTTTTTCATGCACGGTTTGTGGTGCTGGCCACGGGTGGCGCAAGCAAGGTGTATCTCTACACCAGCAACCCGGACAGCGCATCAGGCGACGGCATTGCCATGGCCTGGCGTGCAGGTTGCCGTGTTGCCAACATGGAATTCAACCAGTTTCACCCCACTTGCCTTTTCCATCCCAAAGCCAAATCTTTCCTGATCACAGAAGCATTGCGCGGCGAAGGTGCGCACCTGACATTGCCTTCCGGTGAACGTTTCATGGCAAATTTTGATTCACGTATGGAACTGGCACCGCGTGACATTGTGGCACGCGCCATTGACCATGAAATGAAGCGGCTGGGGATTGATTGTGTGTTGCTGGACATCAGCCACAAGCCGGCAGAATTTGTGCGCGAACATTTTCCAACGGTCTATGAAAACTGCCTGCAATACGGCATCGACATCACACGAGAACCCATACCTGTAGTGCCGGCAGCACATTACACCTGTGGCGGGCTGATGGTAAACCAGCAGGGCCAGACCGATCTCGGCAACCTGTATGCCATCGGCGAAACCTCTTGCACGGGCCTGCACGGCGCAAACCGCATGGCCAGCAATTCACTGCTGGAATGTTTCGTGTATGCCCGCTCGGCCGCCAGCGATATTCGCGAACGCTGGGCAAAAGTCGATAATCCTGCCACCGCGCCCGAGTGGGATGCTTCGCGCGTGATCGATTCAGATGAGGCCGTGGTTATCTCACACAACTGGGATGAGTTGCGGCGTTTCATGTGGGATTATGTGGGCATTGTGCGAAGCCGGAAACGGCTGGAGCGCGCATTGAACCGCGTGCAATTATTGCAACGGGAGATACTGGAATATTATGCCAACTACCGGGTCAGCAGTGACTTTCTCGAACTGAGAAACCTGGCCATCGTTGCAGAATTGATTATCCGTTCAGCACTGTCACGACGGGAAAGTCGCGGGCTGCATTACAACATTGATTACCCGAATACAGGCCCCATTGCCCGCGATACCATTCTTGTTCCCACCAATTTTGCAGGACAGGATATCCGTTTAGGCTGAAGCTTTTTACTAGGCTGAAGCTTTTTACAATGCCAGCAACGTTGCGCGCAATCGACGCAAACTGTCGGCATCCGCACTGTCCGGCCACAATAACAGACGATATTTTTTACCCGCATCTGCGGTGAATGGCACGGAAATAATCCCCGCGCCAATAAAAAATTTCTTTCCCGGATTCACTTCACACACAGTATCCGCGACATGCAGAAACCAGCTGCCACCCCTGTAATCCAGCTGGCGGATAGCCAACAGCTGCGTGGGGAACATCGCGCGCCAGCCATNNCCAGCCATAAGCCACTACACCTGTAACCAGCAACAACTGCATAAACCACGGGATATCAGCCAGCCCGATTCCCAGCCACGACAACAGCATCACCGCCACACAATAATATTGCGCAATGCGGGAACTTCTAATGGTGATGTGTAGTGGCCGATCCATGGCGCATCCTTATCTGTTGTACGATGATCCTGATATCCGGATCTGCAGGCTCTGAATGCTCCAGCAACCACGCCAGCAGATCCTGGTCTTCCGATGCCAACAGCTTTACATAGCGATCCTGATCCATTTCATCGAGTGATTCAAAATGCTGTTCTGCAAATGGCACCAGAATAAGATCCAGTTCCAGCATGCCGCGACGGCTATGCCAGCGGATACGCTGTATGTTGTGTTTTAGCGCACTGTGTTTTGCCGGCATTGCGAGAAACCCTCAAAAGCCGTTTAATTGCTCGCGATTATAACGTTTTTGGCAGCAGAGCCCTATGCACACCGACTGGACCAATAACCACACCGACACAAATGATTTCAGCCAGCTGGCTGATACAGCCGTTGTGAGCTTGCTGGATAACGACACAACAAACCGTTACGGCTTGCTTGAAATAAGTGGCCCGGACAGCGCAAAGTTCCTGCAGGGGCAGCTCACCTGCAACATGCAAGACATCACCTTGCAACACTCCCGCACCGGCGCGCACTGCACACACAAGGGACGCATGGTCGCCAGTTTCAGGCTGGTGCAAAATAGCGCGCACAGTTATCTGTTTTGCATGCCTCAGCCGGTGATACCTGCCCTGCAAAAATCCCTCGGGAAATACATTGTCTTTTCCAAGGCAACATTGCGCGATGCCTCTGATGATTATGTACAACTTGGTATCAGCGGCCCAGAAGCTGCTCAACAAATCCATGCGCTGTTTGGCTCTGCACCTGCTGCATTGCACGAACAACACATCCATGACAATGGCATCGTCATCTGCGTGAATGAAACAACTCCACGCTTTTTGTGCATTGTGCCTGCAGCACATGCAAAAAATGTGATGGCGGCACTAGCCGTTACAGCAGCTATCACGGATTGCCATTACTGGCACTGGCTGAATATCCGTGATGGCATTGGCGAAGTGCGTGAACAGACCATCGAGGAATTTATTCCCCAGATGTTGAACATGCAGTTACTGGATGGCATCAGCTTCACCAAAGGCTGTTACACCGGACAAGAAATTGTTGCGCGCATGCAATACCGTGGCACATTGAAAAAAGGCATGTACAGGATTACCGGCAATGGAACAGCGCCGTTATCCAACGATCCATTTTTTTTCGCCCAGCAGGAACAGGCTGTAGGCCACCTTGTCATGGCAGAAAATATTGCAGGAAACCGATGGGAAGGGCTGGCGGTCATCACGCATGATGCTATTGAACATCCGCTGAACGCAGCAGACGGGGCAGCAGTGACATTGCTCCCGTTGCCCTACACAGTCACCACTAACGGGTGAATAATCCTTTTCAGGTATTTTTTATTGCATCCAGTGCGGAAATAAATTCTTCCAGTGACTGGTGACGGTCAGCAGGATTTTTCGCCAACATCTTTATCACAATGGCTTCCAGTTCAAGACTGACCGCATGATTTGATACCCTCGGTGAAACCGGCGTCTCAAACATGTGCTGCCGCATCACTTCTTCTGCATCACCGGTAAATGGCGCCTCCCCCACCAGCATCTTGTAAAACGTCACGCCCAACGCGTAAATATCCGCGCGTTTATCAATATCTTTTTTACCTTTGACCTGTTCCGGGCTCATATAGGTAGGCGAACCCAGCGACAATCCCTCACGCGTATGCACTACCGATTGCTGGGACTGCACCAGTTTGGCAATGCCAAAATCCACCAGCTTCGGAATACCGTCAACATTGAACAGGATATTCATGGGCTTGATATCGCGATGGACGATGCCTTTGTTGTGTGCAAACGCCAGCCCTTCAGCCACTGCACGGATGATATTGGTCGCCACTTTTACTGTCGGGGGATTTTTTTCAATCCGGTCTTCCAGATCTCCGCCAGACAATAACTCCATCACAATCCAGAAACGTTGGTTGTCTTCCACCAGATCGTAGACAGGGACAATGTGCGGGTGTGCCAGGCCTGCCAGCGCCAGCGCTTCCTGGCGAAACCTGTCGGACTGTTCCTGATCCTGTGCCAGACTGACATCCAGTTCCTTGATGGCCACATCGCGCTGTAACGTCTTGTCATAGGCTTTGTGCACAGACCCCATGCCGCCACTGGCCAGCAGGCGGTCAATACGGTATCGCCCGCCCTGCCCGATATAGAGCGCACCGTCTCCTTCCAGTGAAAGCTGCAACGAATCATCGGCCGGCACCGACGAAGCCACAGGAGCAACAGGAGGAGAAACGGTCGGCTGCACTGACTGGCGGATGACGGTCCGGTCTGCCGGATTCGGTTTTTTTACAACGGGTTCGGGTTGAATGACGACAATGGCTTCTTCCTCGCCATCTTCTTCATCCAGCTCTTCACCTCGCGCAAAAACTGCCACCAGCAATTGCATCAGGAACAGCAGGGCAACCGGAGCCGCACCTGTTATCCATGCACTCTGGATAGCCTGTTGTTCACGCGTCTGGCGCAGGGCAGCAGCCTGCTCTACAAACGCAGAATCAGCTGGCACGCTATACCAGTAATCCATAAATTCGCCGACACGCGGCTTCACCACTTGCGTCATGACCAGCAACAGCAATACCAGTGCCACCCAGCCCAACCATGCACCGCGCAGCCAGCGTACAAGCAAGCCATGGCGGGCAAACGGGGAACGTGCTGTCATAAAAAAGGCCTCCTGCCGAGGGTCAACAGGAGGCCATTATGCGAGCTGGATCGTCTGGATGCCAGCCAGCGCGTCTGTTACAGGCGCGTGAGCTTAAGCGGCAGCATGTCACCGGGACGCGGCATCGGGATGACCTGCATCCACGGCTGGTAACCCGGCTTCGTTTCAAAACGGTAGGTGCGCAAGAACTGGTACATGAATGCCTTGGCATTCATTTGCGCAAAGTGCATGCCGATACATTTGTGAGCACCACCGCCAAAACCGACAAACTGGAACGGATGGCGCTTTTGCTCCTGGCGACTACCAGTCCAGCGATCCGGATCAAACTTCATGGGCTCATCCCAGAACTGTTTCATCGTGTGATTGAATTGTGGCGGCAGGAACACCACCGTGTTGGCAGGTACATCAAAGTTGCCAATCTTGCAGGGACGGATAGTACGGCGCGTCATCATCGACACCGATGGATACAAACGCAAACCTTCAAGGAAAGCATTGTTCATATCCGGCATTTTTTCCAGATCATCCCAGTCGATAAACTCCTTGTCGATAGCCATCGCTTCTTTGCGTAAACGTTCCTGCCATTCCGGGTTCTGCCCCAGCAACATGACAAGATGCGACAAGGCGCTGGTGGTGGTGTCGTGTGCGGCGAACATCAGGAACGTCAAATGTTCGGTCAGATCCAGATCAGGAAAATACTCGCCCTGGTCATTTTTCTCTTTTACGACGTAAGACATGAAATCGATACCGTCGCCTTGACGGCGCTCGGGAATCAGCTTGCTGATGTAACCATCCATGTACTCTTTGGCTTTTACGCCGGTGTAATACTTGAGACCCGGGATGCGTTTCTTGATCAGGCCCATCATGCCCTTCTCAGCCACATCGATGAATGCCTGGTTCAGTTTGCGCGCGTCACTGCCAAGATCATCAAGACCGAAAAAAACTTTTGCTGCCACATCGAGCAGCGTTTCCTTGATGCCCGTAAAGAAATGGAAACCAGACTGCTGTCCCCAGCCATTGATATGGCGCTGAATGATAGGATTCATCATATGCAGATAGCCACGCATCGCGTCGTTCTTGAAGGCCGCCTGGAAAACACGTCGCTGATAACGGTGTTCCTCAAAATCGCGCATCAGGATACATCGGCGATAAAAGAATCCCAGTGAGTTCATGTAACCCATCTTGGCAGAAAAATTACGGTCCATATCCAGATAGACATTCTTGTAATTATCAGGGCCCAGTACCAACAATCCCTTGCTCACACCCATGTGCAGGAAAGACACTTCGCCAAACTTTTCGTAATGCTCGCGAATAGCCCCATTAAAATCCTTGATCATCCACGGCAGCCGTCCGGCTATAGGCAAGCCTTTCAGGCCGGGAATGTGGCTCAGGTCTTCTTGTGTAGCATCTGGCGCTTGCGTGTAATCCGCCATGGCAGTGGTCGATGTGGTCATGGTGCGCACCTCAAAAAATCAGGCAGACACACTACCAACCTTACCCCCCAGAGCCAACACGATATCTGTCGCAGGCTGTAGAGTTCCCGCATCGGGAGAGATTGGCTACAGTGGCGTCTTTCTCGGGGGAAACGCATGGGCATCGCCATCCAGACAGTATCGGGCGCGCAAGTCTTGCCATGGCTGGATGCAGTAGCCACGCTGCGCATTGAAGTCTTTCGCGATTTTCCCTACCTGTATGACGGCACCCTGGATTACGAAAGGCGCTACCTCACCACCTACGCCAGTGCTGCTGACAGCCTGTTTGTGCTGGCGCTGGATGGCGACAAGGTGGTCGGCGCCTCGACAGGTATCCCACTGGTGGATGCTGAACCAGAGTTCCAGGCACCGTTTATAGCGCGGCAGATCCCGCTGGAAAATGTTTTTTATTTTGGCGAATCGGTATTGCAACGGCACTATCGCGGCCATGGCCTCGGTCACCTTTTTTTTGATGCGCGCGAAACATTTGCCGCCACACTGGGTAAACCCATCACCGCATTTTGCGCGGTGGAAAGACCCGATACCCACCCGCTGCGCCCCGCGCATTACACGCCACTCGATGCGTTCTGGCAGCAGCGTGGCTATAGCAAACAATCCGACATGCGGGCGTTATACGCGTGGCAGGATATTGGTGAACCACGCACTACCGACAAATCCATGGTGTTCTGGCTGAAAAACAGGGGCAAGGCATGAGCATCATCACCATTGCCGCTGCACAACATGCCATCCAGCCAGCCGATTGCTGGCTGGATTTTGCGGCATTGGCTGAACAGCAAGCATCAACCGCGGCGGGGGCAGAGCTGCTGGTGTTTGCCGAGTACGGCAGTATGGGGCTGGTTGCTGCACTCGCGGCACATGAACGCGCAACGCTCG
>DDBK01000149.1:0-207 GCA_002333095.1 Cellvibrionales bacterium UBA2034
CACGCTGCGATCAGCCTCCAGAGGCTCCTCGGCATCGGTGGAGAAAGGGTTGCGCTTCACCAGAGCAATGTGGCTGATGTCGACTTTTACCGCTTCAGGCTGTGCCACTTCGCCCGGACGTAACAGATCTGAACCTTCCGGCGACAGGGACCACGGATCCACTGGCGCTGCCGGTGTTGATGCAGGTGTCGGACGGGGCGCTGGTGC
>DDBK01000149.1:215-9530 GCA_002333095.1 Cellvibrionales bacterium UBA2034
GCCTGCTCCAGCACGGTCCTGAATTTGTCGCCTGTTGCACGATCACAATTGGCTTTCAGCACCACCGGCCGGCCGGCAAAAAAGTTCTCCACCTTGGCAATATCTGTCTTGAATAGCTGGGCAAACCGCGCTTTGACATCGGCCAGATTATGCCCGGACACAATATCCCCACGGAATACGACATTGAAGAGTTCATCAGCCATGGCTTTGCCCCTACGCGACCTGAATCATTCCCGCATTGTAGCGTTTCTCGCGGCCGAACCAACTGCCGCTGGCTGGCATCGTTATAATGCCCCTATACCACTGCCTTGATAACCTGCTGCCTTGATAGCCCATACCTTATGAATCCACACGCTTACAGCGATACTGAGCGCGCCGCCATCTACCGCGCCATCCAGGAACGACGCGACATGCGCCATTTCCTGCCGGACCCGGTCGATGCCGATATGCTGGCCAGGCTATTGCAAGCAGCGCATCACGCCCCCAGCGTCGGCTTTATGCAACCGTGGCGATTTATCCGTATAACCGATGCCACGCTGCGGAAGAATATCCATGCACTGGTGGAGCAGGAAAGGCGAGCCACTGCAGCTGCCCTGCAGGAACGCGAAGACGCATTCATGAAGCTGAAAGTGGAAGGCGTGCTCGACTGCGGGGAGCTACTGGTAGTTGCGCTCATGGATCGCCGCGAGAAACATATTTTTGGCCGACGCACGTTGCCAGAAATGGATCTCGCGTCTGTTTCCTGCGCCATACAGAATTTATGGCTTGCNNGAAGGGCTGGGTGTGGGCTGGGTGTCACTCTTCGAACCGGAAGCATTAAAAACACTGCTGGGTATGCCAGAAAGCAGCCACCCTGTTGCGATACTGTGTATCGGTCATGTAGAAAAATTTTATGAACAGCCCATGCTGGCCGAAGAAAAATGGGCAACGCGCATAGACCTGAAAACACTGGTCGCCGAAAACAGCTGGCCCAAATAACTTACGGTGATAACTGGAATNNAACTTACGGTGATGGCTGGAATGCCGGGTTGGCAGGCAAACTCAACGCCCCGCCAGTAGAGTGCAACCAGGATTCCAGTTCACGCATCATGTCATCGCCGCGTTTTTTTTCTGACGCAAAGCGATTGTGTTTTTCCTGCGGATCATCGGGCAAAAAATACAACTCTGGCGCATTGCCATTACCTTGCTCACTACTGGAATAATAACGAATCAACTTCCAGCCATCACGCAGCATCACTGCAGCTGGCACCTGGGAAAAATCTGCATTTGTACGTCTGCCGGCTTGATCATCCGAATCATCAACCACACTATCCAGTGCATACGCTGGAAAATACCAGTACAACGCGCGCGGAGACAGTTTCCCTTTACCGGACAACAAAGGCGAGATGTCTGCACCATCCAGCAATTGCTGTCGCGTATCAATGCCCGCCAATGCAGCAACCGTTGGATAAATATCCACACCGCTAACCGGCACATCCACTTTTATTCCACTGGCATTACCAGGCACCAACCACACCATGGGCACACGGATACCACCTTCATACAATTGTGATTTCTGTCCACTGAGTGCTTGTGGATCGCGAACCCAGGCATAGCCACCATTGTCCGACATCAACACAATCACTGTGTTATCGGCGAGGCCATCTGCTGCTAGCGCAGCACGCAACTGTGCCACACCGCGATCAATATGCTCCACCATCGCCGCATATTCCGGGTAATACGGTGTCATATCACAATATTTCAGCGCTGCAGGCGGCCTGCAAAATGTGTCGCGTTTTGTTTGGTACTTTTTAACGGTGTCAGGCGGGGCCTGAATAGGAAAATGTGGCGCATAGTGGGAAAGATAGAGAAAAAATGGGCGGTTTTTATTTTTATTAATGAACTTTGTAGCTTCATGATTCAAGCGATCTGTCAGATACTCGCCAGCGGGCGCACCCTGCAACCCCGGCAGCTCTTTTGAGTAAGGCGCATGAAAAGATTGTCCGACACCACCGCGGTGACCGCCAATATTGATATCAAAACCCTGCCCTTCCGGGCCACGTGCAGCACCGTGACCAAGATTCCATTTGCCAATATGCGCAGTTGCATATCCATGGTCATGCAACAGTTCCGCCAATGTGTACACCTGTTCCGGCAGAAATACATTATTTTTTGGCGTTTGCAATTTTCGGCGCGCAGATTCCCCCATGTCCCCGCTCATCATCGTGTACACGCCAGTGCGGGGCGCATATTGTCCGGAGAGGATAGCTGCCCTGCTCGGCGCACAATTCGGCGCGCTGGCATAAGCCTGTGTAAATGTTGCGCCATCATGCGCTAACTGGTCAATGGCTGGCGTCTCGATAAAATCATTGCCCATAAAACCCGTATCGTGAAGACCCAGGTCATCCAGCAGTATCACGACAAAATTGGGCGGTTTTTTTTGTGCAGTGGTTTCGGCTACAGCCTGCAACGCCAGACACACCAACAAGAGCATTGCATACCGGCACTTCACAAACCGGCTCCGGCACGCAACGCGTGCAGGCAAATACAAGCAAATAATCCTGCCACCATGTCATCCAACATAATGCCAAAGCCACCATGGATTTTTTTATCACATACCGAAACAGGCCACGGTTTCCAGATATCGAACAGGCGAAAAAAACCGAATGCCAGCAGTGGCCAATACCAGTGGAGAGGCAATGCAACCAGCGCGATACCGTAGCCGACCCATTCATCCCATACGATGCCACCGTGATCGTGCACACCAAGATCGCGGGCGACGCTGTTGCAAATCATCACGCCAATCACTGCCATGGCAAACAGCACTGCTACGAAAGCCCACAACGGCAAATACCACCACAATGCGCAACAAAACGGCATTGCTGCCAATGTACCCCAGGTGCCCGGGGCTTTACGCGCAAGCCCACTGCCAAAACCGAATGCCAGCAAGTGACGCCAGTTTTTGTATGTCTGTGGATTGATGGAAAGATCAAACATCAGAAATGCCTGAAACCATTGCTGGTATTGCCTTGTTCTTCGCAAGGTACACCATATTGGTCGACAACCAAAACCCCTTCGCCTTCAACAATGCAACCGACGCGGTAGAGATCACCCAATGATTGCAACGCTGCTGCATGACAAGGCGCTGCAGTAAAACACAAGCGGTAATCGTCACCCCCGCAGAGCGCCCATTGCTGCGCCTGCCCAGCACTCACACTGTCACGCCACGCCGCCGCCACGGGCAGCGCATCCAGCTCAACACGCGCGCCAACACCACTCGCTGCACAAATATGGCCGAGATCTGCTAGCAAACCATCAGACACATCAATGCCACTACTCGCAACGCCTCGCAAGCGCACACCGAGAGAAAAATCAATAACAGGGCAATAAAAACGCTGCAATAAATAGTCAGCAGCCTCGCTAGAAAACCCGAATCTTTTTTCAATCAGCGCGAGCGCCGCTGCACCATCACCCAGCGAACCAGATACCCACACATCATCGCCTGTTTTTGCACTGCTCCTGCGCAAGGCTTTACCAGACGGCACACTGCCATGCACTTGCACGCTGATACACAAGGGGCCGCGCGTAGTATCTCCACCAATCAATGGACACTGCAGCTGCTGGGCAGCCTGTAGCAAACCCACAGAAAATTGTTCGAGCCAACTTTCTTCTGCTACTGGCAGTGTGAGTGCTAATGTAAAACCGAGGGGCTCGGCGCCCATCGCCACGAGATCGCTGGCTGCACAGCGCAACGCGCGCGAAGCAATATAAGCGGGGTCGGCATCCACGTGAAAGTGCACACCAGCAACCTGTGTATCAACAGACACAACGAGATCTGAATGGGGAGGCAGTTGCATTACCGCACCATCGTCNNTGACATGCGCAGGCAATACAGGGGGCGTAAAAAAGCGCCGGATCAGGTCAAACTCACCGAGCGCCGGCATGTGCGCTAACGCTTTCTGGCTGTCTCGGCTGGCCGTAGTTCATGCGCCAGCTTGTCGAGTACGCCGTTGAGGTATTTGTAACTGTCCGTCGGGCCGAATTTTTTCGACAAGCGTACCGCTTCTTCAATCACTACACGCCATGGCACATCAATGCGCGACCTCAATTCATAGGTAGACAATCGCAATTGCGCGAGTGATACGGGATCCAGCTCATGCAATGCCCGGTCAATGTGCTGGTCAAACAATGCATCGAGTGCATTTTCCTGCGCTACCGCTTCGAACAACAACTCGTGGAAGTATGCGAGATCCACCGCAGCCATATCATTGTCTGCACGGAACTCTGCTTCGATACTGGCGGGGCTACTGCCCGCAAGAATATGTTGGTAAAGCGCCTGCACAGCGTAGTGACGTGCTTTCTGGCGCGCACCAACATCCAGCTGATCCACCGCTGTTTCCGTGTTGCTCACATGGGTTTTGTTCACACCGGTTTTATTCACAGTTGGGACAGCAGGCTAACCATTTCCAGCGCAGTTGTGGCAGCTTCCACACCCTTGTTACCTGCTTTGGTGCCGGAACGCTCGATGGCTTGCTCGATAGAATCTACTGTCAGCACACCGAAAGACACAGGAATGGATGCATCCAAACCAACCTGCGCCAGCCCTTTCACACACTCGCCTGCCACATATTCAAAATGCGGGGTGCCACCCCGGATCACTGCACCGAGTGCAATGATGGCATCAAACTTTTTGGAAGCAGCCAATTTCTGTGCCACCAATGGCAACTCGAAAGCACCCGGAGCGCGCACAATAGTGATCTGGGCATCGGCCACGCCATGCCGACGGAGCGTATCAATAGCACCGTCTTTCAGGCTCTCAACCACAACGCTGTTCCAGCGGGCGACCAGCAACGCATAGCGCGCCTTGGTGGGTTTGAAACCCCCTTCGATTGTTTTGATGCCTGACATAAAAGCGCTCCAGCGGACATGGATTCGGTGGGATCGGCAGTTTACCACAAGCGTTATTGCCTGTTGGCCACCCTGTGGCAGGCTCGTCCAGACTGCTACTGCCTTGCCGAGACTGCTACAATAC
Source organism: Cellvibrionales bacterium UBA2034 (assembly GCA_002333095.1). GTDB lineage: Bacteria > Pseudomonadota > Gammaproteobacteria > Pseudomonadales > UBA7239 > UBA7239. The sequence continues at coordinate 5,227 of DDBK01000149.1, forward strand.
AGACCCCATTGCCAGACCCACTGCACAGGCCCCACTGCATCATGACCGACTTGCCAGAATCATCGAGAAAATCCCTCAGCTACAAAGACTCCGGCGTTGATATCGACGCTGGCACTGCACTGGTCGAGCGCATCAAGCATGTTGCAAAGAAACCCCGCCGCTCAGGCGTGATGGGAGGACTGGGTGGCTTTGGCGCCCTGTTCGAGATTCCCAGCCACTATAAACAGCCTGTACTGGTTTCCGGCACCGATGGTGTAGGCACCAAATTGCGCCTGGCGATTGACCTGAAAAAACACGACACCGTCGGTATCGATCTGGTGGCAATGTGCGCCAATGATCTGGTGGTATGCGGTGCAGAGCCGCTGTTCTTTCTGGACTATTACGCCACCGGCAAACTCGATGTAGACATTGCCGCCAGCGTTATTACGGGAATTGGCGAAGGCTGCGAACAGGCCGGCTGTGCATTAGTGGGCGGCGAAACAGCAGAAATGCCNNATCCGCAAGATTATTGAAGTCGCCGGCGTGAACCCTGCCACTGAAATGCTTGCAGGCAAACCGATGGCCGACTGGTTGATGGCTCCGACACGGATGTATGTTAAATCCATCTTGCGCCTGATCCGCGCAGCCGATGTTCGTGCCATTGCCCATATCACTGGCGGCGGTTTAACGGAAAATTTGCCAAGGGTTCTGCCGCCCGGCTCCAAAGCGGTTATCGACACCAATAGCTGGAAACCGGGGCCGCTGTTTGACTGGTTGCAAAAAAATGGCAACGTCGCCCAACTTGAAATGTACCGCACATTTAACTGTGGTATCGGCATGGTAATTTGCGTACCCCAAAGCGATGTCGACAATGCGCTGTCTATCCTGTCTGCCACGGGTGAAACTGCGTTTGTGATTGGCGCTATCGAAAAAGGCGCAGCAGACGTTGAATCGCATGTCGAGTTTAGCGGGCTGTAAATACTTCGGGCGCAGACATCGTTATGGCTAAACGTCTGGTTATTCTGATCTCTGGCAGCGGCAGTAACCTTCAGGCTTTCATTGACGCCATCCAGACAGGTGCGCTGGATGCAAAGATTGCCTGCGTGATCAGCAACAAGCCTGGCGTGTTCGGCCTGGAACGCGCCAGCAAAGCCGGCATACCTACCGCAGTATTGGTACATCAGGATTTTGCCTCGCGCGAAGATTATGACAAGGCATTGCTGACAGAAGTGCAAAAGCACACGCCAGATCTCGTGATTCTCGCCGGGTTTATGCGCATCCTGACCCCTGCGTTTGTTACGCCGCTTTATGGCAAGCTGATAAATATCCACCCCTCCTTGTTGCCAAAATATCCTGGCCTTCACACCCACCAGCGCGCGCTGGACGCAGGAGACAGCGAAGCAGGCGTGACTGTGCATTTTGTATCCGCAGAACTGGATGGCGGTCCAGTAATTATCCAGGCACGTGTTCCGATATTGCCAAATGACGATGCTGATACACTGGGTGCCCGGGTACTGGAGAAAGAACACATTATTTACCCGTTGACCGTCCGCTGGTTTTGCGAAGAGCGCCTGCGTTGCGATGACTATCGTGTCTGGCTTGACGGACAGGCGCTACCCCCTACAGGAAGGAATTACCCGTGAAAAAAGTTGTTGTCGCACTTGCCATCGCTGCGGTTCTTACCAATGTGAACCTGTCACAGGCAGCAGAAGAAAACGGCGCACCCAGTGCTGCGATCAAACACGCACCGTATACAGCTATTTATCAGGCGGTTTACAAAAACTTCCCGCTTCAGGCAACCCATCGCCTCGAACAAACGGGAGATGACTGGTATTTTTCCAGCATCGCCAGCGGATTTTTTGGACAGATTGAAGAAAACTCGACATTCACTTATTCAGATACCGGCATTGTGCCACTGCATTACATCTATCGCCGTAGCGTGTTGGGTCAGGAGCGCGAAAATGAACTGACCTACAACCAGAAAGACAAGGTTTTGTCTGGCAGCAGAGGCAGCAAGAATTTCACTGTCCCGCTAGCTGGCGGAGAACTGGATATGGGAACGTACATTCTTGCACTGCGTGACGATGTAGCGCGCGGCATGAAAGAACCCTGCTATAACGTAATCGATGATAACAAAGTTGAACGCTACTGCTTCCGGGTGACAGGGACTGAAACCGTTGATACCGCACTGGGTAAAATGGAAGCAGTGGTGGTAGAACGCGTCCGCAAGCCACAAAGCCCGCGCTATACCCGTTTCTGGTTTGCACCATCACTGGATTACAGCATTGCCAAACTGGAACATCAGGAACAGAAAGGGAAAAACGCGTATTCGCTGGAAATCACTTATTACAAGCGCGAAACAGTCAAATAATCAGCAACGTATATTTCTTATTCATGCCGCAGAATATCTGCCGGCTGCACCCTTGTTGCCCGCCAGGCTGGATATAAACTGGCGACTGCACTGATCAATAATGCCGCAGCGACAACCAATCCCACATCCATTACCCTGAGGTCAGATGGCAGATAATTGACGGGGTAAACATCCGTACTGAGAAAACGCACGCCCAACAAACCTTGCAAACCCTCTGCAATAAACGGCATTGCCCATGCGAGCACACATCCCGATATAGCACCGATCATGGTGCCTGTTGCGCCAATCAATAAACCGTGCAACATGAAAATGTGCATGATGCGACGGTTGGGTACACCCATCGCCCGCAAGATAGCAATATCGCCCCGTTTGTCTGCCACCACCAACACCAGCGAACACACCACATTAAATGCGGCAATCACAATAATCAGCGTCAGCATCAACACCACCATCTGCCGCGACATCTGTATAGCCTGATACAAATTACCGTGCGTCTGGAACCAGGTTTTTAGGTAATAACCACGCGGCAGGGTTTCAATCAACTCCCAAGCTACTTCATTAGCATCCAGCCAGTTGTCCAGTGTAAAACGGATGGCTGAAACACCGTCAATCTTGTAATAACCCTGCAGCAAAGGCAATTGCGCCAATACAAGATGGTTATCAATTTCTGTACCCGTTTCATACAGCCCGGCCACATGCAAACTGAGGATGCTGGGTTCAGCCTGCTCAGCACCTGAACCAGGCAACATCACAACAGCCGTGCTGCCTGCCGCCAGCCCCAGCTTGGTCGCCACTTTTTTACTGATCAACACAGACTGCGGATCGGCGCGCCAGTTTTGCCAGGATGAGGTATCGGTAAATTCTTCAAAATGTGACAACCGCGATTCCGCTTCAGGATCGGTAGCAAACAACAAAACAGGTTCTGCCGCCGTTCCCATCACCAGCAAACCTTGCGCCTCGATTAAAGGGCTGGCTGCAGTGATTCTTTTATTCATCAAAACAGTAAGGGCTTTATCTTCCCAGTGATCAATGTCGCCATCTTTGGGATACAACGTAATGGCAGGCACCACACGCAAGATACGCGTACGCAATTCGTGTTCAAAACCATTCATGACTGAAAGAACAGTGATCAGCAACGTGACCGCAATAATCAGCCCCGCCATCGACAAGCGGGAAATAAATCCCAACAGTTGCGAACCACTGCGCGCCTGCGCATATCGCCAGGCAATAAAACGCGTCAGCATGCGCTGTTTTCCTTCACAAGCGCTTCTTGCATAGAAAATGTCTGCAGTTTTCCATGATCAAGCACGAGACAACGGTCCTGTTTTGCTGCCAGCATGCGGTCATGGGTAACCAGCACAAACGCTAGTCCGTAGTCACGATTCAGGTCATTCAATAATTGCTGGATATGTTGTGCATTGTCTGCATCCAGGTTGCCAGTGGGCTCATCCATCAACACACAAGCCGGCTTATTGACCAGTGCCCGCGCAATCGCCACGCGCTGCCTTTCGCCGCCAGACAACTGGGCAGGCCTGTGCGACAAGCGCGCACCGAGTCCAACTGCATCCAGCATGTCTTTTGCCTGCTGTTGCGCTGCAGACTTTTTCTGTCCTGCAATCAATAACGGCATGCAGACATTTTCCAGCGCACTGAATTCCGACAACAAGTGATGGAACTGATAGACAAAACCCAGTTGCTGATTACGCCAGGCTGCCCGATCGCGTTCCTGCATAGACTGCCAGCTTTTTCCGGCAATCAGCACCTCACCGGATGCAGGCTCATCCAGGCCACCCAACAGATTGAGCAGTGTTGATTTTCCCGATCCTGATGCACCTACAATAGCCAAACGCTCACTGCGTTTTACGCATAAATCAACATGATCCAGCACATGCAAGATCTGCTCGCCTTGCTGATAATTTTTTACCAGTTGACGGCACTCCATGACTATTTCATT
>DDBK01000130.1 GCA_002333095.1 Cellvibrionales bacterium UBA2034
GGGTTGGCAGACGGTGTACTGGCTGCCACAGTGGACGCGTTTGCCTGTCCCCGCAGCGATATACTGGCCTGGTTGGGACCTGCCATCGGTCCGGGCAGTTTTGAGGTGGGTGCGGATGTCTACCACCGGTTTCTGGCGCAGTGGCATGCCTATGGTGAAAAAGCAGTGGCTGATTGTTTCGTACCTCACAGGGAAGAGCGCTGGCTGTGCGATATCTACGCATTGGCGCGATTACAGCTGGATGCGCTGGGTGTGACAGCGGTATACGGTGGTGGCGAAGACACATGTGCCAACTGGCAGAATTTCTATTCATTCCGACGCGACGGGGCAACCGGACGAATGGTGTCACTGGTATGGCGAACGGATTGATGCCTGTTTTACAGCCCTGGTGATATTGCGCATACTGATGCTTGAGGGAAGATCAAAATACGAACCGGACAGGGATATGATGGTCAGGATTCTTTGCTCCATATTCACGGTGTTATTGGGGTTGCTGGCATATCCTGCTGCCGCCTCTACGCTGGTGATCCATCCGGACAGCCAATTCAGGCAGCTGAACGCCATTCCCTACATCAGCCAATACCNNGCCCTCCCTCGAAACTATCCAGCAAGCCAGTACGCTGCCTGATGCCGCTTTCTCCCCTATTGGTTCAGCTTCCCCCCTGCGGCTGATGGAAACAGCATGGTTTCGTCTGGTTATCCAGAATGATTCTTTACAGCACAGGACGCTTATCCTGGACCTGGACCAGGCTTTGCTAAGTCGTATTGAGTGGCGAGCCAGCAGTGCCTCGTCCTTGAAGGAAATATTGACTGGGCAGAGTTATCCGCATGCCAGTCGTGATGTTGATTACGATTTTTTTGCATTCAGGCTGGATATCCCGGCTGGCGAAACATTGACAGTCAATTTTTCTATCCGCACCCCCTATGCTGCGATATTTGTACCCAAACTGACTGATAGTGAAAGATTTATTAGTGGGCTGACATTTTCCAGTCGCTTCGCAGGCGCCATTATGGGCATGCTGTACGCTATCGTATTTTTTCTTTTTTTATACATTCTGCGTATAAGAAAGTTTGGCATAGAACATGCGATGTTTATGTTTTCCTTTGCATGCCTGTTGTCTGTCTTGTACGTTGGTGGTGCTATTCAGCGTTACTTGCCAGATTCTGGATTTCCGCTGCGTGATGTTGCCTATATTGCTATCCATGGCTCGCAAGGTATGGCCTTTTGTATGGTGTTGCGTGGATTTTACAAAACAGCACTTAATTACAAGCTTGTCGACAAGTTGTTATTGGCCCTGATTGCAGGGGAGTTGGTGGTTTTTCTACTGGTGCCATTTGCAAATGTCGACTATCTGCTATTGGTAACTTTGTTCTTCAATTCACTCATGATGTTGGGGTCTGTTTGTCTGGCACTTCTGGCGCTGGTGCGGAGACACACAGAAACCTACCTTTTTGGCGTGGGGCTCTTGCTGTTTATTGCCATGGCTATGACCTCATCCCTTGCAAGCATTGGCATCTTGCCCATTTCATTTCTGACGCGCTATGGCTATGAACTGGGTTTAACCATATTGGTGGATTTTATTTTTCTGGCAGTGGTGTCACGCATTTTTTCAGCAGAACGTGAAAACCTTGCGATGGAAACAGAGATGATCCAGCTTGATGCCGAGATGAAAGCGCGTAGTGAGTTTGTTAACAGAGTTACGCATGATATCAAGTCGCCATTGTCAGCTGTATTGGGTGCGGTGCAGTTGTTGCGGCAGAAAGGTGTTAATGAAGGCGCTGAGGCGTATCTTGGCGTTATACAGCGCTCTTGTGGTGCGGTCATCAGCATTGTTGATGATATTCTCACGCATTCCCGCATGAAAGCTAACCAGATGTCGCTGCGTGTCCAGCCGTTTAACCTGCAGGAATTATTAATTGATATCGAATCTTCGATTAAAGCCAGCCAGCAGCACAGGCATCTGGTTTTTTCGCTGACTGTGGGTGATGAGCTCCCTTCTGTCATCAATGGAGATAAACTTAAACTATCCCAGTTGCTGCTCAATTTACTGACCAATGCGTTCAAGTTTACCGATGAAGGCAGGGTCGGCATCTCGGTCGATCTGGCTGAAAAAAAACAAGACGGGATACTTGTCCGGTTTGTCATCCAGGATACGGGTATAGGCATGTCGGAAAAATTTTTGCAGCATGCCTTTGAACCGTATGCCAGGGAAGATGGCCGTGAAGGGTATAGGCCCGGTTTTGGTCTGGGGCTGTCAATTTGCAAGCAGATTGTTGACTTGATGGGTGGGTCAATTGATGTCCTGAGCGCAGTGGGTCAGGGAAGCCGTTTTACTGTGTTGTTGCCATTCACGTTGCCAGAATAGTGTTTGTCTTGATAAATCATTGCGCTCCCTTGAACTGCTGACAGGCAGCCCCATCTAGTCTCCATCTGCAATAAATTTCATGAGGTTTTTTTATGCGTATCGACAAGCTGACCAGTCAGTTACAGACGGCGCTTTCTGACGCCCAGTCATTGGCGGTGGGCCGGGACCACACCCAGATCGAACCGGTTCACTTGCTGGTTGCGCTGCTCGATCAGCAGGGGAGCAGCGTAAAGCCATTGCTGCGGAAAGCGCGTTACGACGTAACCGGTTTGCGCAAGGCGCTGGATGACGAACTGCAGAAGCTGGCGGCCATCGGCAGCCCAACGGGTGATGTGCATATGTCACAGGAGTTGGTAAAGCTTCTCAATCTCGCTGACAAGCGAGCACAGCAGCAGAATGACCAATACATTGCGTCTGAGTCCGTGCTTCTTGCTGCAGCGCAGGATGGCGGCGTGCTGGGTGTGTTGCTGAAAAAATTCGGTCAGCCCGCTGCTTTGCAACAGGCGGTGGATGAATTGCGTGCAGGCCAGTCAGTAGACGATCCTAATGCAGAAGCGTCACGTCAGGCGCTGGATAAATACACCATTGATATGACCGAGCGTGCCGAGAATGGCAAACTNNATCCCGTGTTAATTGGTGAGCCCGGCGTAGGTAAAACAGCGATTGTCGAAGGCCTGGCGCAACGCATTGTGAACGGGGAAGTGCCTGAGGGTTTGAAGGGCAAGCGTTTGTTGTCCCTGGATCTTGGCGCATTGTTGGCTGGCGCAAAATTCCGTGGTGATTTTGAAGAGCGTTTGAAGGCTGTTCTGAATGAACTCGGCAAGCAGGAAGGCAATATCATTCTGTTTATCGATGAGTTGCACACAATGGTTGGCGCTGGCAAGGCAGAAGGCGCCATGGATGCCGGCAATATGCTTAAGCCTGCATTGGCACGTGGCG
>DDBK01000069.1 GCA_002333095.1 Cellvibrionales bacterium UBA2034
GCTGTTTGGTATTGCAAACCAGATGCTCGCCGGCATGGCATTGATGCTGGTAGTTGTAATACTGGTCAGAATGAAGAAAACGCGGTTTGTATGGGTGGCGGCAGTGCCTGCTGTATGGGTATTGCTGGTCACGCTGACAGCGGGTTGGCAGAAGGTATTTTCTGCCGATCCCAGAATCGGTTTTATTGCCCATGCGCAAAAGTTTTCCGAAGCGTTGCATCGTGAAGAAATACTGGCCCCGGCAAAAAGCCTGCAGCAGATGCAGCAAGTGGTATTCAATGATCGTATTGATGCAGTAATGGCGTGTATTTTTATGGCGGTTGTTATCAGTATGCTGTTCTTCGCATTGCGTACGATACTGTTTGCATATCGCCACCCGGGTGTTACTGCGAACGAATCTGTTGTTGTCTGGCGTGCCGGACATGCCTGGCGGGAAGAGGCGGTGTGGCATGAATGAGCATTATGTTGCCGTTACCGGGTTGAAAACGGTGCTGGGCCGGATAGCGCAAACAGCGCGGCTCATGGTGGGCGTAGGCGATTACCAGCAATATTTGCTGCATATGCAGCGCCATCATCCAGACGAAGCTGCTATGTCAGAGCGGGAATATTTTCGCTACTGTCAGAACAGCCGCTATCCCGGTAAGGATGGCGGCATCAAACGGTGTCCGTGTTGATTAATCGTCAGGAAACGTGCGCATCATTTTGTTTACAGCAACCCGAATCGCGGCACGTCGCGAAGCTTCATTGGATTGTTCGTTAATAATTTTGGTGGCGGAACTGTGCCAGATAGTCTGTCCCTGTTTATCATAAGCTGCGAGGTGAAGTGTGCCTTGCCGGTATATCACCGTCTGGCTCTCCGGTGCCTGCAATCCTTTGAATGTAGGCTTTTCCGTCTTGTCGAATGTCCAGCGAAATCCGTAATCATTGGCTTCTGATTGCGCATCAGGCGTGACTATGGGATTTTCTGCAGCCTCTCCCTCTTTAACTACAATGCGGTAATCCAGAACGAAATCAGCCGCACCACCGGCAACACGCTTGTAGCCTTTTTCGGCCAGAATCTTGTCGACGTGATCACTCACAACCCGGTCAAACTCTGGCAAGTGGCCGCCATCAGGCAATGTTTTTCCCATGGCAGTGTTGTCCCAACGGTAAGTTTTTAACTGGGAAAAATCGGCTGATGCATCAGTGCTGTATGTCTCGATGCTGGTGCGGCCTGATGACATGCAAGCGGATAACATTGCCAGCAGCGAACTGATGAGCAGTGCATTAAAAAATTTCAGGCTGGTCTGTTTCATCGTTGGTTTCCGCTCGATTTCAGTGTAGTGGCTGAGGGTGCATCCGGCAGGGTCTCAGGAATAGCTTCCGGCGTTGCATTGGTGACTTCTACCGTGACGGGCACCCACTTGTTAATGATGGCGCGCAGTATGCCATTTTTCTGCATGATGCCGAGTTGTTGGTTGACTGCTTGCAGTAATACCTGGTTGTCTTTTTTGACGGCCCACCCTAATTGCTCATCAGTGAGTTCTGTGTTCAGGCTCATCAGGTCCTGTTTGCTTTTGTCTGTAGCGAGTGACCAGCTGGTGGCAGCATCGTGCACGAGAAAATCCACTTTCCCACTTTTTAGCAGCCTGAATGCCTCATCAGCGGAATCGCAATGGGTGATGCTGGCATTTTTCAGGCTCTTGGCTGCGAAGTCTTCGCTCGTAGTGTTTTTCTGTACAGCCACGCGAGCGCCCGGGCGGAATATTGCACCTTTGAAGCCGAACTGTCCTGCATNNGCCGCGACATCAATACCGGTTAATTGGCCTTGATCTTTGTAGGCGAGTGGAGGGTAATCTGGCGATACACCAACGCGCAGTGGTTCTTTGGCAAACGCGTTGATGCCAAGGGTAAGGCAGCTGGCGAGCAGTAAGAATCTGGCTAGTGGGCGCATAGGTTTCCTTCCCGTCGTTGATTGAGGTGAGCGGTATGATAACTGTTCTGGCAAGGGTGGCGAAGCCGGGCGGGTAAATTGTCAGTCACCCATAAGCTGGAATGTCTTGTAAAGCAACGCGAGGCCCATGGTGAGTGACAGGGTTTCAAAGCAACGCTTGATGACGCGGTTGCCTTTGGCGATGGCAAGATGTGCACCGAGATACCCGCCAGCAACGGAGCCTGCCAGTAATGCAGGCAGCCACAGCCAGGCAATCTGTCCTTGTGTGCCAAGTGTTATTGCGCCAGCCGCGTTCCAGAATAACCCGACCAGAATGAGTGTGTACGCTACGGCACGGCTGTAATCCAGTCCGAACCAGCGGACCAGCCATAGCGTGACAAACAATCCTGTACCAGAGGTGAGTGAGCCGTTTAGGAAGCCAATGGCAAATAGCACGCCACCGCCAATCACCAGGCCAGTGTGATTGCGGTGAGCAGGTTGACTGAGGTTGCCTAAAGCAGGGTTCATCATGGAGTAGAGGCCGAGACCAATGGTCAACAGGCCAAGCAGCAGCGTACAGATGGAAGCGGGCACAGCCAGTACAACGCGCGCACCCAGCACTACGCCGGGCAGCCCGCAGGCCAGGATAAATAACGCGAAACGCCAGTCCAGCGCCTTTTCTTGCGCATGGCGGAGTGTGGCACCGACACCCAGTGCCACGCTGGCTACCTTGTGGGTCGCGAGGGCGAGTGGAAACGGTAAGCCCAACAGGANNCTTACCAGGCCGGCGCCTCCGCCAGCGAGTGCCGACAGCAGGTTGGCTACCAGTGCGGCTACGAACAGCGCCAGTTGAAGGGCAATATCATTGAGCACGCTTGCCGCTCAGAAGAACCGCATTGAGAGGTCAATTGCGCGGCAGTGTTTGGTGAGCCCCCCGATTGAAATGAAATCCACCCCGGTCTCTGCAATGTCGCGCAGGTTGCCATCACTCACACCGCCAGAGGCTTCCAGCTTTGCGCGTTTCGCAGTGATATGCACGGCTTCACGCATGTCATCCAGCGTAAAGTCATCCAGCATGATCACTTCACAGCCTGCAGCGAGCGCCGCATCGAGTTCTGCAAAGTTCTCGACCTCAACTTCTACCGGTTTCTCTGGCGCTTGCGCGCGCGCCTGTCTGACTGCATCACCAATACCGCCGCAGGCGGCAATGTGGTTCTCCTTGATCAGGAATGCATCATACAAACCGATCCGGTGATTGTGGCAGCCGCCAACGCTGACGGCATATTTTTGCGCAGTGCGCAGCCCGGGAATGGTTTTCCGGGTATCCAGTAACTGTACGCCCGTGCCAGAGACAAGATCAGCATAGTGTTGGCAAATCGTGGCAGTGCCCGACAGCATCTGCAGGAAATTGAGCGCGGCGCGTTCGGCAGTCAGCAAGCTGCGTGCCGGGCCATGCAAGGTAAAAAGCGCCCGGTCACCGTCAACACACTCACCTTCGGTAACCAGCCATTCGATGCGGATCAGGTTATCAACCTGATGCATGACTTCATCGACCCAGGGTTTGCCACAGATGATCGCTCGTTCACGGGTGATGACACGCGCCTGGCCGGGCTGGTGGGCAGGTATCAGTTGTGCCGTGATGTCGCCGGTGCCAATGTCTTCTGACAATGCATTGCGGACTTGCTGGATGATGTCGGTTTGCAAGTGCTGTATACGGTGCATAGTGCTACCAGTCAGGAAAGTATGAATTAAGCCATGAGCGAGGCGGTATTGTTACAGATAAGCCAGCCCTGTGCATGCCTGCCGTTTTCGTCCATCATTCGCCATCGATCATTTTCCTGGAGTGCAACGTTGAAAAATCTCAAAGATAAAGTGGCCGTTATTACAGGGGCTGGTAGCGGTATCGGACGCGCTTTGGCACAGGCATTTGCTGCCGAGGGTTGTCACATAGCACTGGTGGATATCAATGAAGCTGGTCTTCGTGAGACGCAGCAACAGCTGGCTGGCCAGGGCGTGCGCACCAGTATCCATGTAGGCAGTGTCGCAGACCGTGAGCGTATGGCTGCACTGCCCGCTGAAGTAGAACAAACACATGGCGCCATCCATCTGGTGTTCAACAATGCCGGGGTTACCGTCAACAAAAGTTTTGAAGATCACACAATGGGTGATTTTGATTTTGTGTTGGGGATTAATTTGTATGGGGTTTTATATGGCTGCCATTACTTTTTGCCGTATCTGAAAAAACAGGGCGAAGGGCATATTATCAATACGTCGAGCATGGCCGGCTTTCTTGGCTTTCCCAACCAGAGTGCTTATTCGCTTACCAAGGCTGCAGTTAAGGCGTTTAGCGAAACATTACGGGTGGAACTGGCCTACTACAATATCGGTGTGACCAGTATTCATCCCGGGGCTATTCGCACCAATATTCTCAATGCCGCATTGGCTAAATCCGGCGATGATGAAGACACAAGAAAAATGGCGGCGCTGGTAGACCGTTTTGGCCGGTCACCTGAGCATCTCGCCCGGAAGGTGCTGAAGGCCGTGAAGGCGAACCGTATGCGTGTGTTGGTTGGTCCCGATGCGTATTTGTTCGAATTTTTCAAACGGCTGTTCCCTGTCTGGATCCATGTGCCGTTCCGCATTGCATTTGCCAAAGCCATGCAGCAGAAACAGCTGGACTGAAAGGGTGCCGTTGTTTCCCGATTCACTGGCAGCGCCCGCTTATACGCTACACCGCAGTAGGCGCCGCACCATTGCAATCCACGTGCATGACGATAGCGTG
>DDBK01000094.1:0-35066 GCA_002333095.1 Cellvibrionales bacterium UBA2034
TACCATGGTCAACGTGACCAATGGTTCCAACGTTTACGTGCGGTTTCTTACGCTCAAATGCTGCCTTTGCCACGGTAATTACCTCTTTAAATCAATTATAAAAATTAACGTTTGTTTTTCTCGATAATATCCTGGGCAACATTATTGGGTGCTTCAGAATATTTCGCGAATTCCATTGTATAAGTTGCACGACCCTGTGTTGCAGAACGCAGTGAAGTGGCGTAACCAAACATCTCGGCCAATGGCACTTCAGCATTAACAACTTTACCCATAGGGCTTTCATCCATACCGAGGATCAAACCACGACGGCGGTTCAAATCACCAACCACATCACCCATATTGATTTCTGGCGTTACCACTTCCACTTTCATAATAGGTTCAAGCAGTGCAGCTCCGCCTTTGAAAGACAACTCCTTCGTTGCCATAGATGCGGCAACTTTGAACGCCATCTCATTCGAGTCTACGTCGTGATAAGAACCGTCAAACACAGTAGCTTTCAAACCTAGCAGTGGATACCCAGCAAGAATACCGTTCTTCATCTGTTCGGCAATACCTTTCTGGATTGCTGGAATGTATTCCTTTGGAACAACACCGCCAACCACTTCGTTAACAAAAACCAGATCCGCACTATCCTGATCTTCAGCAGGCTCAAAACGAATCCAGCAATGCCCGTACTGACCACGACCGCCTGACTGACGAACAAATTTGCCTTCGATTTCGCATTTGTTACTAATGCGTTCGCGGTAAGCAACCTGAGGTTTGCCAATATTCGCTTCTACACCAAATTCACGCTTCATTCGATCAACGATGATATCCAGATGCAACTCACCCATACCTGAAATAATAGTCTGACCAGTTTCTTCATCTGTACGCACGCGGAACGAAGGATCTTCTTGCGCCAACTTGCCAAGCGCAACACCCATTTTCTCCTGATCCGGCTTTGATTTTGGCTCTACAGCAACCGAAATGACCGGCTCTGGAAATTCCATTCTCTCAAGCACGATCCGATTATCAAGATCGCAGAGTGTTTCACCAGTTGTTACATCTTTCAAACCGATCGCAGCAGCGATATCACCGGCAAGAATTTCAGTAATTTCTTTACGGCTGTTAGCATGCATCTGCACTATACGGCCGATACGTTCTTTGCGCTCTTTTACAGAGTTGTAAACACTATCGCCACTATTCAACGTTCCGGAATACACACGGATAAATGTCAGCGTACCTACGAATGGGTCAGTTGCAATTTTAAAAGCGAGCGCGGCAAAAGGTGCTTTGTCATCCGCTGGACGTGAATCCACTTCACCATTTTCAAGAACGCCTTGTATCGGCTTGACTTCATTTGGCGCAGGCAAATACTCCACCACTGCGTCAAGCATAGCCTGTACACCCTTATTCTTGAACGCAGAACCACCAATAACTGGAATGATTTCACCTGCCAAGGTGCGCGCACGAATCCCTTGTTTAATTTCTTCTTCAGACAGCTCTCCGCCATCGAGATATTTGTTCATCAATTCTTCGGTGGCTTCTGCGGCAGCTTCAACCATAAATTCACGCATTTTCTGGCATTTTTCCAGAAGGTCGGCAGGAATCTCTTCATACTCAAAAGTCATGCCCTGATCCGCTTCATTCCAACGGATAGCTTTCATTTTAACGAGATCCACGACGCCCTTGAATTCATCCTCTGCACCAATGGTCATTTGCAACGGCACAGCATTCGCACCCAGACGATCTTTTAGCTGCCCGACAACTTTTTCAAAATCAGCACCTGAACGATCCATTTTGTTAACAAAAACCATGCGCGGCACACCATATTTGTTAGCCTGACGCCATACTGTTTCTGTTTGCGGCTGGACACCTGATGTACCACACAGAACCACAACAGCACCATCCAACACGCGAAGCGAGCGCTCAACTTCGATAGTAAAATCTACGTGCCCAGGAGTATCGATAATATTGATGTGGTGGTCAGGAAACTGCGCCTGCATACCACGCCAATGGGTTGTTACTGCGGCAGACGTGATAGTTATGCCACGTTCCTGCTCCTGCACCATCCAGTCAGTGGTAGCTGCGCCATCATGCACTTCACCAATCTTATGTGACAAGCCAGTGTAAAACAGCACGCGCTCGGTAGTGGTGGTTTTACCGGCATCTACGTGTGCGCAAATACCAATGTTTCGATAACGCGCTATAGGGGTTGTACGTGCCACAAGGCTTCTCCAGAAAGTCAGTTCAATGTAACCAAGTTAAATATGCGCAGATTGCATATTTGCTAAAAGCTTAAAAACGCAAAGGCGACTAATCCTCATTAGCCGCCTCCCGCTTGCGAAGCCAGATCCGCTCGAAAACGCGATGACTAGAAACGGTAATGCGAAAACGCTTTGTTCGCTTCGGCCATCCTGTGCACATCTTCACGCTTCTTGACAGCGGCACCTTTGCCCTGAGATGCGTCCATCATTTCACCTGCCAGACGTTGCCGCATAGATTTTTCACCACGCTTACGCGAATACTCAACCATCCAGCGCATAGCAAGTGCATTGCGGCGGGACGCACGTACTTCAACAGGTACTTGATAGGTAGCACCGCCTACTCGACGGGCTTTTACTTCGACCATAGGGGCAATGTTTTCCATTGCCTGTTCGAAGATTTCGACAGGATCTTTATTAAGCTTGTCTTTTACGATATCCAGCGCACCGTAGACGATACGCTCAGCAACAGACTTTTTGCCGCTTTCCATCACATGATTTACAAATTTTGCTAGCAACGTGCTACCAAATTTTGGATCTGGCAGGACTTCACGTTTAGCCGCCACTCTTCTTCTTGGCATAAATATCTTCCTCTGGTTTCAGGTTAACCCGGGACATATCAGACGCCCGGCCTTACTCTACCTGCCGGCTACAAATAGCCACCGGCAGAACTTACAAACTACTTCGGACGCTTGGCGCCATATTTTGAACGGCGCTGTTTGCGATCTTTAACGCCTGCCGTATCAAGGCTGCCACGGACGGTGTGATAACGCACACCCGGCAAATCCTTTACACGACCGCCACGAATCAAGACAACACTGTGTTCCTGAAGGTTGTGCCCTTCACCACCAATGTAAGAAGACACTTCGAACCCGTTGGTAAGGCGTACACGGCAAACTTTACGAAGAGCCGAATTAGGCTTTTTGGGTGTTGTAGTGTAAACGCGGGTGCAAACACCACGACGCTGCGGGCACTGCTGCAATGCAGGCACATCACTTTTAGCTGCTTTACGTTGTCTCGGCTGGCGAACCAGCTGATTGATTGTTGCCATTGAAAAACTCCACTATCAAGCCCGTCTAGACGAGCCAGCTTCGCCCCTTCACCAGAGATACACTACCTGCAGCGACAGAGCCTAAAAAGAGGCGGCATGATATAGAAGCCACCGAACAGCGTCAAGGATACAAATTTACACCTGCCACATTAGCGGAAACGGCCTGGCAGTTTGATTCCACCACCCAAACCACTTGGCATACCACCGCCTGCGCCCGGCATACCAGCCCCCCCTGGCAGCTGCCCGGATATACCACGCATCATATTGGCTAACCCTTTGCCACCTTTGAGTTTTTTCATCATTTTAGCCATTTGNNTCCTGTAGATCGGTGCCAGACCCCTGCGTGATCCTGCGCTTACGTGATCCATTCAAAATATCCGGATCACGACGCTCGGATGGCGTCATAGAGTTAATGACTGCTTCCATCCGCTTGAATTGCTTGACTGTCTCATCCTGTTGCGCAATCTGGGCCATTTGCCCCATTCCCGGCAGTTTATCGAGCAACCCAGCCATGCCTCCCATATTCTGCATTTGCTGGAGTTGGTCGCGTAAATCCTCCAGGTCAAANNCTATCAGTGACAACACATCGCCCATACCCAGAATCCGGGATGCTATGCGATCGGGATGAAATGGCTCCAGGGCGTCTGTTTTCTCGCCTACACCAATGAACTTGATTGGCTTGCCCGTTACATGCCGAACTGACAATGCTGCGCCGCCACGAGCATCACCATCCAGCTTTGTCAGGATGACACCAGTCAACGGCAAAGCTTCATTAAAAGCCTTGGCTGTATTTACTGCATCCTGGCCAATCATGGCATCAATAACAAACAGCGTTTCAACCGGGCTTAATGCCGCATGCAACGCCTGTATTTCTTCCATTAGCGCTTCATCAATATGAAGACGTCCTGCAGTATCAATGATCAGCACATCAACTAACTGACGCTTTGCTGCATCAACCGCGGCTATGGCGATATCAACCGGTTTCTGGCCGGCATCACTAGGGAAGAATTTTGCCCCGACCTCCCCGGCCAAGGTCTCCAATTGTTTGATAGCTGCTGGGCGATAGATGTCAACACTGGCAACCATGACATTTTTTTTCAATCTTGCCTTCAGGTGCTTCGCCAATTTGGCAACACTGGTAGTTTTACCCGCGCCCTGTAGACCAGCCATTAAAATAATAGCTGGCGGCTTTACCGCGAGATTAAGCCCCTCAGTTGCGCCACCCATTACAGCAACGAGTTCATCCTGGACGATTTTGATAAATTGCTGCCCAGGATTAAGACTGCGACTGACCTCTTGCCCAATAGCTCGCTTTCTAATACTCTCAACAAAATCCTTTACCACAGCCAGCGCAACATCTGCCTCAAGCAATGCCTTGCGAACTTCCCTTAGCGCATCCTGAATATTGTCATCAGACAAACGTGATTTGCCTGTGATGTTGCGCAAAGCACCAGACAAACGATCGGTAAGATTTTCAAACATGGTGAAATTCACTCAAGAAATCAAATTAACAATATCAACACTTGCTTCAGTATAACCAAAAGCCAAGCGCCCCAATAATCAAGCACTCACTTTACCAAACTGCTTTGCGGGCATGCCTCTCGCTGATAACGCCAACGATGATGTGACCACATCCAGGATTCCGGCTGATTCCTGACCTGGACTTCGACGACACTCATATATCGCTGGGATATTTCGCCTTCGCCAGCATACGGAGCTTGCGCCAGAGCTGTAATCACAAGGCGATATTTACCACGAGNNCGAGCCACTCTTTCTGTAGCCACATAAAAGACTGGATAGCCAGTTAACTTGGCAATTCTTTCAGCACCAACAGCAACAGGGGTTTCAATCCCCATGAATCTCACCCAGTATTTATCATCTTTCCGACGAGGATTCTGATCCCCGATGATGCCAAACGCACGAACCTCCTTCCGCTGCTTCAATATCGCTCTTGCGGCTTTTTCGGCCGGAATCAGACTGGCTCCAAATCTAGCTCTGGTAGCCAGAAAAAAATGCTCCATCTTGGCATTATGTAAAGGGCGATATAGTGCATCCAGAGGGCAAGGCAGGGATACAGACAAGGCTGTTAGCATCCACTCCCAATTCCCCTGATGGGCAGAAAGCAGCAACATGGACTGCTTTTGTTCAACGCAAGCAGACAGATGCTCAAGACCAGAAATTTCAACGCGCTTCAGTAACTGCCCCGGAGACATTCTGGACAACATCAATATTTCAACCGCAACATCAGCAATATGCAGATAAAAGCCTTTCTCAATCACCAATCGCTCTAATGCACTTTTTTCAGGAAAGGCGCGAAAAATATTCTTTTCTACTTCCGTGCGACGGTAGCGAATAACTATACGAAGAATCCACGCCAATATGTTAGCCAAAAAATATAAAGCGCTATCCGGCAATCTAGCTATCAGCTTCAAAAAAAACAACATGTTAGGAACCTGTGGTTGCCAAAATCAATTAAAGAAATCTTTTGCGCCCTGCCACATTTTCCCACCCGTCTTTTTTAATCCCGTTCCGATTGAACGAATTGTCTTTCCTGGATCAATGTTATCTTCATGATCATTTTCTCTTGCAACGACTTGCTTTCTAGAAGGAGATACATCTACAAATTGCTTTTTAGCTTCCAACATTCCCAGTTTATCTGCTTCGCGCCTTATAGCGTCAATTATGGAGCGAGTCAGCCGATCGATGATCTCAGCTGGAGCAACGCCCTCCTCCTGCAACCCTATGTCGGTCAATATTATGTCGCGTATAGAGAACACTTTTGATCGACCTGGATTTTTCTGACTCCGTGCGTCTACTGTGATGCCAGACACCTGCACTGTCTTTATCTGCAATAAAAGGGGAGCCCCGACATCTTTAGCCCTGGCATTTAACCTGTCCCTCATAGCATCTTCTGACAATTGGGACAGCCTAATCCTCAAGCTTCGAAAATCACTTCCTTCAGAATCAATATCATAAAAAACAGCAACATTTTTAATTTGGAAGGCTTCTATTTCCCACAAGGGAGGGAAAAAACTTTTTGACTTGAAATCCGGCAAAAAATTCTCGGAGAACTGCAGGGATACGGTTCCTGCACAAAAAACAGAGGGGTTCGCCACAGCAGGGAAACACGCATCGTGGAGCGATACAGTTTTATCCGCTAAATTTATGGATGAATCGCTGAAAACAATATCCGACCCCAGCATTCTTGATCCATGCAACTCAACCGCATCTTTTATAAAAGACTGACCAATCAGGTCCAGAGAGCTGACGAGAAGCCATAACATTAGCCCGGTTGCAATTAAACCCTGCAAAAATATTTTCATCGCTGCGCGCAAGTCTTTTGATAAAAGTTTTTCACTGTCTTTCTACACGGAAAATCTGGTCGTGTTCCAGAGTCAAGATTTTGACCCGCATCCCCATCGGCATGTCTTCTGCAGCAGATACTTCCCAAAAACTATCATCCACTCGTATTTTACCTCGGCCATTTTCAATGGCGTCGCTCAATGTAAATACACGCCCTATGTACTGAGCCCCGCGTTTGTTCAGCAATGGCTCATCTACAAGTCGCGGATACTTCATCTGGTATTTCCACCATGCCAGAGTACAAGTAACACTTGCAACGGAGAATACTATTACCTGTATTTGCCAACTCAACTCAGGAGCTAAAAACAGCAACCCGCCAGTGATACCGGCGGCAATGCCAATCCAGAGCAAATAGCCTCCAGCCCCTGACATCTCGACAATGAGTAACAATAAGCACAATGCAGTCCAGTGCCAGAATGTTATTTCATACGCAACCTGCATTGTCACTCCTTAGTTGGCAGCGCGGCGTCTACAGGTCCGACGCTTTTGAATAATTCACCAATGCCGGCCACAGAACCTATAATTTGCGATGCTTCCAGAGGCATCATAATCACCTTGCTGTTCTCTGCCGATGCCACTTTACCCAAGGCTTCAATATACTTCTGGGCAACAAAATAATTGACCGCCTGAATATCCCCCTTGGCAATTGCCTGGGACACCATGTGCGTAGCTTTTGCTTCGGCTTCAGCTTCGCGTTCACGCGCCTCGGACTGCAAAAATGCTGATTGGCGAAGACCTTCAGCCTTGAGAACTTGCGCCTGCTTGTGACCCTCAGCTTCAAGCACCTCCGCCTGTTTACGTCCTTCCGCCTCCAGCACCAGTGCACGCTTATCTCTTTCTGCCTTCATCTGGTTCGCCATCGAATCAATCAGATCCCGGGGAGGAGTGATATCTTTGATTTCAATCCGGGTAACCTTTAATCCCCATGGATTGGTGGCCTGATCTACCGTGCGCAGCAGCCGTTCATTAATTTCATCCCGCCGCGAGAGCATTTCATCCAGCTCCATAGACCCAAGAACTGTGCGGATATTGGTCATGGTGAGGTTGCGGATCGCATGATCCAGATCTGCAACTTCATAAGAGGCTTTGGCTGCATTAACTACCTGATAGAAACACACAGCATCGATCTTGACCATGGCATTGTCTGCGCTGATAACCTCCTGGGGAGGTATATCGAGCACCTGTTCCATCATGATGACCCGCTGACCTACGCGGTCTATAAAAGGAACAATGAAATTCAGACCGGGGCTCAGCGTCTGGATATACCGCCCGAAGCGCTCGACTGTCCACTCATAACCCTGGGGAACAAAGCGCACCCCTTGTTTGATCAGGTAAAGCGCAAAAGCCCCTAATAACCATGGAACCAGCTGTGCAATCGACATGAAACCCTCTCCTGAAATGACAACCCTGTAAGCCCTGATGCAACCACCCGCAGAATATTATCAGCTTTGAACCAGTTTTGGCGGCAGCACGAGCAACCAGACAAGGTGTTCCATAATGGCCAAGGCTGGCGTACAATGCCCGCCCTTTCTGTCTGCTCAATGTTGACAGTTCAGTGCGACCCGGCTCTTTGCCGGCCTGATTTTAGAGAGTGAAAACACAATGGTAACGATACGTCTGTCACGCGGCGGCTCCAAAAAGCGCCCTTTCTATCACTTGGCAGTGACCGATTCACGCAATGCACGTGACGGCAGCTTCATCGAGCATGTCGGCTTTTTCAATCCGATTGCACGCGGCCAGGAAGAACGCGTCCGCGTTGATCGTGAGCGCGTAGCGTTCTGGGTCAACCGTGGCGCCCAGTTGTCTGATCGGGTATCTAAGCTGCTAAGCGAAAAAGCCGCCTGATTGAACTCTTGATACGGCGACGTTTGTGGCCCAGTCAGAGTCAAATAACCGGGTCGTTGCCGGAAAAGTGACATCCGTATACGGCGTGAAGGGCTGGGTGAAGGTTCACTCCTACACTGACCCGCCAGAAAATATATTTAACTTCAGCCCCTGGTTTCTGATCAGTGCTGAAGGCAAAAGCAGTCAAGATCCAGTAGTGATAGATAACTACCGGATGCACGGCAAAGGTCTTGTCGCTCACATAAAGGGCGTGGACGACAGAGACATGGCCGCTCTGCTTTGCCAAAGAATGATTACAGTGGAGATGGGCGACTTGCCTGCACTGCCAGAAGGTGAGTATTACTGGCAGCAGCTAACGGGCTTACAGGTATTCAGCAGCTATAAAGCGCAGAAACCTGTTTTGTTAGGGAGCATCTCTGGCTTGATGGAAACCGGCGCCAATGACATTCTTGTCGTTAGCGCATGTGATGGAAGTATAGACCAGCGCGAACGCCTCCTTCCCTATGTGGATGTGTACGTACTGAAAGTGGATCTGGCAGCAGGCACTATGCTGGTTGACTGGGATCCTGAATTTTAGGCATAGGCTTTTTGACAATTTGAGGTAAGTGCGGGTGAAAGTGGGCGTGGTAACACTATTCCCTGAAATGTTCTCCGCAGTGATGGATTATGGTATTAGCAGCCGCGCCTTTAACAACGGCCTGCTGACACTGCAATGCTGGAATCCTCGCAGCTTTACCAGTGACAGGCATCACACTGTGGATAGCCGACCCTACGGTGGCGGCCCCGGTATGGTGATGATGATTGAACCATTGCAAGCTGCGCTGCAAGCTGCGCGCGTTGCACTGCCAGCAGCAAAGGTGATCTATCTTTCTCCGCAAGGAAAGGCTCTGGATCAAACAGCGGTAAAAAGTTTTGCCGGACACAGTGAAATTATTATGTTGTGCGGAAGATATGAAGGCATCGACGAGCGGCTTTTGCAGCTGGAAGTTGATGAAGAATGGTCTATTGGCGACTATGTGCTATCTGGTGGCGAACTCCCTGCCATGGTGCTGATTGATGCAATTGCACGACTTGTTCCCGGCGCATTGGGGCATGAACAATCCGCCGAACAGGACTCTTTCAGTAACGGCTTACTGGACTGTCCTCATTATGCGAGGCCAGATTTGTATATGGAAATGGCTGTACCCTCAACACTGTTGAGTGGCAACCATGAAGAAATAAGGCGCTGGCGTTTACAGCAATCCCTGCAACGCACAAAGCAGCGCAGACCAGATTTATTTGCAAAAAGGCAATTGAGCAAAGAAGAGTTTCAATTGCTGGGAGAAATTGAACAACAGGATTAAGCATCAAACGCTTGACCTAACCTTGAGCAGTTTTACCAATCGCGAGAGCGACTATATTTTCAGGAGTACCAACATGAGCAACAGTACTATTATCGCGGCAATTGAAGCTGCCCAGATCACGCGTGAACTGGCTAAATTTTCACAAGGCGATACTGTTGTCGTCAGCGTGAAAGTAAAGGAAGGCAATCGTGAACGTCTTCAGGCATTTGAGGGCGTGGTCATTGCCAAGCGCAACCGCGGGCTTCATTCTGCGTTCACTGTTCGCAAGATGTCACACGGCGTTGGCGTCGAACGTACATTTCAAAGCCATAGCCCACTGATTGCCAGCCTTGAAGTAAAGCGTCGTGGCGATGTGCGTCAGGCAAAACTGTACTACCTACGCGACTTGAGCGGCAAAGCAGCGCGTATCAAGGAAAAACTCAACTGAGTTCAATAAAGGCGGCGCAAGCCGCCTTTATTGTATGCGCATGGCACAAATGATTTCTTCATCACCTGTCATTCAGCAATACCTGGATAATGTATGGCTGGAAAAAGGGCTGAGCAAGCATACACTTTCTGCTTATCGAAGCGATCTCGATCATTTTTTTCACTGGCTCGAACCACAAGACATCAACTTTGCCCAAGTATCCAAAGTTGATTTACAAACATATCTCTCCCATATGCTGGCAAAGGGCGCTAATGCTCGCTCTTCCGCAAGATTTCTCTCATGCATACGCGGCTTTTACCGCTTTCTGGTTCGCGAAAAAATAGTCAGCCACGATCCCACCCTTGATATCCAGAGCCCGAAACTCGGGAGAGCACTGCCGAAATTCCTCACTGAAAGTGAGGTCGAGAAACTACTCGCAGCACCTGACTTGTCTGATCCAGTTGGCCTGCGAGACAGGGCTATGCTGGAACTACTCTACGCTTGTGGTTTGCGCGTCTCCGAACTGACCGGGCTTACTGTTGGATCACTGAATCTGCGTCAAGGGGTGGTTCGAGTAACCGGAAAAGGAAATAAAGAGCGACTTATCCCTATGGGGCAAGAAGCCATGCTATGGCTAGAGCGGTATAACACGGAGGCACGTGCATCGCTTCTTGATAACCAACCCGCTGAAATACTGTTCCCCAGCAATCGCGCCCAGCCAATGACACGCCAGACATTCTGGCACCGCATAAAACTGTACGCAAAGAAGGCCGATATACGGACTCCGCTATCGCCACATACAATGAGGCATGCCTTTGCGACACATCTATTGAATCATGGCGCTGACTTGCGTGTAGTGCAGTTACTACTCGGGCACAGTGACTTGTCCACGACCCAGATTTATACTCATGTGGCGCAAGCGCGAATGCAGGCATTGCATGCACAGCATCATCCACGCGGCTGAACCTGGCATAACTAATCACATATCTGTCAGCCGAACGGTAGATAATTGCTTATACTCAGCTACCCACTCCAAAGGTGATTCATGAAAAAGACGCTGACCTCCCTTTTTGCAGCTACAGCACTGACAGTAGCTTTCCTTGCCAATGCCGCTGGAACAGCACCGGTTGACCCTAAACAGGCAGATATTCTGCGAGCCGCTGTCCAGAAAGCTCGCCCGGGGCTCTCCATTGGTGAAATACGGGCATCTGCAATATCCGGACTTTTTGAAGTGGATCTTGGCGGCAAAGATACCGTCTATATGTCCGCCGATGGCAAATATATTGTCAGCGGCACCATGTATCGGGTTGAACCAAACCGTTTCGTGAATATTGCTGATGAGCGCATGCAACCCATGCGCGCCCAGAAGCTGGCTGCCGTCAAAAAAGATGAGATGGTTATTTATTCGCCATCTGGCAAGCCAAAATCCTATGTCACCGTATTTACTGATATTGATTGTGGGTTTTGCCGGAAATTGCATAAGGAAATTCCAGAACTCAACGCCATGGGTATAGAGGTTCGCTATCTGGCGTATCCACGTGCAGGCGTTCCTTCTCCTTCAGCAGATAAATTGATCACTGTCTGGTGTTCAAAAAATCCTGCCGACACCATGACACAAATGAAAAGCGGTGTAGCTGTGGCAACCCAGGTTTGCGCCAAAAATCCGATTGCTTCGCAATACGCACTCGGCAATGAACTGGGCGTCAACGGGACACCTGCCCTTTTTACACCTGATGGTGAAATGCTTCCCGGCTATATGCCAGCGGCTGAATTGGCCGCCGCATTAGGTGTCAGCACCACACCGTCTGCAGGACAAAATTAATCCCGGATAGATAAATAGGCACCATCACACTGTCTGCATAATCAGAAAAGACAACCATGCCAAACGCCTTTTCTTTTTCTGCAGCAGTGCTGAAGTGGTTCGATCATTCCGGCCGCAAACATTTGCCTTGGCAGAAAAACGTAACGCCGTACCGTGTCTGGTTGTCAGAAATCATGCTGCAGCAGACACAAGTAAGCACTGTCATTCCTTATTTTGAAAAATTTACAAACCGGTTCCCTGATATCTCATCACTGGCTTCTTCCCCGATTGATGATGTACTTTCGCTATGGACTGGCCTGGGTTATTACTCCAGGGCGCGCAATCTGCATCGCACTGCAAAGATTATCAGTGACGAATATTATCAGCAGTTTCCTGACAATATTGATGAATTGATCAAACTGCCTGGAATCGGGCGATCTACAGCAGCGGCTATTGTCTCTATTGCGTACAACAAGAAAGCAGCAATCCTTGATGGCAACGTCAAGCGCGTACTCGCACGTTTCCATGCAGTTGATGGTTGGCCAGGCGATAATGCGGTTGCAAAAATACTCTGGCAACATGCGGAAGAACACACGCCTGCAAAACGCGCAGGCGATTACACGCAGGCCATGATGGATATTGGCGCCACTGTTTGCACACGCACCAAACCACGATGTGATACCTGTCCACTACACGTGCAATGCACTGCTTACAGACAAGATAGTGTTGCTCTATATCCTGGTCGCCGGGATAAAAAAATACTTCCTGTAAAAGCTGTGCAAATGCTGATGATCCGGAATCCATCTGGTGAAGTATTGTTACAACAACGACCTCCAACGGGTCTATGGGGAGGGCTGTGGTGCCTGCCAGAAATTGAACTATCGGATAACATTGCGACAAGCTGCAAAGCCCTCTGCTGCCAGACGTCATTCAAACAGGAAATATGGCCCAGCTGGCGTCATAGCTTCAGTCACTACCATCTGGACATCACACCGGTGTTGGTCAAACTGGACAACATGCCATCTGCCGTAGCAGNNCGTAGCCGAATCCAGCGGGCGCTGGGTAGACCCGATGCAATCACATACCCTTGGAATGCCGGCACCACTGGTTCGCCTTCTCTCACAATTAGCCAGTCAGGCAGATACAGCATGCTAGAATTTACCTACTGCCCACGGGATGAATATTGATGTCACGAACTGTTTTTTGCCGCAAATACCAGCGTGATATGGAGGGTCTTGATAAACCCCCTTTTCCAGGGCCCAAAGGGATTGAGCTGTTTGACAATATTTCCAAACAGGCATGGCAGGAATGGGTGACACACCAGACTATGCTGATCAATGAAAAAAAACTGAATATGATGGATCTGACAGCACGCGCCTACCTGACCGAACAGCGGGACAAATTTCTCAGCGGCGCAACTTTTGATCAGGCTGAAGGCTATATTCCACCATCGGTCTAGGCGGTTTTCTGCTTGACTCCCCCTGTACCCAGAGGGTTTAATACGCATCCTTCCGAATGGCCAGATAGCTCAGTCGGTAGAGCAAGGGACTGAAAATCCCTGTGTCCACAGTTCGATTCTGTGTCTGGCCACCATTTTTCAACGTTGTGTTTTATTGATTAGCGATAACCTTCGTTATACGATTACAACTTGGTTTTATTCGACCATCAGGCAGCGCGAGCTGCCTGTTTTTGTTTTAGCCCCTGTGGCTTTGGTCAGGATGCAGGTTTATGTCATACGCTCTGATGAATACGTACGGATCACGCACACTCAGTTTTGCACGGGGCAAAGGCGCCTGGCTGTTTGATACCCACAACAAGGGCTATCTGGACGCTATCAGCGGCATCGCCGTCTGCGGGCTAGGGCACGCTCATCCGGCTGTAGCAGAAACGATAGCCAGACAAGCCGCCACGCTGGTCCACACATCCAACCTGTATAACATCCCCCAACAGGAGAAACTGGGCGAGACACTGTGCCAGCTGTCGGGTATGGACAAGGTGTTCTTTGGCAATTCAGGCGCCGAAGCCAATGAATGCGCCATCAAGCTGGCGCGTTTTTATGGCCACAGCAAGGATATCGAGACCCCCGTTATTATCGTGATGGAAAACTCCTTCCATGGCAGGACACTGGCTACTCTGACTGCCACCGGCAACAGGAAAGTACAGGCTGGCTTTGAACCACTTGTACAGGGCTTTGTGCGGGCGCCCTACGGCGATGTGGAAGCTATCAGGACTATCGCTGCGAATAACCCCAATGTTGTTGCTGTATTGGTTGAACCGATACAAGGCGAAGGCGGGGTCAATATTCCAGCGAGTGACTACCTCAACCTGTTGCGTGAAATATGCAGCCAGCATGACTGGCTATTAATGCTCGACGAAGTACAAACAGGCAATGGGCGTACCGGTAAATATTTTGCCTACCAACACAACGGAATTATTCCGGATGTTGTCACAACAGCCAAAGGCCTGGGCAACGGCTTTCCCATTGGCGCATGCCTGGCAAAGGGAATAGCCGCTGACTTGTTCCAGCCGGGCAACCATGGCTCGACCTATGGTGGCAGCCCGCTGGCCTGCGCCACAGCACAAACGGTGGTTGATACATTAGTGCAAGAAAACCTGATTGAACGTGCCGCTGTTCTAGGGACAAAACTACTGTCTGGTTTCCAGCGTGAACTGGCAGGATGCGAGCAAGTGGCTGCTGTCCGTGGCAAAGGGCTTATGATCGGCATTGAGCTGAAAAAGGATTGCCCGAATCTCGTGGCTGATGCATCTGCACAGGGTTTACTGATTAACGTCACCGCAGGAAAAGTCATCCGGCTGCTTCCTCCGCTGGTGCTGTCTGATGCCGATGCTGAGCTGCTAGTCAGCTCGCTGTGCAAACTGATTCGCCAGACTGCTTGAGAAGAACAGGGCTATGACTATTCGCCATTTTCTGACTTTACTGGATTTTTCACCCGCTGAACTGCAGGCTGTTATCACGCGATCGATTGCAATGAAAGCAGAGCACTACGCTGGCAATGATTCGCAGATTTTCCACAACAAAGTGCTGGGAATGATTTTTGAAAAATCATCCACAAGAACCCGTGTATCTTTTGAGGCCGGCATGGCACAGCTGGGCGGCCATGCGTTATTTCTTTCACCACGCGATACGCAACTGGGTCGCGGCGAACCTGTTGAAGACTCTGCACGCGTCTTGTCCCGCATGGTTGACATCATCATGATCCGCACTTTTGCACATGATCTTGTTGAGCGTTTTGCACAATACTCTCGCGTACCCGTCATCAATGCACTGACTGACGATTTTCATCCCTGTCAGGTACTCGCCGACATCCAGACATACATGGAAAATCGCGGCACGATTGCAGGTAAGACCGTAGCCTGGATTGGTGACGGCAATAACATGTGCCAAACCTGGATACATGCTGCCGCACAATTTGGATTTACATTACGCATTGCATGCCCTGCAGGGTTTGAACCTTCAGCTGAACTGCTGGAACGCTACAAAGCACACATCGAGATTGGAAACGACATCCATGTTGCTGTAAAAAATGCCGATCTGGTTACGACTGATGTGTGGGCATCCATGGGGCAAGAGGACGAGCAACGGGAACGCTTACACCGCTTTCAGGGATATCAGGTAAATCCGCCACTCATGGATACGGCAAAACCGGATGCACTGTTCATGCATTGCTTGCCTGCACATCGCGGAGAAGAAGTGAGCCACGACATGCTCGACGATCCGCGCTCTGTGGTGTGGGATGAAGCAGAAAACCGGTTGCATGTGCAAAAAGCACTAATGGCAATACTGCTGGAAAACAATAAACGCTAGCCTACTGCTATATCAATATCTTGCAGGATCCCCCGATCTACCACAGACACATACGTGATCGACTGTGTATTATCCCGAAGCACAGCACGTGCACCAGTATCGCCATTTAATGCGGCAAGCTCCTCAAAAAACTGGCGCGCAAACAACACTGGATGCCCCTGCTTTTCCTGCCCATCGCTATCGACACAAACCGGCACAACAATCTTGCCTGCACCAAAATTGTCGACCACAGCTTGCGCTGTCTGCGATTGTACATAGGGCATATCTGCCAGCATGACCAGTACGCCATCCGAATTTCCAGACAAAGTCCTCGTGGCGTATGCAATATTGCTACCTATACCGGCTTCAGGATACTCGAGCAATAACGGGCGAATACGGCAATCGGCCAAAAACCCACCCAGAAGCCGTGGCAAAGCATCACAATCATTCTGTTTCATAACCACTATTACAGAATTAACGGTATCAACAATTGCAGAGATTGCCTGTTGCAGCATTGGCCTTCCGTTAATTTCATAAAGACGTTTATCGCTACCGAAACGCGAAGAGCTCCCTGCCGCAAGAAGAACAGCGTCAATTTGAAATGCCTGTTTGCTCACAACGACTTTCCACTACGCACTGCTGTCAATTGCGCCATCACAGAAACAGCAATCTCCATCGGGGTTTTACTGCCAGTATCAAGGCCGATTGGCGCGTGCAAACGCTTTAGCTGTGAAGGTGTAACATCAAGCAATTCCAAACGGGCACGACGATTGCTGGATGTGCGCAGCGAACCCATAGCGCCGATATAAAATGCTTTCGTATTAAATGCTTCCATCAATGCCATATCGTCAATGCGTGGATCATGCGTCAATGCGAGAATAGCGCACTGTGCATCATCACTGTATTCACGCACAGCGTCATCTGGCAGCAGTGCAAGAATCTCAATGCCTGCAATATCCCAACGGGCTCGCGCATCGGCACGTGGATCACATACCAGCACTTCGTAATCCAGCAGCAAAGCCAATTGCGCCACAGCGCGTGACACTTCACTGATACCTATCAATAAAAGACGGTACTGCGGCCCCAACGCATGACTGATTGCACATATTTTTTTATTGCCATCCTCTACAACAAACAAGTCAGGGCTGTCAGGCTCCGGGGCAGAAACCAGTAATTTTTCTTCGATGAAATCCCGGTGTAGAACAACACGGCGTCGCCGAGCTAATGCATCGATAATTAATATGATGGCATCATCCAGCTTCATAGATGGGTTCAGTCGCTCTATAACTACATCCAGAATGCCTCCGCAGGGCAAGCGGAAACGCTCTGAATCTTCAGCTTTCTCGCCATAACGAATCCGGGAAACAGGCGAAGAAAACTCGCCTTTCACTATTCGTGCGATCAAGTCTTCCTCAACACAGCCACCTGATAATGAACCGATGAATTCACCGCGGGCATTACAGGCCAGGAGTGATCCGCGCGGGCGCGGCGAAGAACCCCAGGTTTCCAGTACGGTGCATAGCCACACCGATTCCGGTTGCTGAAGCCAGCACTGGATGGTCTTGAAAATATCGAGATCACGCATCCAGTTTTAACGGAAGGTTGCGCAAGCGTTTGCCTGTTGCTGCAAATAATGCGTTTGCTACTGCTGGCGCTACGGGTGGCACTGCTACCTCACCAATACCACCGGGCTTGTCAGTGCTGGGCACGATATATGCCGCTATTTCAGGAGACTCACCAATGCGCAGCACCGGCAAATCGTGAAAATTACTTTGTGCACATGCGCCATCATATATATCGACACCGTTTTTTATCACGGCAGTCAATCCATAAATTGCACCACCTTCCATCTGTGCAATCACCTGGTCAGGATTGATCACCAAACCGCAATCCACAGCGATCACAAGGCGCTTGACGACATACTGGTTACCGCTGACTCGAACATCGGCAACAATTGCCACGACCGATCCAAAAGATTCATGCACTGCCACACCGCGGCCAAAACCGGCTATACGCGGCATCACGTTCCAGTTAGATTTTTCTACAGCAAGATTCAGTGCTGCCAGATGGCGCGGGCTGTCTTTCAAGTATTCACGACGAAATTCAACAGGATCTTTTTTAACAGCATGCGCCAGCTCATCAAAAAAACCTTCAACAGCAAACGCATTAAATGAGTGGCTGACTGAACGCCAGAATCCCGTAGGAATTCCCGCATCATAATGCACCATACCAACTTTTCTATTAGGCACTGCATAGGGAATTTTTGTGCCTTCGCCCATAGAAATATCGTAGGGAGGGACAAAATCAGCTACGCCCTTGCCAATACCGCGCGCAATGCTGGTGGGCACCCAGGATGGCAACATGGCATGCATCAGGTCAACACCAAAACCTTGCAACACACTGGTACTGACAAAATCATGGTGCCAACCGGTAACGCTACCCCCGTTATCTACTGCCGCACGCATTTTATGATACGCCGTGGGGCGATAGTAATCGTGCCGCATATCATCCTCACGCGACCACATCAACTTCACCGGCACGCCGGGTTGCTGCAGTGCGACAGCTGCGGCTTCACCAGCAAAATCAACGTAACCACGGCGACCAAAACCACCACCCAGAAAAGTACTTTCAACAACAATATTTTCCTGCGGCACACCCGTAAAATGTGATGCCACTGCGCGGGCAATATCTGCTGTTTGTGTTGGCGCCCACAATGTTAACAAGCCATCCACAAATAACCCTGTGCAGTTCTGTGGCTCCATGGGACTATGGTGGAAAAATGGAACGGTATATTCCGCTTCCACCAGACTGGTTGCACCTGCGAACGCAGGCGCGACATCGCCTTCATTCTGCACAGAGAACGGTTTTTCTGTACTGGCCAGCGCGTTCTTCTGGCCTTGCATGATGGCTGCAGTATCAAGCCCGGCCAGCGGCCCCTTGTTCCATTCAACCTGCAGCTGGTTCGCCGCCTTGCGCGCTTGCCAATAGCCATCAGCAACAATCGCCACGCCACTATGGATAGCAAATACGTTACGGACTCCGCTTATGCCAGCAATTGAATTTTTATCAAATGATATCAACCCGCCCCCGAAATGTGGACAGCGCACTACTACTGCCACTTTCATACCAGGCATCACGACATCAACACCAAATTGCGTCTTGCCTTGCACCTTGTCTGCACTGTCAAAACGCTGGAGCGACTTTCCAATCCAGCGATAGTTATCCGGTTTTTTTAACTGGATATTATCCGGCTGCAC
The DNA here is from genome assembly GCA_002333095.1 of Cellvibrionales bacterium UBA2034. Taxonomy (GTDB): domain Bacteria; phylum Pseudomonadota; class Gammaproteobacteria; order Pseudomonadales; family UBA7239; genus UBA7239. The sequence continues at coordinate 19,115 of DDBK01000094.1, forward strand.
TTGCTGCGAAGCTTGTGCAGCCAGCTCCCCGTAGCCGCTGCGTTGCTGGCCATCCGGATGGATAACAACACCGTCATCGGTTTTACATTGCGATGCATCAACCTGCCATTGTTGCGCCGCAGCTGCCATCAACATTGCCCTTGCTGTAGCGCCGGCCTCACGCAATGGATCCCAACCAGTCATCACCGATGTGCTGCCACCTGTTATCTGTACGCCCATCTGCGGATTCTTGAATGCAGAATGCGCACCGGCAAATTCAATGGTCATTCTGGAGGGATCATAATCGAGCTCTTCACCGATAATGGCAGACAAGGATGTCATCACCCCCTGACCCATTTCTGCTTTGTCGAGCTGAAAGATCACCTCGCCTTGAGGCGTTATCTGCAACCAGGCATTAGGTTGGAAACTACCGGCGCGTAGATGCGGAACTGGCACGGCATCACGCAAGGAAAATCCCAGCAACAAACCACCACCCACCACGCCAGAACCGATCAGGAATTTTCTGCGTGATAACTTCAGTGAAGATGGCTTCATACACCACCCCCATTAGTCTGCTGCAATGTTTTTGCTGCCACCTTGATCGCTTTTACGATGCGTGGATACGTGCCACAACGGCAGATATTGCCTGCCATGGCATTGAGAATATCTTCATCACCCGGATTGCCATTCTGCTGCAGCAACCCCACTGCCGACATAATCTGCCCGGGCTGACAATAACCACACTGCGAAACGTTTTCAGACAGCCATGCACGCTGAACGGCGTGCTCACCCTGCAAACCTTCAATAGTCGTAATCCGTTGTCCTGCAATACTGGAAACAGGCAGCACACAACTGCGTGTAGCGTTACCGTTTACCAGCACCGTACAAGCACCGCACAAGCCCTGGCCACAGCCAAATTTCGTGCCTGTTTTTTGCAAATTTTCACGCAGCGCCCACAACAACGGGGTATCTGGTTCAACATCTACTGCTACAGCCTGGTCATTCAGAAAAAATTCAATCATGTCAGTAATTCCACTCAACACCCAGATACAAGGAACGTGGCAAGCCTACAAAATACCGTGGCACTTCCACAGGAAACACTGTGACATCTGCACGCTCGGCATAATCATCATCAGTCACATTCATCAATCTCGCATATACAGTCCATGCAGAGTCCAACCCGTATTGCGCACGCAAATGGAGAAGGTCATGGCCTTCATAGGAAAAGGCATGCTCAGGATCCAGATAATAATCCCCCATATGCTGCCACTCCAACTCGATACGTGTTTTATCCTGCTGCCAGCCCACATGTGCAGAACCCAATGTGCGGGGTGCTGTATCCATGATGTTATTGTCAACACTGGTTGACCGATCGAATACAGCACTGTTGTAGCGATGCTCTGCATACGTTGCAGCCACACCTGCAAACCAACCGGCAGACCAGTACTGCTCCAGTGTGATTTCCACACCGCGGTCTTTCACTTTCGCATCATCCGACAACACATTGTTGGCATTGCGGATGATGACATGTTTCTCATGCGTGTCGTACAACGCCACTTTCCAGCGGGTATTTCCCCCGTCACGTTCTGCCACACTGCCGCGCCAACCTATTTCACCCCCATCGGCTGAAACGGCTCCGATACTGGCTTCTGTCTGCAAACCCTGGAGACGGTAAAGTTCTGCGGTTTGTGGTGCGCGATTTCCTGTTGCAGCGCTGGCATACCATTCATTATCGAAACCGTCGGTATACACCAGCCCCACACGTGGCGAGACCAATGTAAATCCGTCTGCACGATCTGCAGGGCGCATGAATTTACCTGCACGGCCATTTGCCGTCTGGTTGTCATAGTCATACAGCACGCGATCTGCCCTTATACCTGCCTGTCCATCCAGCCGGTCACTGATGTGCCAGACCAGATCCTGCCATAGCCCCGCAGTCTTCATGTCGACACTGTAGTCATAGTGGATGCCCTGCGGCGAGAACGGGGTTGCAGGCGCTTCCTGCCATTCCTTTGTCCACGCGCGCGCCAGATCAATATCAGCACCGCCTTGCCACACACCCCAATCGAAATCATCGTGTTTGAAAATCCATTGCACACCCGCGCTGTTATGGCCATTTTTTTCGAACGCTTGCGGAAAAACAAATTGCTGCGTGAAATCCATTTCAGTGTGACGCAAATACGGTTTTACACTGTGCTGGTATTCACCGGCCTGCCAATCCCAGGATTGCACGTAGCGAATAGCATCCGCATCGCGATACGAATCCGGGCGACTGTTATCACGTCTACGGTGGCTATCCTTATACGCATCCTCACCTTCGAGATAACCAATGCTCTGCTGGTCCAGATGTGCGGCCGTCAGGTAATGCGTCAATGACACATCCGAAAATTGCTGGCGCTGTTTCCATGACATTTTTTGTTGGTCATACCCACTGCTATCGACATAGCCTCCATCATGCGCAGTATTGAGCGCCAGATAACTGTCGTCATCGCCCTCTTGCCACAACATTCTTGCGTAATCGTTGGGGCCGCCCTCCAGGCGCATACTGTGTCGCTCTTCCAGAGGAAGGCTCAGGGTATTGATTACACCATGGATAGCATTAGCGCCGTAAAACGAGCCCGCTGACGTACCGCTCAATACTTCAATACCGCCCGCTTGCTCTGAATTGATTTCAATAAACTGGTTAACATTGCAGAAACCACTCGGGCGCACAGGCACACCATCTTCGGCAAACAGGAACTCCCCGCATGAGCCAGGCCCGGTAAATACCGCTGAACGCAATGCCGTCAGATTTTCCTGGCCACCACCCCGACTGATCCACACGCCCGGCACTTGATCCATCAATTCCGCAGGATGCACTGCTCCCGTATCCTTCACATCACTTTCATCCAGCAATGCAGCCTTACCCGGAATATCGTCTGTGCGCGTGGCACTGACATCAACGGTTNNATCCGCAAACACAGCGAACGAAAACGTTAGAAAAAAAGCCGGGAGGATTCTGTGAAATTTCATGTCTAGCCAGTAGCGCAGGATCAATGCAAATCAAAATCCCCAAGAAACCGGTTCTTGTATTCCAGCACCTGTTCAGGGTGTCTGGTCACCGTTTCTTCAAAAACACGCTTATAACCAATGGATGAAATTTTCCAACCATCGCCTGTTCTGGTATAGCGCTCGTCATAAAACGCCGTGCCTGCAATGCAGAAATGCTTGGCAGGGTCCCGGCTCACCGTGTTGATCACCGCATCCGTCAGGTACCAGATACCCCGCGCCGCTGTGAGATCATCATCAAATGTAATTTCCGGATGATGCACCTGATGTTTGGTCACCACACGTTTGTGGCTCAGTGAGCCAGACAGAAACGCCATTACCGCATCGCGGCCGTGGTAACTGTGCTTCCCGTCAGAATAAGTACTGACAACATCGGGCGTGAACAAACCGGCCACCTCATCCCATTCTTTCAGGTCAAGGTGGCGCAGATAGGCATATTTGAGTTGTTTGATGGCTTCAATAGCGAGTAGTGTGGCCAGTTGTTTGTCAGCATTCATGGTCGATGTGTCCTTTGTCAGTGCAAGGTCATCATACCGCTGAGTGGCTCACCCGCCATACGCAATAGTGCGCAACCGCATGCAGGGCCGTTTCAACTATCCGCCCACATACGTAACAGATTATGGTAACAGGCCGTCAGCTTTACACTATTGCTGCTCTCCCCCTGATCTTTCCGCACACCCATAACAGCCATATCCAGCTCAAACAACAGGCGCCGCTGTGCATTATCACGCACCATGCTTTCAATCCACATGAATGACGCCAGTCGCGCACCATGTGTGACCGGTTCAACACGATGAATACTGGATGAAGGATATAAAACCAGATCGCCGGCCGGTAACTTTATTCTCTGCTCACCAAATGTGTCTTCAATCACCAATTCACCACCAGCGTATTCGTCTGGATCCGACAAAAATAATGTTGCTGATAAATCTGAACGCACTCTATACCCGGTAGCCACATGCGTTCGCATCGCATTATCAACATGCTTTCCGAAAGAATTATTTGTCCCGCTGTAACAATTAAACAACGGCGGAAATATTTTCTTTGGTAACGCAGCTGTATAGAATAGCGCGCTATGCAACAACGCTTCCAGCACAACAGGCTGCAAGCGTCGAGTGACTGGTGACTGCTCCGGCAACTGCTGATTGTTTTTTACCTGCGCCGACTGGGTTCCAGCAGTACTGGAACCATCTATCCAGGCAGCAGCATCCAGCAACTCGCGACACTGCTGCACCTGCACAGCACTTAATACACCCGGTACTTGCAACAACATATCAACCTCTTATCCATCAAAATTTGTACTCTACTTTCATTTCTAGCGTACGTGGTGCACCTGGAAGAACATGGCCAGCATAAACACTTTCGTAATATTCCTGATCAAACACATTGAAAAGGTTTAATTTTACTGAGTAGGATTTTTTCTCGTATGCCAACATGGAATCCCAGCGCGTGTAAGAAGGCACCACAGCAGCGTTAGACTGATTGGCAAACCGTGCTCCAATTGCATCAAAACCAATACCCGCACGCCAGCCACCACCAAAACTGTAGGTGTTCCATAAGTTAAATGTATAGTGCGGCGTGTTAATTGGCTCATTGCCTTCGTCTGTTGTGACTACACCTGTTACCGACGTGTTCGAATGCTCATCAATATTTGCTTCCAGATAAGCCATTGCAGTGAAGATCTCCCATTCCTCAGTTACATGACCGATGATCTCCAGCTCTACCGCATCGGTATGACGCGCACCAGATAACACTGCAACATCAACAGCAAGATCAGTATTGCGCTCATTGGTTTTTTCTGAGCGTGACAAAGAAGTGCGGATTGATAAATCACCTTCCAACAATTCCCACTTGGCGCCTATTTCAGTATTGAGGCTTTTTTCTGGTGGCAAATCTGCCGTGAGGTCATCCAGCTGGTACAACTCGGCAGAAGGGTTAAATGAACTACCTCTGGAAACATAATAGGTAGAATTGTCAGTAGGCTGGTATAGCAAGCCAAGTCGCCAGCTATTAACGATATCCCTGCGTGTTAATGGCTCATCAAGATAACGGTCATAATCATTTTTTGAATGATCCCAGCGTGCGCCTGTTAATATTTTCCATTGGTCTGTGATGCCAATAACATCCTGAAAGTAAAATGCATAACTTTCACCTGTGTAATAGTTGTAAATACTTTTTCCCTTATAGAGATAACCATCAGGCAAAACTGGCTCAGGGTCAGGGTTCCAGGCATCCGCATTCGGGTTAACCACACCAGTAGGTAATGCATTACTCCAGCGCCGCGCTTTCTCCCGCAGAATTTCTGTGCCGAGCAACAGCTCATGCTGTATAGCACCCGTATCAAAATGTGTGGTGAAGTCGGTCTGGCTATCGACAGTTTGCTCCTCACCACCGCGCCCTTGATGCCCGCGCCGCACACCCGTAATATCATTTTCTGTAACAGGGTCGTTCACGGATGCAGGATGGCTCAGCATTAAACGAGGCGCCACTGCCCACAGATCCCGCTTGTAGTCCGAGCTGCGCAAACGCGTTGTTAATTCTGTATCTTCATCAAACTGGTGCGTGTAACTGGCTGTGGTGATATCAGTATCATTTTTCTCATAATCGATATTACTCATTCCGTAAAAAGTATCACGATCAACATCGAGTGGCTTTGCATAATAATTGCCAAGGATGTCATGGCCGTCTGGCGATCGAGCGCTACCATCCGGATCAAAATACGGCACACCCATATCTGGGATATTATTTTCTTCCAGATGGAAATGAGACAGAGTGAACTGGTTTTTTGTGCCGATACCGAAGCTGATCGTCGGCGCAATACCGCTACGGCTCTGCTCCACTTCATCGCGATAACTATCTGCTTCCGTGCTCATTGCATTAATACGCAAGGCAACGGCATCGCCGAGCTGTTGATTGATATCTGCCGTATAGCGCTGGTATGCATTGGAACCTTGCGTGGTGCTGACGATATTGCGATCGGTCAGCAAGGCCTGTTTGCTCACCTGATTGATAACGCCGCCTGTCGAACCGCGCCCGAATAACATGGATGACGATCCTCGCAGCACATCAATCTGTTCAAGATTAAATGTATCGCGATTGTACTGCGCGCTATCACGCATGCCATCGAGATACAGATCGCCCACTGCGGAGTAACCACGTATGGTGATGTTATCGCCAATACGTCCGCCTTCCCCTGCGTTAAACGTCAGGCCCGCCACATTACGTAATGCCTCCCTGAAGGTATCTGCATTACGATCCTGCATCAGTTTATTCGAGACAATGGTGACAGACTGGGGAATGTCTTTCGGCAACTGGTCTGTTTTACCGATCCTGGTTTTTCCTGCCTGATACCCGCTTTCCGATGGGGTTTGCTCAAGCGTATCACTGACATAAATGGTTTCTAATGTATTATCTTTTGTTGCTTCCTGAGCGTGTAATGCATGGCTAAGCGTCACACCACATAAAGTGACCCCGCACAGCATCACCCCGAATGGCAGGGGTTTTTTATCAAAATTTTTCATGAATTTCTCCACTAGTGCTATACCAACCGTTGACTGAAAATGGCTGGCTACTGCAAACACAAGTGGGCAGATGGCTGGCTGACTATTAAAAACCCAGATCGTTAGAAATTATTTAGTGAGAATTAGCTTGTTTTCTTTGGTTAGCCTTAACAAATAACGCTGACCATCATGTTCTATAAAAACTGTGCGCGAAGCACAAAATAAATCCCTCGATAGCAAGACCGGAGCACCCTCAGCATTTGAAGCATTGTCTTTACCCTTCTGGTTCACTGGGCAGCGCCTGGTAACATGACAAACCCCATCTTGCTGACACCGGCTGCACGCACCAGCGCCATTACCTGCGCCACGCGTTCATACCGCACATCCTTGTCCGCTATCAAATGCAATTCCGGCTGTGGTTGTTTTGCTGCCAATTCTGTCAGGCACTGTGTGAGCCCTGCATCAGCAACACTTTCACCGTTCCAGCTCAATTTCCCTTGGGAATCAATGGCCAGGCTCACCGTTTCCGGTTTCTCTTGCGTTGAAGCACCCACTGCTTTTGGTAAATTGACATTGATGGATTGCGTCATCAAAGGAGCACAAACCATAAAAATAATTAACAACACCAACATCACATCTACTAACGGTGTCACATTAATTTCTGACATTGGCTGGGGTGAGCCCTGATCAAATCCACCAAATGCCATGGCTTTATGCTCCCGCTTTATTTTGTTCAGGTAATTTTTGCGTGTGGGATCCTGTGGTGAAATACACCAGCAGGTCATGCGCAAATCCGTCTAGATCTGCCACAATCAAACGCTGCACACGATTAAATGCGTTGTATGCTAATACTGCGGGGATCGCTACAAACAAACCGATAGCTGTCATGATCAGAGCCTCTCCAACAGGGCCTGCCACTTTATCGAGACTGGCTTGGCCGGTTGCGCCAATCACCGCCAGCGCGTGATATATACCCCACACGGTACCCAACAAGCCAACAAACGGTGAAACAGAACCAATTGATGCAAGAAATACCTGACCGCGCTCAAGATCAGCAGTAGCGCGATTCAATGCCTGACGCAACGCACGTGTCACCAACTCGGTTAATGGTAGTTGCGCATCAAGCTGCGCCTGCATCCCGGGTCGATGGCTTCTGTAATGTTGTACCGCATCATTACCGTGTTCCATTAATAAACGAAACGGCAACATGCGCTTCAATTCCAGCGCACCTTCATCCAGATTTTGTGCGCGCCAAAAACGCTCGAGCGCACCTCCATTAGCATGTTGCCACCATGCCAGCTGCACACTTTTGCTGATAATGATCGCCCAGCTGGTTATCGACATCACGACCAGCAACAACAGCACAGTATGCGATATGGCATCACCTTGTTGCCAGAAACTGAACATATCCAGATTGAATTCCATTGTTCAAAACCTCGTTAATTTTTCAAATTGAATTTCACAGGCACCACAACCGAACTGACATGACCGATAGCTGTAAACCGATATTTAGCAACAGCCTTTAGTGCTGCCTGATCCAGTCGCTCAAAGCCGGAAGATTGTTTCAACTCTACCGATAACACTTTGCCGTCAGCCGACACCTGCACCCTTATCAGAACCTGCCCTTCTTCCCCAAGGCGCCGCGACTGCTGCGGATAATCAGGCGGCGGATTATTCAGGTAATCCGCATCGTAACGTGCCACAGCCACAGGAGCTGGTTGGGGCTCAGTTTTGGATACTGGCGCTGCTGGCTGCTCCTGTACCGGTACAGGGCTGGGCTGCCGCTTTACCTGATCCAGTTTTTTCTTGACGACTCTGCGCTTCTCAGCCATTTCATCATCACGCAACGGCTCTGGTACAGACGGCATTGACTGTGGCTGGACAACCCTGGGAGCTGGTTCGGGTGCAGGAGGCGCCAGTGCAATCAGATCCACGGTCACCGCTTGAACGCCCGTCATCTGAATCGGCTGTGCCGACCTGTTCAACCACCAGGCGGCCGCGCCCAAGTGCAGAAGTACCGAAAAAATGATTGTTGCCGGCCAGTAGTGGCTTCCCGGTGTGCGGCGGCACTTATCAGATCTCTGTAGCTGCACTGCCTTCTCTGACCTCAGTTAATGTAAATGATAATAGTTATCATTTAAGAAAAANNTATCACCAAGACCACCCAATGCAAAAACCGGTACAGGGCACAGCGGGAGCAATGCAGCCAACCCCTCCCAACCCAACGTGATGGCATCGGGATGGCTGGGCGTTGGCAACACCGGCGACAGCAGGATGTAATCTGCACCCACCGACAACGCATGCTGCACCTCTACCGCATTGTGGCACGAGGCGCCGAATAGCGTGTCGATACTGACAGGCCGGTCATGGCAAACCCGCAAACGTTGTGATGAAAGATGGAGGCCATCTGCCAGCCCGCCCCATGAACCCGCTTCGGCATTCAACATGAGCTTCGCCTGATACTGTGCGCACAGATCCGCCATCGCTTCTGCCAGCTTGTTGTATGCAGCCACATCGAGATGATGCGCCCGCAACATCACCGTGCGAATACCATGATGCTCCAGCGCACTGCGTGTGCGCTGCAAACATTCTGTTGCATCCAGAAAATTACCCGTTACAAGTAGCCGGTCTGATAACTGCAACGCCGTGAGAATGGAACGATTGGCCGGCGGAAATTGATACGTGTTCAGCCTGTTCGCTGAAGCCCACAATACCTGTTGCCCCTCGCAACCCTGCGCATCACCGGCGAAACCGGTTACACACCAGACATCCAGCAACACATGTTTATCCGGATACTGGAAAGGAATTCTTAACAGGGGTTGTGCGGCGTGAATATCCAATGCCACTTCTTCACGAATTTCCCGTTGCAATGCCTGCAAGACAGTTTCACCTGCTTCTACTTTCCCGCCAGGGAATTCCCAGAACCCCCCCATATGTAAATGATCAGGTCGCTTGGCGATCAGCACATCACCGTTGTCGTTCTTGATGACGGCAACAGCAACGTGAACTGATTTCATAAAAGTGGCGCTACAGAAAGTCAGGTGCGGTATTCGGCATTGATCGTCACGTAGTCATGCGAGAAATCGCAAGTCCACACCGTTTCACCAATAACACCGCGTTGTAACTCTACACGAACAATGATTTCTTCTGGCGCCATCGCACGCTGACCTTGCTCTTCTGTATAAGAAGTAGCTCGTCCACCATTCTGGACAATCTGCACATCATTCAGGAAAATATTGATGCGTGAAGTATCAAGGTTTTCAATACCGCTGCGCCCGATAGCGGCAAGAATGCGCCCCCAGTTGGGATCAGAAGCAAACAAAGCCGTCTTCACCAGCGGCGACTCAGCAATGGCATACGCCGCACGCAGGCATTCGGCACTGCTGTTTCCGCCATTAATTTCTACAGTAATAAATTTTGTCGCTCCCTCGCCATCACGCACAATCGCTTGCGCCAGTTCAGCAAAAATATTTTCAACGGCTTGCGCAAAAACATTCCACTGCGGGGACGCCGGTGACAATACAACACCAGACTTTCCTGTTGCTGCAAACATACAGGCATCATTGGTGGAAGTGTCACCATCAATCGTGATCCTGTTGAAGGATTTATTCACAACAGACTTTAACAAAGCGTGCAAATCTTCTTGTGACACTTTCGCATCTGTCGCTACAAAACCCAGCATAGTCGCCATATTGGGCTTGATCATTCCAGCGCCTTTGCTGATACCAGTGACCGTAATGATGTTTCCGTCTATGCTGATTTTCTTTGACGCTGCTTTCGGACGCGTATCCGTCGTCATGATTCCTTCGGCCGCGCGCAACCAGTGATTTGCATCAAGATCCGCTAATGCTTTTGGCAAGCCACCAACCAAGCGCTCCATCGGCAACAATTCACCAATGACACCTGTAGAAAACGGAAGGATACTTTCCGGCTTAACTGCAGTAATTTTTGCTAACGCATCACAACTCTGCAGCGCATCTTGCATGCCTTGCTCACCAGTACCCGCATTGGCACAACCGGTATTGACCAGCCAGTAACGGCACGCTTCAGTCGCCAGATGCTTTTTTGCAACATGTACAGGTGCCGCACAAAAAGCATTGGTTGTGAAAGTTGCAGCGACTGTGCTGCCAGCTGCCAACTCGAATATCACAACATCTTTACGGTTGGCCTTGCGTATGCCCGCTTCGGCAATACCGATGCGCACACCAGATACAGGAAATAATTCTGACAAAATACCACTGCCAACTGCCATTTTTATACCAAACGCCCGTGACACTGTTTGTATTTTTTGCCAGAACCACACGGGCAAGGGTCATTACGCCCTACTTTTTCACCTTCACGCACATACGGTGCAGCAGCGTTACTGGCTGTTGGCGCTTCATCTGTTTTTTCTTCACCATGCAAGGCAGATACTTCAGCATGCTTCAGTTGTAAATTCTCTTGTTCCTGACGGCGCTGTTCTTCCATCGCATCAATTTCTTCGCGTGATGCTATACGTATATGGAAAAGCACCCTGACCACTTCTGACTTGATGTTATCCAGCAGCACCCGGAACAGATCGAACGATTCACGCTTGAATTCCTGCTTGGGATTTTTTTGTGCATATGCCCGCAAGTTAATCCCTTGGCGCAGGTGATCCATGCTGGCAAGGTGTTCTTTCCACAGATTATCCAGCACCTGCAACATGATCTGTTTTTCAACCTGACGCATGATGGATTCTGCGCCTTCACATTTCCTGGCGTAATGTTCAGAGGCTGCTGCCTGCACGCGCTCCTGCACGGTAGCTTCCGTCAGATTGATGTCCTGCTCCAGCCATTCACGGACTGGCAACTGGATGCCGAAATCCGTCTCCAGCGCCTGCTCAAGGCCATGCAAATCCCACTGCTCGACAAAACTCTGCTCCGGCAAATACTGCGTCACCAATTCACTGACAACATCATTGCGGATAGCAGTAATAATATCGCCGATATCCTCTGCTTCGAGAATATCATTGCGCTGCTGGTAAATAACCTGACGTTGATCGTTAGCAACATTGTCATATTCCAGCAATTGTTTGCGGATATCGAAGTTGCGACCTTCAACTTTACGCTGGGCTTTTTCAATCGAGCTGGTGACCATGCTGTGTTCGATTGCTTCACCACGCTGCATACCCAGCGCCTGCATGATGCTCTTGACGCGATCCGATGCAAAAATCCGCATGAGATCATCTTCCAGAGACAAGTAAAAACGCGCCAGTCCCGGATCTCCCTGACGCCCTGCACGGCCACGCAACTGGTTATCGATACGGCGGGATTCATGACGCTCTGTGCCGAGAATATGCAAACCGCCTGCCGCAATCACCTGGTCTTGCCGCTGTTTCCATTCTGCTTTGACAGCATCGATCTGCGCCTGCGTGGGATTATTCAACGCAGCCACTTCTGCTTCCCACTTTCCGCCCAGCACAATATCCGTGCCACGACCGGCCATATTGGTAGCAATCGTCACGATGCCGGGACGACCGGCCTGCGCAATAATTTCTGCTTCCTGCGCGTGGAATTTTGCATTCAATACCCGATGTTCAATGCCAACAGCCTGTAACCGGCGCGACATCTCTTCAGACGTCTCTACCGACGCAGTGCCCACCAGCACCGGCGCACCATTCGCCACAAACTGTTTTATATCCTGGATAATCGCTTCGTATTTTTCATCCTTGCTCATGTACACCAGATCATTGAGATCCAGGCGCGATAGCGGACGGTTAGTAGGGATTACGACCACATCAAGGCCATATATCTGCATGAACTCGGGCGCCTCTGTATCAGCAGTACCCGTCATGCCGGCCAGTTTTTTGTACAGCCGGAAATAATTCTGGAATGTGGTGGACGCCATGGTCTGGCTTTCACTCTGGATAGCAACACCTTCCTTTGCCTCGAGCGCCTGGTGCAGACCTTCCGACAAACGGCGGCCGTGCATGGTGCGCCCGGTGTGCTCGTCGATCAGGATGACCTGATCATCCTGCACAATATATTCAACATCACGATGAAACAGCGTGTGCGCACGCAAGGCAGCGTGGATATGATGCAGCAAGCTCAGGTTGGTGACGGCATACAAGCTGTCATTCGCATCCAGCAAACCATCCTTGATCAGTAACTGCTCGATCAGCTGGTGCCCTTCTTCAGTTAATTCTGCCTGCCGCTGTTTTTCATCCAGCGTATAGTGGCCCGGCACATCTTCTGTCTGAGCTTTCAGCCGCGGCATCAGGGCATTGATGCGTTTATACAATTCAGAGCTGTTTTCTGCTGCACCAGAAATAATCAGTGGCGTGCGCGCTTCATCGATCAGGATGGAATCCACTTCATCGACAATCGCGAAGTTCATACCGCGCTGCACTTTGTCTTCCAGACGCAAGGCCATGTTGTCACGCAGGTAATCAAAACCGTATTCGTTGTTGGTGCCGTAAGTGATGTCGGCAGCGTAGGCTTCGCGCTTTTGTTCACTGCTCTGGCCAGACAGGATAACCCCGACACTCATGCCCAGTTTTTCATACACCGGACGCATCCAGTTCGCATCGCGGTTAGCGAGATAGTCATTCACTGTGACCACATGTACACCGTCACCAGGCAGGGCATTCAGGTACACAGGCAGCGTGGCCACCAATGTCTTGCCTTCACCTGTGCGCATCTCGGCAATCTTGCCGGCATTCAACACCATGCCACCAATCATCTGAACATCGAAATGGCGCAAGCCCAGTGTACGTTTTGCGGCCTCCCTTACACAGGCAAATGCTTCAGGCAGCAACTGGTCCAGCGTGTCGCCTTTCTGTAGCCTCGCCCGAAACTCTGCAGTCTTGTTGGCCAGCTCACTGTCCGACAGTTTTTCCAGCGCAGGCTCAAAAGCATTGATACCCGCCACCAGCTTGCCGAGTCGCTTCAATTCACGCTCATTTTTGCTGCCAAAGATTTTCTTGAGAACCTTGCCAATCATGATCAGGCCACGTCACATAGGGGTCGCGAAATATCGCATAAAAGAGCTTTTTATGCCACCGGAACCCGGAGCCGGCAGACCTGCTATACCGGGCTAGCCTGGAGGTACATCGCCTAATTTATCGCCGCAATACACAATGGCTGGCCATGCCGTAGCAACATCAATTGCGTGGCTGGCTGTTCAATCCGTGCTACGCCGTATGCATTGTATTCACCGTGTAATACACCGCTGAAGCGTGGCAAGCGGCTATGACGGACAGGTTGAAGCAAACCGCGCACNNCTGCTCTGCGGAGGTCGCTGTTACAACATAGGGTCCAGCGCCAGTTATGGCCGATACATCAAGTAAATCGGCCGCCACAATCATTTCCTGATGCACCAGCGACCACTGGCAAGCAGGCAGGTTCGCCACCACCGGCAATGCCTTACCCAACCCGTCTACTGCACCGCCAGTGAAAATATTGCGGTGACTGGCGCGCAAATTTTCCAGCACAGGAAACAGATACGGCAATTTGTTCTGCCAGTTCCAGTGCAGCGCCCTTTCAGCATCCTGTGTCACTGGCAAATACACCTGATACGCCAGCAATGCAGTGTCCATTCGTGTGCGATATTCAGCCAGACGCGCACCCCAATCGAGTTGAGACGGCAATGCCAACAGCGGAAACAGCCAAAAGAGACATCGCCAGCCGCGCTGTGCGCCGGGCGTCATCATTCGATAGAGCAGCAAACTCACACCCAACCACACCAGCAGCGCCCAGATCTGGAAACGATCCACCGCAGGATCAAGCACGCCCTCAACACGCGTCAACGTGAGCAAAAAAGCGCTGCCAAACCCGATCAGCACCAGCGCCAGCGCCAGCGCATCCAGACTGTCCATCGCAACCCGCCGCTGCAAGCGTTGCCACAATGCCAGCCCCGCCAACAAACACACAAGCACGCCGAAACCGGTCGCAACAAGCGACAGGGTTGCTTCGGGGACTATCTGCCATGCACGCAATAAATGGTAGAGCGGACCACCCATCAACTGAAGCGGGAATAACACAATATTCCAGCGATTAAACTGCAGCGTGTCACCCACTGCGCTGGCACCTGGCAACAACAGGTACAGTGAAATAAACACCAGCGCACCACCGGCAAAATACCCGGCAAAACGCAACGGCGCACGCCACAAATACACACCCAGCAAACCGATAGGCCAGACCAGAATCCCGTTACCAAAACTGAGTGTCGCCAAGCCACCCAATAACAGGGAAACAACAACGTTGCGGGTTTTATGTTGTGGATGATGTGCAGCACGATGCAGGAAAAAAATGGACAGCACTGTATTGAGTATCGACATATAGTTGTTGATGCCGTTGAATCCCCAACCCAACAAGGCAATATTGAGCAGCCAGCACAACAGCACAACTACCCAGCCTGTTAACAGCCAACGAGATAACGGATTCACAATACAAACACGTATCTGTGCGCAGAGCAGCGCCATCAACCCCAGATTCAACAACCAGTCCACCGCCACCAGAAAATGGTTATTGCCGTTAAAAAAATTCAGGTCAATGTCATATAACAAGAAAGCCAGGATATGGCGATGACCAGACATTGTAGTGATCGATGTGCGCCATACGCCCTGTTCTAACAAGGCGTAATACATATGCCATTGATCGCGTGACAGGGGCGACACATGGAAAAAAATGATGTAGTAAGCCGTGATGGACAGGAATACAGCCACCAGCAATAGCCAGATGGCGGCGAACGATTTTTTGACGAGCGAACTACGCACGTGCAAACCAGTTCAGGGATTTACGCCAGCTGCTCATCCAGAAGTTTTCTGGAATGCTGGCAACCGTGTCGCGCAATGCGTCGTCGAGGTCACCGCCCGTGTAATGCAATAGCGCTTGTGACGTGGATGGATCAAAAAATATTTCCCTGCACAACAGATCTGCTATGTTATTCATATCAAGCCCACCCGCCTGTTTGCCAAACAACCCCCCCACAAATTCACCCAGCGCCGACAAATTGTGGAATATGCCATCACTGACAGGGCTAACCTGCCGATCCCTGCGCCCAACAATCACTGCCAGACGTTGCATCAACGCGGTATATGTCAGGTTTTCATCGCCAACAGGCAGCGACAGACTTTCAGCAGGAAAGCGCAGCGCCCCACTCACCGCCGCAGCCAATGCAGTGACAGACAACATACTGGCTCCCCCACGTATGCACATCAAAGGCGTGGCAGCTCGTACATACGCCACCAGTGAAGTCCACTGTGATTCACGATGGGGCGCCGCACCAAAGACCCAGGGCACCTGTATGGTCACCAGCACACAATCGCTAGCCGAAATAGCCGCATGCGCTACAGAATCCTGCTCAACCCGTGAACGGATATAAGGATGTTGTTTTGATAACTGCAGCGCCGGTTGTTGTTTGTCGATCCATGCAAAAATCGAGTTCAGCAAGACTGCCCGACG
>DDBK01000094.1:35091-36010 GCA_002333095.1 Cellvibrionales bacterium UBA2034
ACTTCGCAGCGCTCGTCAACACCCGCAGCGAATATAACTGCGTCGAATCCTTGCAATAGTTGCATGTAATCCGCTGTCTCCAGAGTTGCCACGTCACCGCTGATAGCTGTTACTTCATCATCAAACAACACCGTTGCCGCTTCAGGGCTGCGACATAGCACAGACACGGCATCGCCCTGCGCACGCAGGGCGCGGACAACGTGATAACCGATAAAACCGGTGCCACCTATAACCAATACGTGCATAGACTGCCCACACTCCAGACTGGCCGCAGTATAAGCAAAAAGCACTCATGGCTGTTGCGTCGACTGCTGCTGCAGTCAAGAATGGCACGTCTTGTTACAGGAACGGCATGCCGTGATTTTTCTGTTGTACTTACTGGTGGGCACGGTTGCCGGCGTATTGGCTGGATTATTTGGCGTGGGTGGCGGCACCATTATCGTGCCAGCGCTGTTGCTGTGTTTCCAATGGCAAGGCATCACGACGGAATTGCAGACACATCTGGCCATTGGCACATCACTGGCCTCCATCGTCATTACCTCCATCAGCTCTACCCAATCACACCACCGCGCGGGTGCGGTGCGCTGGCCAGTGGCGCTATGGCTTGCACCCGGCATTGCAGCCGGTGTCTGGTGTGGCGCCTATATCGCCGCCCAGATGCACGGCCTGCTGCTGCAGCGGCTATTTGGCCTGTTTGCCTGGCTGATCGCCGCCCAGATGTGGTTTGGCTGGCAACCACAGGGGCACTCCCGGGTACCGGGCAAAGGCGGTTTGACACTGGCTGGACTGGTGATTGGGGGCGTATCGGCACTGTTCGGCATTGGCGGCGGCTCTCTCACCGTGCCATTTTTGTGCTGGTGCAAAGTACGCATGCAGGAAGCGGTGGCTACCGCGGCTGCCTGTGGCTTCCCGATAGCTC
>DDBK01000190.1:0-4785 GCA_002333095.1 Cellvibrionales bacterium UBA2034
GGTGGCCATCCGATCCGTCATTGCCATTGTCGTCGTTGCCTGAATCGCTCCGTCCGCGATTTTTGACGAGATAGCCATGCACGTTTACGCGTATTTCCTTGTACATCTCATAGGTGGACGGCTTCAAGATGGGCGCGCCGTAGCACAGTGCCACACCCGGCTGGACCACAACGTCGCTGATCCCGGTCACACTGCCAGCTCGGTTATAGGAGCCGTTTTCAACCCGGAAATCGGAAAAGATAGTGGCGACCCCTGTGCCTTGAATGCTGAGCCGACCTTCATAGCGTGTCTCGCCGGATCCGATCACATACTGGTACCAGTTGAGACCGGTAATCACGAGCGAATATCCATCAGGGATGCTGAAGGGCGATAAGGTGCCGTCAGCGTTTATCTGCTGGTTCACGGCATACCCGTAGGCTGGGCACGGGGTGTTGAAGTCGGCCACCAGATTGACCATCTGGTCTGGTGTGCGCGTACCAGGNNGGATAGAGTGCGGGTTGTCTTCGCCATGACGGGCTCCTTTCTTGCAGGATGAATTATTTTTATATGCCCTGAGTCTTGCATATTTTCCGCCAATTGCAAGCCTTCAGACCGTCCGTGGTCAGGCGAGCTGCTTGCGCAACTCCCCGCTAAGCACCAGTTGTTTCAGGTCGGCAAATCCCCCAACCAGCTGGCCTTTCACAAAAATCATCGGGAATGTCTGCCAGCCAGACCACATTTTCAGCGCACCGCGCCGTTTCCATTCCGAAAAATAGTTGCCGTATTCCATGTAGTGGTAGGCAATGCCTTCTGCATCGAGCAGCTCACGCGCTTTTTTCGGGAAGGGATTGTGGTTCATGCCGACGATGACAATGGCATGTGCATCGATTGCTTTTTCTACTTCATCCACCGTGTGGCGGTAATCGGCATTGCCGCCTACTTCACTGGCAATAGCAGGGTGGATGCGGGTGTTGTCCAGAATTTTGCGTGTCATGGGNNTAAATAAATTCTCACCAAATGTTTTTCAGGAATAAAAAAGGCACCTCGCGGTGCCTTTAACAATGAACAGTTATTTCTTGCTGAGTACACCTGTCACGTTGCAGCTTGATGTAAAAGCATACTCGTTGTAGCAAGACAAGGTTGTTCCCGCGGGCACCACAAAGCCGGGGGTAAATGTCTGGCAGCTACTATTCAGACGGGTTATCTCGCCAATGCCGGATCCGCNNCGTGGCAGGAGTGGTGTACAAGTTGGCAGAGCTGCTGGCAGGGATAGATACGCTCTTGGAGACAATGATGCCTGAGATTTCGCCATTCTTGACGGTCTGGGCTATGGCAGTTGCGGACGCCATAGCCACTAGTGATACGACCATTGCATTTTTGAAAGCTGTTTTCATGCGACACCTCGTTAGTTGTTTTACTTACTTGCCGATAATCATGCCGCCGGTAGGGACACCTACGCCAGATGTTACCACCACGTTATTGATCGCTTTTGCTGGCTGGTTCAGCGATTGGCCGCGCACCAGTTTCACGCCTTCAACAATGCCGTTCATGCCGTGGATATACGCTTCACTCAGCTGGCCGCCGTGCGTGTTGGTGGGCAAACGGCCATCCGGACGCAATGCGCCAGACGTGATGAAGTCTTTGGATTTGCCGGGTGCAGCAAATCCCCAGCTTTCCAGCTGCCACATCACGATGGCAGTGAATGCGTCGTAAATAATCGCAGCNNCGGCGTCGATATCGTCCGGTGTCATGCCAGCTTGCGCATACGCCTGTTTTGCGGCCAGGTCCATTGCTGGAATCTGTGCAATTTCATCGGCGTAGAAGTTGGTCATCGCTTCCGTATTTTTATCCGCGTAGGCGCCAACACCTTTCACAAATACCGGCATGTTTTTCAGATGCTTCGCGCGCTCGGGTGTGGTTAAGACAACAGCGCTGCCGCCGTCAGATTCCTGGCAGCAGTCATACAGCTTGAATGGCAGTGAAATCGCTTTGGCGTTGTCGTACTCGGCACGTGTGAGCGGACGGTTGTGGAAAAATGCGTTCGGGTTGGTGACGGCATAGTCGCGTGTGGCGATGGCAATTTCTGCCAGTGCATCGCGTGTGCAGCCAAACAGATGTTCATAGCGTTTGTGGTACATGGATACCCATGATGCGGGTGTCAGCAGGCCGTAGGGGATGTACCAACCGTAATGGATCATGTCGCCGGTGACGATGTCGCCTGCCACGCCGCCGGAATAACGGTGACCGGAACGACCGTTCAGCGCACGCCAGCACACCACTACTTCTGCAGCGCCGGTAGCAATCGCCATCGCCGCTTGCTGGATAGTGCCGGTGCCTGCGCCGCCGCCGTGCGGCACACNNCGCCGCCGTGCGGTACACGCGAGTAATACGACAAATCGTTGCAGCCAATGGCGCGTGCAATTTCGATTTCGTCGTTGTTGTCCATTGTGTAAGTGATCATGCCGTCGACATCGGATGGCTTGAGGCCGGCATCGTTCAGGGCAGCAAGAATGGCTTCACAAGCGAGTGACAGTTCACTGCGGCCAGAATTCTTGGAAAACTCGGTAGAGCCTGCGCCGACGATGGCCGCTTTGTCTTTCAAATTTGCAATCTTCATTATGTTTTCCTCACTTCGGCAGCTGGACGCGGGCAATACCATCGAGGTGCATACCCCAGTTGCCTTTCGCAGTGACTTTCACATCAACGATGTTGTTGGCATCATCTTTTGAAGCAACTTCGCCTGTGAATTTCAACACTTCGCCCGGTTGTACCGGCGCGCCCAGTTTGATGTTCACGCGCTTCAGTGTGGCATCCGGGCCAGCCCAATCGGTCACGAAGCGGCCGACAAGGCCATTGTCCGTCAGGATGTTTGGAAAAACGTTAGCGAGGCCCGATGCATTGGCGGCGGCCTTGTTGTGATGCACCGGCGTGAAATCGCGCGAAGCGACAGCGCCAGCCACCACGAAGCTCACATTGATGTCGATGCCCATGTCCGGCAGTTTGTCGCCGACGTTGATGGAGCTGAATGCCAGGGTGGCTGTTTTTGATTTTAATACAGTCATATTCGGCTCCTTATACCAGTCTGAATTGTGGAAGAACGTTATCGACATCCACTTGCATCACTTCGCCTTTCACGCGCTTGCCGATCTGCACGTCTTCCGGTTTGCAATCGATGACGTTGGACAGGATGCGCGTGCCTTCATCCAGTGTGATCACGGCGCACATCAGCGGATAGGTATAGCCAGGAATTTCCGGGTAATGCAATTCAACAAAGCTGAAAATTTCGCCTTCGAGTTTTGAAGTAATAAAATCCCATTCACCACTCTGGCACTGGTTACAAAACGGGCGAGGTGGATGACGCAGCGTGCTGCAGGATTTGCAGCGCTGGATCGGCAGGACTTTGTTTTTTTCCACCTGATCCCACCACCATGCATTGTCATGGCCGCGCACGGATTTGCTTCTGGTAGGCGCCTTGTTTTCTGCTGCAGCGCCTTCTGCCACTGGTTTCGGCGCCTGTGCCGGTTTGAATTTCAGTACGCGGAACAGCATCGTGCCGACAAGCGCCTTGTTCTGGTCAGTAAATTCGGTACGTGTCTCGATGAAATAACCTGTTCCCATGCCGGTGGCTTTTTCTTCCGAGATGGAATGGATCTTGGTGTGAGCGATAACCGTGTCACCGGGTTTCAGGTCGCGGATATATTCCTGGTCGCAATTGGTGCCTAGTACGCCAGTGAAGCCGTGGTCTTCCATGAAGCGGTGCAGTTTGCGCTGGCCGTCCATGGTGGAGGGATCTTGTGTGTCAGCAAACGCCATCGGGTAGCCTTCCATGCTCCAGGCTTGCAGCATGGTGGGTGGGGCAATCAGGCCGCCCTTGCTGGAGTTTGCGGCAAACGCCTTGTCGGTGTAGACGGGGTTGGTGTCGCCCATGACTTCACACCAGTGGCGGATCATGGCTTCGTTCACCAGATCCAGACCGGGTGTCGGCGGGGCGATTTCCTTGCCTACCCAGGTATAGAGCTCGGCTTCAAAGGCTTTTTTCTGTTCTTCAGGGGTCATTGACGATCACCTCTCGGGCAGGGTATCCCTGTTTCAGGAGGCTGAATCATACCGGAAATCCTTGCATCACCAGCCCCGTAATAGTCGGGGTTGCGAGCGCCTTGGTTTTCCGTCAGAAGCTTTTTACCATCAGGTCTCTCCCACCTGCGCCAACCAGTCATTCAGGTTGTAGTAGTTGGTCACACGGCTGATCTTGCCGTTGCGGATATCAAAAAACGCACCGACGGGCAGGGTGTAACGCTGGCCAGTGGCGGNNAACCAGCTCGCATACCTGCTCGCTGTAACAGCGGTCCATGCGCGCCAGGAATTCACGGAATGCCTCCTTGCCTGTCTCCCGTTCACCCTGGTTGATGTCGTGGGCGATGTCATCGGTCAGCAAAGCCAGCATGCCTTCCCAGTCCTGATTATTGAAAGCGGCATAGTAGGCGTTGATCAGTCTATTGGTCGGCACGGTAAGCTCCAGTTGATTACGGGTACATAAGCGCTATTCTCGCAGTGTTGCTATTGCTTGGGAAACATCATGAACCGTTTCGTCCTGCCTGCTGTTCCTTCTTCAGAGATCACGCCTGAACCGGTTTATCTCGAACGGCGTGCCCTGCTGAAAACCATGGGTTTTGCTGGACTGTCTACCCTGCTGGGCGAATCCTTGCTGAATCATGCAATGGCTGCAGAAAGCAGTTTGTCCTTCCGGCCGCCGTCGTCCCCGGCATTCACCACAACGGAAACGCTCACCCCGTTCGGGCATGTGAC
>DDBK01000190.1:4792-4963 GCA_002333095.1 Cellvibrionales bacterium UBA2034
GTGGTCGATGGTTATCCCGTGGATCGGTTTCCCGCTGAAAGACTTGCTGGCGCGTTTTGAACCGACATCCAATGCAAAATACGTGGCATTTGAATCGATATACGATCCGGAAAATTTGCCCGGCCAAAAAACCAATACCAGTGGATTGCATTGGCCCTATGTGGAAGGTTT
>DDBK01000190.1:5031-5289 GCA_002333095.1 Cellvibrionales bacterium UBA2034
CAACCCGCTACCACCTGGAATCTGTCTGCGCCGCGCGAATACGGATTCTATTCCAATGTAAACCCCGATGTGGATCATCCGCGCTGGAGCCAGGAAACGGAGCGGCGGTTGCCGTCGACACTGCTGAATCCTAACCGTATCCCGACGCGCATGTTCAATGGTTATGAAGAACAGGTGGCTGATCTGTACAAGGGTATGGAATTGCTGGTCGACTTCTAGTGAAAAAAACTGCCTGATGAAAAAAACTGCCTGATGAAA
>DDBK01000068.1 GCA_002333095.1 Cellvibrionales bacterium UBA2034
AACTACACAAAGGTTGCAACAAGGAATTACAAAATATTTGAAATCACCGCCAAACCAACAGTGAAAACTGCTTTTTTCCTCTCCGCAACAGATGATATTTACCATACAACGCATCTTTGGGGCCCACCTCGGAAGTAACATCGCTTACCTTGATGCCATTAACTTGGATAGCCCCTTCCTGAATAAACTTGCGAGCCTGACCTAGCGTCACTTCGCCACGCGGTGTCACCGCAAGCCCGGCATCCACCAACAACCCTGCTAACACGCCGCTCTCAGCTGTTACCTCGTGCACAGGAAGACCATCCAGAGCCAACTGTGCCAGATCATTTTCGGTCAGCTGACTGATGTCGCCAGAAAACAATGCCTGGCTGATGCGTTCGGCGGCCAGCACCCCCACCTCACCATGAATCAGGGCAGTTACTTCTTTTGCCAGAATACCTTGAGCTGAGCGGCGACCCTGTGCTGCATTATCTGATTGTTCAATTTCTTCAATAGCAACAAGATCCAGAAATGTGAAATACCGCAGGAATTTATAGACATCCGCGTCAGCCGTATTCAGCCAGAACTGGTAAAAGGCATAGGGAGATGTCTTGGAGGCATCCAGCCAGACAGTGCCACTCTCGGTCTTGCCGAACTTGGTGCCGTCCGCCTTGGTGACCAGGGGCAGTGTCACGCCATAGACCTGCTGGCGATGCAATCGGCGTGTCAGGTCAATGCCGCCTGTAATGTTGCCCCATTGGTCAGATCCCCCGATCTGGACCGTACAATCATGCCTCTTATATAGCTCAGCAAAATCCAGTGCCTGAAGAATCATGTAGCTGAACTCAGTAAAGGAGATGCCCGCCCCTTCACGGTCAATGCGCTGCTTGACGGACTCCTTCTGGATCATGGCGTTGATCGAGAAGTGTTTGCCTATATCCCGCAGGAAATCGAGAACACTCATGCCTGCCATCCAGTCATAGTTATTGACGACCTCGGCAGAAAAAGCGCCGGCATCAAAATCAATGAATCGGGATACCTGTAATTTAAGGCGCTCCACCCAACCAGCAACAACATCCGGCGTATTGAGCTTACGCTCCTCCGCCTTAAAACTGGGATCGCCAATCAGCCCGGTAGCCCCACCGACCAGAGCAATAGGTCGATGTCCAGCCAACTGGAAACGCCGCAAGGCTAATAGGGGCACAAGGCTTCCGATGTGCAGGCTGTCTGCCGTGGGATCAAAGCCGCAATACACGGTACGAGACCCCGAGGCCAAATGCTCAACCAGATCCTGCCCGCCAGCCAACTGACTGACAAGCCCCCTTGCCTCTAATTCTGAAATTACCCCGCCTGCCACAACCACAAACCCTCTTCATTGCTAATATCCAGAGAGCCGCACACGTTACCGAAATACCCTGTAATTACAAGGAGGCCTTTATCCGGATGGGTAAAAAACCCCGCTGTCAAGGTTGTCATGCAGGGTAAACCCTGCCTACAATCCAGACTTTGATAGGTCAAAGCCCCTTACTGAAGCTATGCTAACCAAAGAAACGCACAATACCGGCAATGTCTGGACTCACCATTTTCCCAGACATCACCTCCTTGCAGCATGCGGCATTTCGCTTGCGGCCACCCTGTTGCTGTCTGTGCTTCCCGACAGCGTGGTTGCTTATCGCGTGCAAGAACTGGAACCTTCTCCCGCACCAGCAGTCACCCCGGCCATCGAGACACCCGCTGCAGAAATCACAACTGCCCCTGTCGAAATTGACCCGTGGCTGCACCTGACTGTGCGCAAAGGTGACACTCTTTCTAGTCTGCTTCAAAAGACTGGTCTTGATACGAACGCGATTCACGAACTTACCAACAGCAGTAAAGATGCGCAAAAACTGGCATCGCTGAATCTTGGTGATGAGCTTGATGTGCTGATGAAAGATGGCGCTGTACAAGAACTGCGTTTACGCCGCAGTAAACTGGACAGCCTTTCTGTGACGCGCACCGGTGATAAATACGAAAGCAAACAAGTCACGCTGATACCTGAAGTACGCTACAGCTATGCAGCAGGCACAATCGACAGTTCGCTATTTCTGGCCGGCCAGAAAGCCGGCTTGAACGACCGCATGACACTTAAGCTGGCTGATATTTTTGCTTACGACGTTGATTTTCTGCAGGATATTCAGCAAGGCGACAGTTTTGCCTTGCTCTACGAGGAACTCTATCTGGATGGCCAATCCATCGGTCAGGGCAATATTGTTTCTGCAGAATTTACCAATCAGGGTAAAACATACCGCGCTGTTCAATATACCAACAAAAATGGTACGACCAGCTACTACACGCCAGACGGCAACATTATGCGCAAGCAATTCCTGCGTACGCCCGTTGATTTTGCAAAAGTGACATCCTATTTCAGCTTGAATCGCAAACATCCGATTCTGCACAAAATTCGAGCTCATAAAGGTATCGATTACGGTGCGCCCACAGGCACCCCTATACGCGCAGCCGGCGATGGTACAGTTGTGTTTGCAGGTGTGCGCAATGGCTTCGGCAATGTTGTTATGATCCAGCATGGCGGCGTATATACAACGCTGTATGGCCATATGAGCAAAATCGGCGTGAAGAAAGGTGCACGCGTCAACCAGGGACAAGTAATTGGCGCAGTGGGTATGACCGGCTTGGCGTCAGGCCCTCACCTGCATTATGAATTTCATGTCAATGGAACAGCTGTCAATCCCTTGGCCAACATGAATGTCGCTATGGCAGAACCTTTGTCAAAAACAGAAAAAGCCAATTTCGACAAAACGACAGCAGCTCTGTTTTCACAAATGAAAGAATTTGCGGCGGGAACAATTCCGCAGAAATCACAGCAAGTGGCATTGGGCGACACCGACAAAAACCGTGAGCCACAAATTCGCTGAGCTCTACATAGGTCTGATGTCCGGCACCAGTCTGGANNGGTGTTGATGAAATTAACCGTATGGGAGCGCTTGATCGGCGAATAGGGAAGCTGTTTGCAGAAGCGACAATGGCACTGCTTGAACAATCAAATGTTCAGGCTACGCGAGTTCGAGCCATCGGCAGTCACGGGCAAACCATTCGTCACCATCCTGAAAAATCTGCTCCATTTACACTGCAGGTTGGCGACCCAAACACCATAGCATTTGAAACAGGCATCACTACTGTCGCGGATTTCCGACGCATGGATGTAGCTGCCGGCGGCCAAGGCGCACCACTGGTTCCCGCATTTCACAAAGCAGTATTTGGCGACAAAAACGAGAGCCGCATCATCGTCAATATAGGCGGCATGGCTAATATCACTGCGCTGATAAAAGACACTCCCGTGACCGGTTTTGACACAGGCCCCGGTAATGTTTTGATGGATAGCTGGATACAGAAAAAACGCGGGGAGCCTTACGATGAAAACGGGATCTGGGCAAGATCCGGGCATTGCAATATTGCATTGCTGGACCAGCTTTTGTCTCATCCGCACATTCAAGCACCCGCACCAAAAAGCACCGGGAGAGAAACATTTCACCTGGCTTGGCTCGAATCTGTGNNCTGTGTTAACGGAATTCACATCCGTGAGTGATGCCGATATTCAGCGCACGCTTCTTGAATTCACTGCGCGCAGCATTACCATTCCCATCAGCGCCATGCCAACTTCCATTGATCGTGTTTTATTATGCGGCGGCGGAAGCAACAATCAATTATTGCTCGAAAGAGTACGCGCATTACTCCCAGGCGCTCACACTAGCTCCACAATTGATGTTGGCATTGACCCTGATTGGGTCGAAGCGATGGCATTCGCATGGCTAGCAAAACAAAGGATTGAATGCGTGCCAGGAAATATCCCAGCAGTGACCGGCGCCAGCCGCCCCTGTATTCTCGGCAGTATTTATCTGCCAGGCTGAACAAATAATCAGATAGAGAAAGACGAACCACAACCACATGTAGTTGAAGCGTTCGGATTCTTGATGACAAATTTTGAACCTTGTAATCCTTCTTCATAATCCACTTCTGCACCAGCCAGATACTGGTAGCTCAACGGATCAACCAGAACAGTGATACCATCTTTTTCAATAGCCGCATCATCTTCCGCTGCAATTTCATCAAATGTAAACCCGTACTGGAATCCTGAACAACCGCCGCCGGTAACAAATACCCTTAACTTGAGATCCGGATTGTCTTCTTCGTCAACCAATCGGCGTACCTTGCCTGCAGCACTCGCAGTTACATGTATATCCTGATCTGTTTCTACTTGCTCTGTGTTCATTGTATATTTCTCCTCAACACTTACGGCAGTAGCGCCAGATTTTCCAAACCGGTTTTCTCTGGCAACCCTTGCATGATATTCATAATCTGCACTGCCTGCCCCGATGCACCTTTTGTCAGGTTATCGATAACAGACATCACAACTACCCGGTTGCGCCCCAAGGGTCTTGCCACAGCGATCCTGCAAAAATTAGAGCCTTTCACCGTGCGGGTTTCCGGGTGCGAACCCGCAGGCAGCACATCAACAAAATACTCATCGGCATAACGCTGCTCGTACAGTTTTTGCAAATCAACTGTCTCATCAACGAGATCCGCGTACAGTGTTGCATGTATGCCACGCACCATGGGAATCAAGTGTGGCACAAACGTCAGCTCTGCAGGCTCCCCATCGGCTTTTTGAATAGCGCGCAGACCCTGTTCGATTTCAGGTAAGTGCCGATGCCCGTTGCTGGCATACGCCTTGAAGCTATCGCTAACCTCGGCATACAGCATATCAACTTTGGCTTGGCGCCCGGCACCAGAAACGCCTGATGCTGCATTGGCGATCAAACTATCGGGCTTGACCAACCCCGCTTCCAGCAAGGGCAGGAATCCCAGTTGGACGGCTGTCGGGTAGCAACCTGCACAAGCAACAAGCCGGGCATTTTTTACCGCCTCCCGGTTGACCTCTGCCAGACCATACACCGCTTCACCCACCAACTCCGGACTGGCATGTTTCTGGCCATACCACTTTTCCCACAGCGGAATATCACGGATACGGAAGTCAGCTGATAGATCGACAACACGCGTGCCTGTTGCCAGGAGCTCTGCCATCATGGCTTGGGCCACACCGTGCGGTGTAGCAAAAAACACAATATCGCAGGCGCCCAACTGTTTTATATCAGGGACAGCAAACGCCAGATCAAACCGCCCGCGAAGATTCGGGAACATCTGGGCCACAGGCACGCCCGCCTCACCGCGCGAAGTAATAACCTGTACATCAGCATGCGGATGCTGGGCCAGAAGACGCAATAACTCTACGCCTGTGTACCCTGTCCCACCAACAATTCCGACCTTGATCACAACCCGATCCCCAAAAATATCCAAATATGTATATCTGCTTTATCATCATAACTGTTTTATCGCTCTTTGATGACCCCGGGAAACCTTGTCGACATGCTATTTCTGTACTTGAAAGCGTTTCACCTGATTGCCGTCGTATGCTGGTTTGCAGCGTTGTTCTATCTGCCCAGACTATTTGTGTACCACGCTATGAGCGAAGATACTCCCAGTCGTGAGCGCTTCAAGGTCATGGAACGCAAGTTATACCGCGGCATCATGACCCCTTCTGCCATTGTGACGGTGGCACTGGGTTTCTGGATGCTGCACCTGAACATGGATTACTACACGACTGTCTGGTGGATCAAGCTGAAGCTAGTGCTGGTGCTGCTACTGGTGTGCTATCACGCAGCCTGTGGTTATTTCCTGCGCCAGTTTGCTGATGATAAAAACACACGCAGCCATACATTCTTCCGGATCTTCAATGAGCTACCTGTACTACTACTGATAAGTATTGTGCTGTTGGCCGTACTCAGACCTTTTTAAACCTCCCAATCAAACCTGCAAAGGCCTTCAGGTCAGCCTCTGCTTGTGCGTATAATTGCGCGCTTTTTTCCCCAACCGAGGAATTACTCCGTGCAAATCGACCAAGCTTCCCGCGAGCAACTGACCAACTGGCGCGACACTTTGCGGACACAGTACGCCGATTACCAGCAACGCAAACTGGGGCTGGATCTCACGCGTGGCAAACCCTCGGCAGAACAGCTGTCGCTGGCGGATGAGCTGGATGGCAACCTGCATGGTAACTATCAGCTGGATAACACGGACTTGCGCAATTACGGCGGCCTGGAAGGGTTGCCGTCGGCGCGCAAGCTCGGCGCTGAACTGCTTGGATTGGATACCAGCGAAGTCATCGCCGGTGGGAATAGCAGTCTCACCATGATGTATCAGGCCATGCAATATGCCTGGATGCTGGGCCCTGACGGCAAAAACGCATGGCGCAATGAAGCGAATACCAAATTCCTTTGCCCGTCACCTGGTTATGACCGCCACTTCGCCATATGCGAGCAGTTCGGCATCGAGATGATTCCCGTTCGCTTGACAGACAATGGCCCGGATATGGATCAAGTGGAAGCGTTGATCAAGTCTGATCCAGCCATCAAAGGGATGTGGTGCGTCCCCAAGTATGGCAATCCAACAGGCTGTGTTTACAGCGCAGAAACTGTAGATCGTATTGCAGCTCTCGGAAAAATCGCAGCCCCCAATTTCCGCGTATTCTGGGATAACGCCTATGTGATCCATGACCTCACCAGCAACCCGCCAGTGCTGGCCAACATCATGGAGCGCTGTCGCGCACACGGCACCGAAGACAGCGTGCTGCAATTCACTTCTACCTCAAAAATCACCCACGCTGGCGCTGGCATTGCATTCATGGGCAGCTCGAAAGAAAACCTTGCCGTGTTCTGTAAACAACTCGGCATTTGCACTATTGGGCCGGATAAAGTGAATCAGGCACGACATGTAAAAATGTTGCCGGATGTCCCTGCCGTGAAAGCACACATGCAAAAACATGCTGCGATTCTCAAACCGCGCTTTGACTGCGTGCTAAAACATCTGGATGAAGCATTTTCCGGGAGTGATCTTGGGGAATGGACAAAGCCTGCTGGCGGATATTTTGTGTCATTCAACACTCGCGCGGGGCTAGCGACAACTGTGGTGAAACTTGCGGCAGAAGCCGGCGTGAAACTTACACCAGCTGGCGCAACTTTTCCTTATGGAAAAGATCCGCAGAACAAGAATATTCGTCTCGCACCCAGCTTCCCGAAATTGGAAGAGGTGGATTTGTGTATGGCAATTTTTACCACATGCGTGAAACTGGCTTCAGTTGAACAGGCGCTAGCCCGATAAACCACATCAATACAAGGCAATGAATAAATGGTGGGCCCAGTAGGACTTGAACCTACGACCAATCGATTATGAGTCGACTGCTCTAACCAACTGAGCTATGGGCCCGCTAAGAAAAATCACTGCTCGTCAAGGAAACCGCGCAGATGATCAGAACGCGTTGGATGACGCAGTTTACGCAAGGCTTTCGCTTCGATCTGGCGAATACGTTCGCGGGTGACATCAAACTGCTTGCCCACTTCTTCCAATGTGTGGTCAGTGTTCATATCGATACCAAAACGCATACGCAATACTTTGGCTTCGCGCGCTGTCAGACTTGAAAGCACTTCGCGGGTCGCTTCACGCAGACCTTCACTGGTAGCTGCTTCGATCGGAGACTGGATAGTATTGTCTTCGATAAAATCACCCAAGTGTGAATCTTCATCATCACCGACTGGCGTCTCCATAGAGATGGGCTCTTTGGCAATTTTAAGCACCTTACGCACTTTGTCTTCCGGCATTTCCATCCGCTCACCAAGCTCTTCTGGCGTTGGCTCCCTGCCCATCTCTTGCAACATTTGCCGTGAAATACGGTTCAGTTTGTTGATGGTTTCAATCATATGCACAGGAATACGGATAGTGCGGGCTTGGTCAGCAATGGAACGGGTAATGGCCTGACGAATCCACCAAGTGGCATAAGTCGAAAATTTGTAGCCGCGACGGTATTCAAACTTGTCGACCGCTTTCATCAAGCCGATATTTCCTTCCTGAATCAGATCCAGGAATTGCAGGCCACGGTTTGTATATTTTTTCGCAATCGAGATAACCAGACGCAAGTTAGCCTCAACCATTTCACGCTTGGCGCGCCGCATACGCGCCTCACCAAGTGAAAGGCGGCGATTGATTTCTTTCAGCGCTGGCAATGACATCCCCATACGCATTTCAATCTGCAGCAATTTCTTCTGGCTGCGCTGCACATCAGGCTTGATGCCCTCAAGGCGATCAACAATAGCCTGATTTTTCTTCAGACGCTGCTGCGAAGCAATCCATTTCTCGTTGGTTTCGTTACCCGGAAAAGATTCAATAAAATGCTTGCGATCCATTCCGCCACGACGAATACAAAGCGCCATAACAGCACGCTCTTCTGCCCTGATTTGCATCAGGATATCGCGAGAGTTTTTCAAAATTGGATCAAACTGGCGCGGTGTCAGTTTGAAAAACTTGAACACTTCAGCCAATGCATCCATTTCTTTGCCCGCCTGCTTGCTATCACGGCCATGTTTGGCAAGATTCTTCTGCGTCTTGTCGAGCTGTTTTTTCAGCTCAGCAAACCGGATGCGGGCTTCTTCTGGATCAGGGCCTGTATCAACTTCTGCCTCATCTTCAGTGGCAGCGCCTTCTTCATCTTCATCTTCTTTGCCTGCTGCTTTTGCATCGCCCTTTACAGCAAGCTCAGGAATCACTTCCTCTTCGACTGCTTCAGGAATAATAGCAACCGGCAAGGTTTCTACAGGATCAAGATAACCGCTGATAATATCGCTCAGCTTGCGCTCTTCTGTAGCTACCAATGCATACTCAGCAAGAATCGCTTCCACAGAGCCTGGCACATGGGACAATGCAGCCATCATCTCGCGAATGCCTTCTTCAATACGCTTGGCAATAACGATTTCGCCTTCGCGGGTGAGCAGCTCGACAGTACCCATCTCACGCATGTACATACGCACAGGATCGGTAGTCCGGCCCACTTCATTCTCAACAGCGGCCAGTGCGGCTGCGGCCCCANNGGCCAGTGCGGCTGCGGCCTCGGCTGCCGCTTCTTCATCAATTGCCGCTTCGCCATCAGCCATCAACAGGGCTTCAGCATCCGGCACAATTTCAAAGACACGGATCCCCATGTCATTGATCATCTGGATGATGTCTTCAACCTGATCCGGGTCAGAAATGTCTTCGGGCAAGTGATCGTTAACTTCGGCATAAGTCAGGAAACCCTGCTCCTTGCCGCGGGCGATCAGGTCTTTCAAACGGGATTGTTGTTTGACGCTTTCAGACATGGGGCCATCCAATCAGGCAATTTTTATCGGGAGACTGCTATTTTCAGAAGAATGCTAAATAGTGCGCAGGCGCTTTAAGGCCGCGGATTATACCGGATGGTGGGGGTGTATCGCCAGATTACAAGCCGGTTTTGCCTAGCCCATGGTATGTTTTTCTTTTAGAAGCCGGGTCAGTTCGTGCTTTTCAAGTTCGGTTAATGCCCCCTGGCGAGATTTGGCTATCAACATATCCAGCGGGCTATCCCTTTCAACAGTCGCCAGCAACCTGTCCAGAATATCCTCCAGCTGGCGGGCTGCCAGCAATTCACTGGCGATCAGACTCTCCCTATCTGCCAACTCATACAGCCTGGCACTACCGTTATCCCCGAAACGTCCATGCCACAACCCCAGAAGCCGACTTCGACTGGCCTGCGGGTGTTCCTGAAGCAACTCGACCAACTGGATCAGCCACAACAGCTCTTCCTGCTGCCCGCCCTGTCTCAAGCGAGGTAAAACCAGTGCGGCATGCGTGTGTAGGTGGGGGTAGTGCAACAACAAGTGCACGGCTGACTCGGGCAAGCTCAACTCAAGACGCTTTTTTGTCTGCGCAACACTGCGCGGCCTTTCTGGTTCCGGCATCCGGGCTTCTTGCCCATCCTGGCGGAACGGTGCATCCGCTTCTATGTGCGGCATAGCCGGCCTTGTGTCGATTCCACTTGCCAGTTGCGCCAACGCAGGGGCATCCATCTGTGTGCGCAATGACAAATCAATAAACATCTGTTGGCGAAACGGGCCTTCCGGCAGCTTGACCAGCAGTGGAAGCGTGCGACTCACCAATCCCGCCCTACCCTCTGCTGTGTCCATTCGCAAACCCTGGCCTGTTTGCTCAAATAAATATTCTGATAGCGGCTGCGCTTTTTCCAACAGCGCAGTAAACGTATCCAATCCACGTTTGCGGATATAACTATCCGGATCTTCACCTTCGCTGAGGAAAAGAAATCGCACCTGACGCTGGTCACGCAATGCAGGCAGAGACACTTCCAGCGCTCGCACAGCGGCACGGCGACCCGCAGCATCACCATCAAAACAGAACACAATTTCATTGCTGTAACGGAATGCTTTGTCTAGATGTGCGGTTCCCGCCGCAGTACCCAATGTTGCCACTGCACCCAACAAACCAAATTGCGCTAACGCCACCACGTCCATATAGCCTTCAACGACTACCAGTCTTTGCAACGTTCCTTTACTGCGATTGGCTTCATATAGCCCGTAAAGTTCACGCCCTTTGGAGAAAACGGGTGTTTCAGGCGAGTTGAGGTATTTCGGTTTTTCATCCGTTAATACGCGACCACCAAAGGCAATCACACGGCCACGCAAATCACGGATCGGGAACATCACACGATCACGAAAACGGTCGTAGCGTTTTCCTGAGTCTTCGCGATCAACCAGCATGCCGCTGTCCAGCAACTGCGATTCCTGCCATCCCGCTTTCAGCAAATGCTGCATCAGGTTATCCCAACCGGGCGGGGCATAACCGATACCATATTCCTCGATGATGCCTTCTGATAATCCGCGTCTTTGCAGGTATTCACGCGCTTTGGCTGCTTCGGGATGACGTTGGAGCTGTTGTCTAAAAAAATGCGCGGCCTGTTCCAGCAAGGCACACAGATCCTGTTGCACACGCTGGTGTTTCTGTTCGTGTTCCGACAGTTGTTCCCGAGGCACTTCCAGACCCTGCAACTGCGCCAGCGATTCAACAGCACGAGGGAAATCCAGATTTTCATAAGCCATCAGGAATCCGATAGCGTTGCCACTCGCACCACAACCAAAGCAGTGGTAGAACTGTTTTTCCTGGCTGACGCTGAACGAAGGTGATTTTTCTTCATGGAATGGACAGCACGCCATGTAATTGCGTCCACTTTTTTTCAGACGCACACGACGATCAATCACTTCGACGATATCGGCGCGATCCAGCAGGTCATCGATAAAGGATTGTGGAATCAAACCGGCCATATCAACTATTCATATCCTGCGACTGCGGCACCAAGGCATCATACCGTAAACGCAAAAAACCACGCACGGAAACCCTGCGTGGTTTTTGTGTGTCTGCAGCATGAGTTGTACCCGACTGATTAGCCGGATACAGGCTGATCAATACAGGCGTTGCTGACGGCGATTTTCGCGCGACAGCTTTTTGAGGTGGCGCTTTACAGCAGCAGCGGCTTTACGCTTGCGGACAGATGTCGGCTTTTCGTAGAACTCACGGCGACGGACTTCTGCCAGCACACCGGCTTTTTCACAAGAGCGTTTGAAACGACGCAAGGCGAGGTCAAATGGCTCATTTTCTTTCAAACGTACTGAGGGCATGCGCTCTTCCAACAGTGGTTAATGGTGCTGCCAGAGTGGCAGGGGCGCAGATTTTAGCCGCTGNNCCGCTGTCCCTACCCTAATGCAAACGATTCTGGCCCAGAATTAACCCGCTGCGCCGTCTTCTGCCACGATTTCATAGCTGTGGCTGACCGTAGCACCAGCCCGGCTAAACATAATAGAGGCCGAACAGTACTTCTCGGCAGACAAATCCACCGCCCGCTTGACCTGGGCCTCCTTGAGGTCCTTGCCGCTCACCACAAAATGCAGGCGGATGGCAGTGAAGACAGCCGGGATCTCGTCTGCGCGCTCGGCTTCCAGTCTTGTTACACAGCCTGTGACTGCCTGACGTGACTTTTTCAGGATACTGACGACATCAAAGGATGCACAGCCGCCCATTC
The DNA here is from genome assembly GCA_002333095.1 of Cellvibrionales bacterium UBA2034. Classification (GTDB taxonomy): domain Bacteria; phylum Pseudomonadota; class Gammaproteobacteria; order Pseudomonadales; family UBA7239; genus UBA7239. The sequence continues at coordinate 11,966 of DDBK01000068.1, forward strand.
CCATCAGCAACATTTCCATAGGGCGCGGGCCGAGATTCCGGCCACCGTGATCCGGTGGGCCATCCATCACTACACAATGGCCACTGGCAGATTCGGCGAGAAACATCGCTTCACCCACCCATTTCACTGTCGCTTGCATAATTCAACACCTGTCTGCTTAATAGCGAGGGCTCACGCTTGATAACAGCGCAAGGCATGGTTTACAGTCGGCCATTATCACCCATGAAAAACGAATATCCAAAAGGGGTCTGCCTTGGTTTCTGTTTCACTCACTCCCAAGATCCATGATGTAGACGCTTTTCTGGCACACTGTCACAGACGTCGCTACCCCGCCAAAAGCACCATCATCTATGCCGGCGATACCAGCGATGCCTTGTACTACATTATCAGCGGTTCAGTGACAGTACTGATTGAAGATTCTGATGGCCGGGAAATGATTGTTGCCTACCTGAATGCAGGCGATTTTTTTGGCGAAATGGGATTGTTTGACGATAAGGATAGCCCTCGCAGCGCGTGGGTCAGGGCCAAAGGGCCTTGTGAGGTAGGCGAGATCAGCTACACCAAATTCCACGAGATCAGCGATAAACACCCGGAAATCCTGATTGCAATGGGCAAACAGCTCGCCCACCGCTTGCGTGCCACGACCCGGAAAGTCGGTGACCTGGCCTTTATGGATGTTGCCGGACGCGTTGCCCGCACCCTGCTGGATCTCTGCAAGGAACCCGACGCACTGACACACCCGGACGGGATGCAGATTCGGGTGACGCGTCAGGAAATCGGCCGGATTGTTGGCTGCTCCAGAGAAATGGTGGGGCGAGTCCTGAAAACACTGGAAGAACAACACCTTATTTCAGTCAAGGGCAAAACCATGGTGGTATTTGGCGCGCGATAGGCACGCCATATTTATTGCCTGTAGCCCTTCGGGTTTTTACGCTGCCAGTGCCAGCTGTCAGCCAACATAGCTGATAAATCTTTTTGGGGCTCCCAGCCCAACTCTTCGCGGGCGCGACCTGCATCTGCCCAACAAGAGGCGACATCGCCATCACGGCGAGGCATCATGCGGTACGGCACTTTCACGCCATTGACCTGCTCAAATGTTTTCACCATGTCCAATACACTGTAACCCTTACCCGTCCCTAGATTGTAGGCACGGCAGAACGTTTCCCCCACGGCCAGCCCAAGCAGTTTCCTTAACGCCAGCAAGTGACCATTCACCAGATCTTGCACGTGAATGTAATCCCGCACACCTGTGCCATCGGGCGTGGGATAGTCATCGCCAAATACCGGTAACCATTCCAGCCTGCCAGCAGCGACCTGGGCAACATATGGCAATAAATTATTGGGGATACCGTGCGGATCTTCGCCAATAAGGCCGCTTTCATGCGCGCCAGCAGGATTGAAATAACGCAGTAAGGCGATTTGCCAGTGGTCCTCTGCACCCGATGAGCAGAGATCGCCCAGTATCTGCTCGATCATTTGCTTGGTGCGTCCGTAGGGATTGTAGGCAGCCAATGGCGTGGCTTCATTAACGGGCATGCTGTCGGGGAATCCGTAGACAGTTGCTGAAGAACTGAAAATCATCCGCCGCACACCGGCCTGCTGCATGGCCTGTAAAAGATGCACTGTGCCAGAGACATTGTTTTCGTAATACAACAACGGTTTCTCACACGATTCACCTACCGCCTTGAGTCCGGCAAAGTGCAACACAGCGGCAATGTCATGGCGGGCAAACAGCTCGCCCATGGCGGTGCGATCACGAATATCGCTCTGCTCAAAAATCAGGGGCAGACCTGTAATGTCCTGCACGCGCTGCAATGCCAGAGGATGGCTATTGCAGAGATTATCCACTACGACTACGCGGAAACCCGCCTCAAGCAATGCCACACAGGCGTGACTCCCGATATACCCCGCACCGCCTGTTACCAGAATATTTCCTGTCATAATTTGTTCGCCCGACTTCTGCCACTGCTATAAAAAAACGCTATGCTGTCAGTATACGCACTTTCACCCGGAGACCATTTACCATGAAGCGCATTTTATTTTTACTGCTGACGTGTCTCTATCTTACCGGCTGTGCTGACAACCTGTCTGGTGATGTCTACTCCCGGGACGACGCCCGCAAACCCATGGAAGTTACCTATGGCACCGTGGCTGCAGTGCGGCCTGTGGCCATAGAAGGCGAACGCGGATTTCTTGGGGAAGGCGGTGGCGCCATTATTGGCGGCATGGCTGGCAACACCATGGGCGGCGGCAGCGGCAGGAATCTGACCACTGCTGGCGGGGCAGTGGCTGGTGCAGTGGTTGGCNNGAATCTGACCACTGCTGTCGGGGCAGTGGCTGGCGCAGTGGTTGGCGGCATGGCACAGGAAAAAATGACGCGCGCACAGGGCGTTGAAATCATCGTCAATCTCGACAATGGCTCAACAATGGCAGTGGTGCAGGAAGTGCAGCACATTAATGAATTTGTTGCTGGGCAGCGCATTCGCCTTACCTCTGGCAATGGCAATACACGTGTAGCCCCACTGACACGCCAGTACGACGAACGCTAGACCCTCAACTTCCCGTGGAAACTTATCTGGTAGGAGGCGCTGTACGCGATGCATTGCTCGGCCTGCCAATCATCGAGCGCGATTGGGTTGTTGTAGGCAGCACGCCAGAACAATTGCTTGCACTTGGTTACAAACCTGTAGGCAAGGACTTCCCGGTATTCCTGCATCCAGAAACCGGAGAGGAGTACGCGCTCGCTCGCACAGAACGTAAAACTGCCCCCGGGTATCGCGGCTTCACTTTCCACACTGATCCGGCTGTCACACTGGAACAGGATCTGCAACGCCGCGACCTGACCATCAATGCCATGGTGCAAACCGCACAAGGAGAGATTCTTGATCCTTGCAACGGCCAATCCGACCTACGGCAAAAAATTCTCCGTCACGTTTCGCCCGCTTTTTCTGAAGACCCGGTCAGGATTTTACGTGTAGCACGATTTGCTGCACGCTTTCACCATCTGGGCTTTTCTGTCGCAGATGAAACGCTGGCTCTGATGCGCAACATGGTATCTAGCGGGGAAACGAATGCATTAGTGGCTGAACGTGTATGGCAGGAATGCGACCGGGCACTGGGTGAAAAAAATCCCCATGTTTTTTTTGATGTACTACGCCAATGCGGAGCACTGGCCGTGATTTTCCCCGAAGTGGATGCACTGTTTGGCATACCGCAACCGGCACAGCATCACCCGGAAATTGACACAGGCATACATACACTGATGGTGTTGCACCAGTGCGCCCTGTTAACCGATGACAAGACAGCTCGTTTTGCAGCACTGTGCCATGATTTGGGAAAAGCACTCACACCGACTATGGCACTACCGCGACATATCGGCCATGAACAGAAAAGCGAAAAACCTGTTCTAGCCATGTGCCAACGCCTGGGCGTACCAAATGAATACCGCGAGCTGGCATTGCGTGTAGCGGTCTACCATACGCATTGCCATCGGGCACTTGAATTGCGGGCCGGCACAATCATTGAGTTATTTGAAAATCTTGATGTATTCCGACGCCCACAGCGTCTTGAACCATTCCTGATGGCTTGCGAAGCTGATGCGAGAGGACGAACCGGATTCGAGAACTGCCTCTACAGACCGACTGCATTCCTGCGCGAAGCTTTTTTACTCTGTGACACAATAGACAGCACAAGCATTGATAGCAGCCGCTTCCATGGCAAAGCTTTTGGTGAAGAACTTCGACGGCTGCGTATTGCTGCTGTCAGCAAGATTGCGCAACCCGAGAAAAATTTGCATGAATGACACGGCGAAAAAACAGTACGCACCTGTCGCATTGGTCACTGGCAGTGCACAGCGTATTGGTGCGACAATTATCAAAACGCTGCATGCAGCAGGTTACAACACCGTCATCCATTACCGCCATTCACAAGCACCAGCCGAAGCATTGACTGCCGCACTCAATGCACAAAGGGCAAACTCTGCCGTATGCATCGCCGCTGACCTTAATGATATTCATGCTATCCAGCAATTAGCCCAACAATCTTGTGAGGTATGGGGAAATCTGGACGCGCTGGTCAACAGTGCATCCAGTTTTTATCCGACACCCGTTGGTAACACAACAGACCACCAATGGAATGACCTGATCAACAGCAACATGAAAGCGCCATTTTTTCTCGCTCAGTCTCTGGCTGCTGCGCTGACAGAACAGCAAGGTGCAATCATCAACATTGCAGACATCTATGCTGAAAAACCACTCGCCAATCACACCATTTACTGCATGGCAAAGGCTGGTAATGCCATGCTGACAAAATCGCTAGCGAATGAGCTGGCGCCGCATGTGCGTGTAAATGGTGTAGCGCCCGGTGCAATTCTGTGGCCAGAGCAAGGCGGTGCTGTACAGCCATCTGCCCAGGAAAAACTGCTGGAGAAAATCCCGCTGGCGCGCACCGGATTGCCGGAAGATATCGCCAATACTGTACTGTTTTTATTGCGCGATGCGCCTTATATCACAGGCCAGATTATTGCAGTCGATGGAGGCAGGAGTATCCACACCTAGCCAGGTTGGCTATGCGTGCCACACGCTGCGCATCCGGGATCTTTTTTCAACACAAGGGAACGCCACTCCATGGCACGCGCATCCAATAACAACAAGCGGCCATCCAGTGGCTTCCCATATGCGGCAAGAATTTTAAGCGCTTCGACAGCCTGCATGGCACCTACAATCCCCACCAGCGGCGCCAGAACACCGCTCTCACTGCATGTAAGATTTCCTGCAGAAATTTCTTCTCCGTACAAACATACATAACACGGGCTGTCAGGATGCAGGTTAAACACAGCCACCTGGCCTTCATTGCGTATTGCCGCACCGGATACCAGCGGTTTTTGCTGCAATAAACAGGCGCGATTGACCTCGAGCCGCGTCACGAAGTTATCAGAACAATCCAACACCAGATCTGCCGCAGCCACCTGTTCAACAAGCGCATCGCCCTGCAGGCGCTGCGCTATTGGCTGAATATTTATCTGTGGATTGATATCGCGTAATTTTTCTGCCAATGAAAAAACCTTTGCTTTGCCCAAATCGGAAGTTGCATGCCCGATCTGTCTCTGCAAATTGCTTATCTCTACTACATCATCATCCGCCACCACGATATGGCCGACACCACTAGCCGCAAGATACAATGCAGCCGGACACCCCAGTCCGCCTGCACCAACAACGAGGATGCGTGCATTACCCAAACGTTCCTGACCGGCGATATCAAATCCATCAAGCAGGATATGACGACTGTAACGCAGCAGTTGTTGGTCATCCATACACGGCACCTGTTTCAGACTTTCGCCCGACAGTAACCCGTTCATTGCCGCCATAATCCCTGATGGTTTCCACATCAACATAGCCGACACTTAGCAAAAAATGTCGCACTCTATCGGCCTGCTCAAAGCCATGTTCAAGCAACAGAAAACCGCCCGCATACAGAAAATCCATAGCTTGTTCCGCAATACAAAACAAATCAGCATACCCGTCGTCTGCCGACACCAATGCAGTGCGTGGCTCAAAACGAACATCGCCATTTATAAGGTGAAAATCATCAGCCGCTATGTAAGGCGGGTTCCCCACAATCATGTGAAACCTTGCTTCCACCAACAGGGTATTAGTTCGAACAGCTGAAAACCAGTTACTCTTATAGACATAAACATTTTCCAACCTTAGTTGCGTGGCATTCAGTGTTGCAAGCGCTACCGCATTCTCGTTTATATCTACCGCATCAATATGCCATTGCGTTTTTTCTGAAGCCAATGCCAACGCAATAGCACCCGTTCCCGTGCCAACATCCAATACATGCGCCTGGGCTCTCGTGCACAAACGCAAGGCTGCCTCAACCAGAATTTCCGTATCAGGACGGGGAATCAATGTGCTGTCATTCACAGACAAGAGCAAAGACCAGAATTCGCGCTTGCCAATAATGTACGCTACCGGTTCACCTGCTTTTCGCCGCTCGATGTAGTGCCTGAAAATATCACGGGCGGTATCGTCAACCACTTTGTCGCCATAAGCAAAAAGATAGGCGCGATCACACTCAAGAACAGCAGCCAACAAAACTTCCGCATCCAGACGGGGACTGCCACTGATACCCTGCAGGTCTTCCGCTGCAAACCGCAGGAAATCAGCCACAGTGTGTGCAGCAATGTTATTCATTCGTTCGACAACGCTGCCAATAAATCCGCCTGGTGTTCACTCACTAGCGGTTGAATCACAGCATCCAGACCACCCTGCATAATGTCGTCAAGTGAGTACAGCGTCAGGTTGATCCTGTGATCAGTCATCCGCCCTTGCGGGAAGTTGTAGGTGCGTATACGTTCTGATCGATCACCGCTACCCACCAGATTTCGGCGCTCACTGGCTTGCTGCTGTTGCTGCTGTTCTAATGCACTGCTGTACAGTTTTGATGCGAGAAGCGACATGGCTTTTGAACGATTCTTGTGCTGGCTACGCTCATCCTGACACTCGACCACAATACCTGTCGGGATATGCGTGATACGTATTGCTGAATCTGTTTTGTTTACGTGTTGTCCACCCGCACCAGATGCCCTGAAGGTATCAACACGCAATTCATTCTTATCAATGTTGACATGTTCCACCTCGTCCAGCTCAGGCAAAATGGCTACCGTGCAGGCCGATGTATGGATTCGTCCCTGCGCTTCAGTGGCAGGGACACGCTGCACCCGATGCGCGCCGGATTCGAATTTCAACCGTGAAAAAACATCAGCACCCGAGATTCTGGCAATAATTTCCTTGTAGCCGCCATGCTCGCCTGGCCGCTCGCTGACAATCTCGATACGCCAGCCACGGACATCCGCGTATCGGCTATACATGCGAAACAAATCCCCGGAAAAAATGGCCGCCTCATCACCGCCGGTACCCGCACGGATTTCAAGAAACACATTTCTTCCATCATCAGGGTCTTTTGGCAACAATAGTGATTGCAATTCCAGCTCAATGGCTTGCTGCCTGTTACTGGCTTCATACAGCTCTTCTTCTGCCATGGCCTTCATTTCAGCATCGCCTTCTTGCAGCAACTCTCGCGCAGTGTCCATATCCTGCAGCACACGCTGATAGCGATGGAAACCCTCGACAACAGGCTCCAGCTCCGCAAACTCTCGCGAGTAAAGCCGGAACCTTTCCTGATTGGCGATTACGCCTGCATCGCCCAGCAAAGCTGCCAATTCTTCATGGCGCTCAGACAAGGCTTGCAGCTTTAATAAAATAGATGGCTTCATGAATGCGTCCGGATAACATAGGGATCATTGTATATCCGTTTGTATGCGGCAGGAATCATGGAATAATGCAGGCAATTTCAGGATACCGGCATGCCTCATAAACCACTTGATATCATCGGCAACACAGCCGCCTGGCTAACTGCACTATCCGCTGCATGCCTTGCACTGATCACTGTATGGTTTTCCCGACACCAGCCGATCGAAATGGATCTGGCAATGATGCACTACAGCGCTTTTCTCATAAACGAAAAGCACCTGCTACTGTACCGTGACATTTTTGAAAATAATCTGCCAGGACCCTTCCTGTTTCATTCACTGATTGGTCAGGTATTCGGTTACGGCGCTCACCCTGTACGCTTTCTTGATGCTCTCGTACTCACCGGCCTTGCAATCCTGAGTTGGAAAATTATTGGGCCAATCTCCAGAACAAGCGCCGTTCTGGCGCCAGCGCTTTTTGCATTTATCTATTTTGCCGGTGGAACTGTTGCTGCTTTCCAGCGAGACTACATTGCCATTTTACCTGTTGCTGCAGCACTGGCTTTACTATGCCGCACTCCAATCCACACACAACGTGATGCCGCATTAGTCGGGGCGCTATGCGGATTGGCATGTGGTTTCAAGCCAAATTTTGTGGTTGTACTGCCAGCATTGTTATGGATTATCTGGGCAGGCGCCACTGGTGGTTTGATCACCAAAATACAGCGCGTACTGATCCCTGCGGGCATTACATTTACCGCAATATTTTCCATTCCGTTTTTTTGGGCATTGCAACATGCCGACCTGAAAGAGCTACTGGCACTCTACAAAACCTACACGCCATTGTATGTCTCAACCCGCAGTGACTTGTATCACTACGACAACCGCGAACAACAACTGCAGGACCTTGTCTCCATGCAGGCCAGCCACTTGGCCAAGATGGGCATGTTTGCTATTCCAGGCCTGCTATGGGCGTGGCGACAGCATCGCGATAATCCAGCTGCCATTATTCGACTGAAGTTCCTTGCCTTAATAACTTTTGCTATTGCATGGCACGAAATGATCGCTGGAAAGTACTGGCTTGCCCATTTGCTGCCACCATATTTTTTTACTGTTCTATGTTTTTCCCTTTTGCTCACACCCTCTAAAAACAAATCATCCCTATTTGAGAAAATGCTCAGGGTGTTTTTTGTTATTGTTGTGGGGTATTTCGCGGTTTTTATGGCCGGCTCATATAGCAGCCAGATGCTTTATAACAAGCATTATGACGCAGAGAACCATGACATTCGCTCTAAAAAAATAGCGCGCTTTCTTCAACAGAATATGCAGCCCGGTGACAAAGTACAGAGTCTGGATGGCTCTGGCGATGGGCAAGGCAGCCTCCTGTTGGCACAAGCCACTACTGCAACACGTTTTGTGGAAGATATTCCCCTGTACCTGCAGCCAGAATCCCCTGTGACACAGGCATTCCGGAGAGAATTTATGGATTCACTGACACGGAATCCACCGGCATATTTTCTGTATATCCACAACTTTTTTCATCCGGCTGGGGGCAATCGCCTGCAGGAATTCAAGGAACTTAACCAATTTCTTCAGCAACACTACAATGAAGCAGAAATGGTTGATGGCGAATACACGATTTATCGCCGAAAATAAGTAGCACCAATATTGTTGTTATGGCTTTGGCAATTGATCTGATAAATTTTTCAACATTTCTGTTGGGTGATGCAGGAGCTTGTTGGTGAGGTTGCGTGCTAATAATTTCATTGCCGCTTCCGCGCTTTCCCCTCGCGCTATAGATTTCAGGGCGCGATCAATTTCAGCATCACGCCATGCTTCAGCTTTCTGCCGGTACTCAACAATATTGGATGATGCTTCTTGCCTGCGCTTTTCTTGCTGGTACAACGCAACCCCTTCCTCAACCAACACGCGCGCTTCTTCAGCAGCCAGTTCACGCGCTCGAAGATTTTCGTCGATAACATCCCTTAAATCATCCACTGTGTAGAGATATACATCGTCGAGTTCTGCGACTTGCGGTTCAATATCACGAGGGACAGCAATATCCACCATGAATACTGGTTGGTGCCGACGTTTTTTCAGCGCCTGTTCAACCGCTCCCTTCCCTAGTACAGGTAACTGACTGGCTGTAGAAGAAATTACGATATCAGCCTCGTGCAGGCGATGGGGTATATCCCCCAGTAAAATAGCTTCAGCCTGCAAGGATTCCGCCAACAACCTGGCTCGCTCCAGCGTGCGATTGGCAATAATAATCCGGGCAATACCCTGCTCCCTCAAGTGACGCGCCACCAGCTCAACCGTTTTGCCTGCGCCAATCAATAGCGCTGTATTCTTATGCAAATCAGAAAAAATGCGCTGCGCCAACCGCACAGCAGCATACGCAACAGAGACTGGATTATGGCCTATCGCTGTTTCAGCCCGCACGCGCTTAGCGACAGAAAAAACCTGCTGGAATGTCTGGTTCAGCGAACCGCGCAGCGTACCGGCCTCAACTGCTTGTGCGAATGCCGATTTCATCTGGCCAAAAATTTGCGGCTCGCCCAGTACCAGTGAATCCAGCCCGCAGGCAACAAGCATCAGATGGCGCGCCGCGGCCTCTTCATGATGGCAATAGTGGCAATGCCGCAGCTCATCAACATCCAGCTTGTGAAAACCGGCCAGCCAATCCAGCACGGTGTGATGATCAATCTCCGAGCCAATATATAACTCTGTGCGGTTACACGTGGACAGAATGGCTACATCAATATCTCCCAGTGAGGCAGACAAGGATCGTAATGCATCGCTCATGGACTCTGGCGCAAAGCTGACCCGCTCACGCAGGGCGAGCGAAGCAGAGTTGTGATTGATACCAACGACGAGCAAGGACATGCAGCAACCTGTACGATAGGCGCACATTATAGCGCCCACCTGCAGTTGGGTAATGCACTCTCTGTCTATATCATGGCGGGATTGCTCACTGTTGGAACACAACCATGACCAAGGCTTCTTTTTTGCTGTACTGGCTGCCAGTCAGCATCGCTGTGGCACTGACTGGCTGCGGCCATCAGTCACCGTCCGACCAGGACATGTCCAGCATCAATTCCGCCGCCCCCCACGCCCGCCCATTTCCTGCTGATGCGCTGTACGCATTACTGGTTGCCGAAACAGCCGCTAACCGGGGGCAGCTGGATATCGCCTTGGCCAACTATTACCAACAAGCCTACAAGACACGTGACATCGGTGTGGTCCGTCGCGCCACCCTGCTGGCTGAATACTTGCGCGCCTCGCAGGCGGCACTCGATCTTGCCCAATTATGGTCAGACATCGAACCTGAAAACCCCGAACCCGTGTATCTGGCAGGGCAATACCTGATTGCCTTTCAACGCCTGGATCTTGCACTGCAAAAATCCAGACGCCTGCTGGAATTGGACGCGCAGACACTATTTGTTCCTATCGCGATCAGCCCAGCTGCCGACAATCCGTCAACACATGCATCCCTCCTGAAAGATTACCAGGCACTGCTCCAACAGCATCCAGACACGGTGGACTTGTTGCTGGGGAATGCAGTGCTGCTGGAGCAACAGGGCAACTACAACGAGAGTCTCTCCCTGGTAGAGCGGGCGCTTAAAATCGATGACAAGAATCTGCAAACGCGCTTGTTTGAAGTCGATGTGCTGTACAAGGGCGGCAGACCCGACAAAGCAGTACAGCGCATGGCCCAGATCGTAGAGGATGACCCGGAAAACAGCCGGCTGCGCATGCAATACGCCCAACTTCTGACGGACCAGGACCTGGAAAAAGCGCGTGAACAATTTGAGTACATGGCGCAAACGAATTCGCTAGACCCCGATTTGCTATTGGCGCGCGCACTGGTGTATTACCGGCTCAATAACTTGATTGAAGCGCAAGACCTGTTTGAACAACTGCTGTTCCTGAAGCAATACATCGATACATCACAATATTATCTGGGTGAAATTTCAATGGCGTCCCAGAAACCGGAAAAAGCACTTGAGCACTACCGTCGGGTGGAGGGCGGCAGCGTTTACCTGCCCGCAGCAGCCAAGGCTTTCTCTCTCATGATCCAGCAGAATCACAGGCTGGAAGGCCAACAATGGCTAGTGGAGCAGCGAAAACTGCACCCGGATCAGGCATTGAAGCTATACATGGTAGAGGCGGACACGCTCCTGAAGAGTGGTGACCTATCACGCAGCCTTGCAGCGCTGAATGATGCCATACAGAAATACCCGGAGCAGGCCGACCTGTATTTTGCGCGTTCTTTATTGCAGGAACAGCTCGGAAATATCCAGGCCGCTGAAACGGATCTCCGTTTTGTACTGGCGCGGCAACCAGAGAATGCAGATGCACTCAATGCGCTGGGCTACATGCTGGCCAACAGCAATCAACAGCTGGACACCTCCTATCAACTGTTAACAAAAGCGCTCGCACTGCAGCCTGAAGACCCTGCCATCCTCGACAGCATGGGCTGGGCTCTCTACCGCATGGGACGTAATGAAGAAGCCATTTTGCGACTGAAAAAATCGTTCAAACTGAACCCGAATGACGAAGTGGCAGCACATCTCGGTGAAGTGTTGTGGAGCGTCGGCAAACACAGCGAAGCTGAGTCCATCTGGCAACAAGGACTTCGGCTCAAACCAGGCAGCAAACTGATAACCACAACGCGCCAACGCCTGCTGTCTCATTAAACCGGGATGGCCGGAATGGCGCGATTTCCGGCATCAACCTTGGAGCAGCCCCGCGCTTGCGCTATGATGCAAATCTTTCCCCCTGTACCCTGGAGATCCTCATGAGCGATGCAATTGTGCATGTAACCGATGCCAGCTTTGATGCCGAAGTCCTGAAAGCCGACAAACCTGTACTGGTTGATTTCTGGGCGGCATGGTGCGGCCCATGCAAAATGATCGCTCCCGTGCTGGATGAGCTGGCAAAAGACTTTGCCGGTCGTGTCAAAATCTGCAAGATGGACGTGGATGCCAGCAAGGAAACGCCTGCAAAATTCAACATCCGCGGAATCCCTACCCTGATGATTTTCAAAAACGGCAGCCTGGAGGGTACCAAGGTAGGCGCCTTGTCCAAAGTCCAGCTCAGTGAGTTTATTAATAGCGCTCTTTGATCATAAAAAAGGCGGGCCCAATATTCCGGGCTCGCCCGCTGGACAGGATTGCCCAAGCAGCCTATAGTTAGCCCAAATGCACGGATGTGCAGACTAATAAAAGCCGGATGTGACAACGACCGGCAGCCGAATCAAGCCCTCTGCTCAAGCGCGCCACAACAAGCCCACACAGAAGCTGCTTGCCAAACGGCCTCCCCCATTCCCTCACCCACCACCCCCACACTCAAGAACCTATGAATCTGACCGATCTCAAAACCAAACCGATCGAAGAATTACTGCAGATTGCAGAAAATATTGGCCTGGAAAACATGGCCCGCAACCGCAAACAGGATGTCATTTTCACCATCCTGAAACGCCACGCGAAAAGCGGTGAAGACATCAGCGGTGAAGGCGTGCTGGAAATCCTGCAGGATGGATTCGGCTTCCTTCGCTCTTCAGATTCCTCGTACCTGGCCGGCCCGGATGATATTTATGTATCCCCGAGCCAGATACGCCGTTTTAACTTGCGCACCGGCGATGAAGTCGTTGGCAAGATTCGCCCACCCAAAGAAGGTGAGCGTTATTTTGCACTGTTGAAGGTCGACACCATCAACGGTGACCGCCCAGAAGGTTCAAAAAATAAAGTCCTGTTTGAAAACCTGACTCCACTGTTCCCGAACCAGCGCATGAAACTGGAATCTGGTAACGGGTCTCGCGAAGACCTCACAGGACGGATCATCGACCTCATAGCCCCTATCGGCAAAGGCCAGCGCGGCCTGATCGTCGCACCGCCAAAAGCGGGCAAGACCATCATGATGCAAAACATTGCGCAGGCGATTGCCCGCAACAATCCAGAATGCCATCTGATCGTACTGCTGATCGATGAACGCCCGGAAGAAGTGACCGAAATGCANNGTCGCCGAAATGGTGATCGAGCGCGCCAAGCGCCTCGTTGAACACAAACAGGACGTTGTCATCCTGCTCGACTCCATCACCCGTCTTGCCCGTGCTTACAACACCACCGTGCCATCGTCAGGCAAAGTATTGACGGGCGGCGTGGATGCCAATGCACTCGAACGCCCGAAACGCTTTTTCGGTGCCGCGCGCAACATTGAGCACGGCGGCTCACTCACCATTATCGCCACCTCACTGGTTGATACCGGCTCCAAGATGGACGAAGTTATCTACGAAGAGTTCAAGGGAACAGGCAACCAGGAATTGCATCTCGACCGCAAAATTGCAGAGAAACGCATCTACCCTGCTATCAACATCCGTCGCTCCGGCACACGCCGTGAAGAGTTATTGATGGGCGAAGATGAAATGCAGAAGGCCTGGATCCTGCGGAAACTTCTGCATGACATGGAAGATACCGGTGCCACTGAATTCCTGATCGACAAGCTGAAAGACTTCAAGACCAATGAAGAATTCTTTGGCTCAATGAAACGGAAATAATTTTTAGCAGGATTCCATCTGTTTATGAAACATCGAGACCTGCGCGAATTTATCGATTTTCTTGAACAACGGGGCGAACTGAAGCGCATACGCGCGGAAGTTGACCCACATCTGGAAATGACTGAAATCTGCGACCGCACGCTGCGGGCTGGCGGGCCAGCACTTCTATTTGAAAACCCTAAAGGCTACAACATTCCTGTATTGGCTAACCTGTTTGGCACCGAGCAGCGTGTGGCACTCGGCATGGGACGCGAATCAGTCGATGACCTGCGTGACGTAGGCAAACTCCTCGCATATCTGAAAGAACCAGAGCCACCAAAAGGTTTTCGGGACTTGATAGGCCAGCTACCCACTTTGAAACAGGTGCTCAATATGGCACCGAAAGTGGTGCGCAGCGCAGCGTGTCAGGAAAACATTGCTGAAGGCGATAACGTCGACCTGTACAAGTTACCGATACAAACATGCTGGCCAGATGATGCCGGCCCGCTTATTACCTGGCCGCTGGTTATCACGCGCGGACCCCACAAGGAACGCCAGAATCTTGGTATCTATCGCATGCAGCTGGTCGGTAAAAACCGGCTGATCATGCGCTGGTTATCTCACCGTGGCGGCGCACTGGATTTCCGTGAATGGCAACAGGAAAATCCCGGCAAGCCATTCCCGGTTTCAGTTGCACTGGGCGCTGATCCAGCCACCATTCTTGGTGCGGTAACACCGGTTCCAGACACACTTTCAGAATATGCTTTCGCCGGTTTATTGCGCGGCGAAAAGACGGAAGTGATTAAAAGTATTGGAAATGATTTACAAGTTCCCGCCAGTGCAGAATTTATTCTTGAAGGCGTGATTCACCCTGACGACATGGCCGATGAAGGCCCGTTTGGCGATCACACCGGATACTACAATGAAGTGGATCGCTTCCCTGTATTCACTGTTGAACGCATTACTCACAGAAACAATCCGATCTACCACAGCACCTACACTGGCCGACCGCCGGATGAGCCCGCAGTTCTGGGCGTGGCACTGAACGAAGTATTTGTTCCGCTGTTGCAAAAACAGTTTCCCGAAATCACCGATTTCTATTTGCCGCCAGAGGGTTGCTCGTATCGTCTGGCTGTCGTGACCATCAAGAAACAATATCCGGGTCACGCAAAACGCGTGATGATGGGCGTATGGAGTTTCTTGCGCCAGTTTATGTACACCAAGTTTGTAATCGTCACTGACGATGATGTGAATGCACGCGACTGGAAAGATGTGGTGTGGGCCATTACCACGCGCATGGATCCGATTCGCGACACCGTGCTGGTTGACAACACACCGATTGATTATCTTGACTTTGCCTCACCCATTTCCGGGCTCGGTTCG
>DDBK01000173.1 GCA_002333095.1 Cellvibrionales bacterium UBA2034
TAATTGCCCGTGAGGCTTGACCATATAATAGAAATGACTGGATGTTTTATAAGCGGATTGTTGCTTGTGAGGCGTACAAGAGACTACAGTATCTATCGCCCTATTCGGGTCCCTTGAGGCAGTGCTATGGCGCGGAAGTCCTCGATACCCAAACGAATTGCCTGATGACAATAGAGATCTGGAACCACCTGACCCCATGCCGAACTCAGAAGTGAAACAGATCATCGCCAATGGTAGTGTGGCGCTTCGCCATGTGAGAGTAGGTCANNCTTTTTTATGTGCCGGAAATTTAATAATGCCTAGAGACTTGCTTGTATTGTTAGCAGATGGAGATATTCATTCCGGCGAAGCTTTAGGTAATGCACTGGATATTTCACGTGCTGCTGTATGCAAACAAGTAAAAAAACTGACTGAGTTGGGCGTAAATGTTACTAGTATCAAGGGGCTTGGTTACCAACTTGCATTTCCGATTGAGTTGCTTGATTCGACTGAAATCAAGAGCAGTCTACATTTTGATGTTGACAGTCTAATATCTAAAATTGACGTGCATTGGTCGATTGCTTCCACAAACAGCTATTGTCTTGACGTAATTAAACACAATAACTGTTCCGGATACGTCTGTTTGGCTGAGAATCAATTTGCTGGTCGCGGAAGGCGAGGTCGAGAATGNNCTCTTTAACTTGGCAGTTTGCCGGCGGAGCGGAAGTATTGGAAGGGTTTAGTCTTGCTATAGCAATTGCCATAGTTGATACGTTAAGTAATGTTTATTCTTTACATGATGCCAAGCTTAAATGGCCCAATGATATTTTATGGGGTAACAAAAAAATTGGGGGTGTGTTGATCGAAGTGGTGGGCGAAGCCGGCGGGCCTTGCTCTGTAGTAATAGGAATTGGAATTAATGTCAGGGCATCTGGTTTATCTCAACGAGAGATAGAACAGCCATGGACGGATCTATACTCGGCGTTAGGCCAAGATGTATCTAGAAACAAGCTGGTAGCATCACTGTTAAATTGTCTGGTGCCGTTGCTACAGCATTATGAACAAGAAGGATTTGCAGCATTTCATAAAAATTGGAAGAAATATGATGCATTTTTAGACGGTCAGGTTGTAGTTCATCATGGAGGAAGTAATTGTATTGAAGGTGTTGCCCGCGGTATATCAAGGTCAGGCGAGCTGCTGTTAGAAGTAGATGGATGCCGGCGCGCATTTAAATCCGGTGAAGTGAGCTTGCGCCGTGCCTGAGTTGATTCTCGATCTTGATGTTGGAAATACCAA
Organism: Cellvibrionales bacterium UBA2034; assembly: GCA_002333095.1. Classification (GTDB taxonomy): domain Bacteria; phylum Pseudomonadota; class Gammaproteobacteria; order Pseudomonadales; family UBA7239; genus UBA7239. The sequence continues at coordinate 1,276 of DDBK01000173.1, forward strand.
TACAAAATGGCGATTTCCAGAAATGACTGGCGGCAGGTTTGAAAATAAGAATTTTGAACGGCTGAAAAAAATAGTGAGCATTAGGCCCGAAAGGATTCGCGTTGCCTGTGTTGCGGGTGAAGTTTACAAACTAAAACTGTCGAATGCCTTGAGGGAATATTTTGATTGCGAGCCGGAATTTGCACAATCTTCTACCGAATGTGCGGGCGTCCAGAATGCGTATATGTACCCGGTTACACTGGGGGTTGACCGCTGGTTGGCTGGAGTAGCTGCATGGAATCAGTCTGGTGGTGCCCCTTGTCTTGTAGTTGATGCTGGTAGTGCGCTTACAATTGACACAATAGAACGCGGAATATTCAGAGGTGGTTATATTATTCCTGGTTTGGGAATGATGCAGCAATGTTTGACAGGAAACACCGGAAAGGTTTTATGTGATATTGGGTGGAGCATTGATATGGAATATTTGAGTACTCCTACAGATACTCAGCAGGCGGTTTGCCGAGGAGCTAGTTTTGCTGTATGTGCTGTAACAGAAAAAGCAGTTAGTCTTTTTTTATTGCGTTGGCCCCATGGTAAAGTGCTGTTTACTGGGGGAGATGGAGCGGATCTTGCCAGGACGCTCAATAGAGAGTGTGACTACAAACCTGATTTGGTGCTCGATGGGCTGGCTCTGGCCCTCCCTTCACATCATGCCATAGATATTTAACCTTGAAGTAAGGAGATTTTGTGCGTTGGACAGTAATTAGCCTTCTACTATTTAACATCATATTCTTGCTGTGGAATTGGCTGGAATATAGTCACTCAAAGAAAGTGGAGGCCTTGAATGTCAGCGTGGAAGGGGCTCATGTTGAAATGCCCGGCGCAAAAGTTGTCCTGCTGAGTGAGCGCTCGGTCCCGGTTGGGCAGGCTGCTGTCGTGGTGGCAATCGACGCGGCTGATAGCGCTGCTGCCCAGCCGAGTGTGACGCCGCCAGTAGCTGGTGATGCTGCAAGTGTAGATCAGGAGAATCGCCAATGCCTGTTGCTGGGCCCTTATCCTGATCCGCAAGCTGCCAGAGCGCTTCTGGAGCGACTGGCTTCGCTGCAGATAGAGGCAAAGTATTCTGCAGTAGAGGTTGCTGGGGAGCCTGACTATTGGGTTTACTTGAGGCCAGAGCCCACAAAAGAGTTGGCGGCGGTCAAGCTTAGAGAGCTTCAAGAGAAGAAAATAGACAGTTTTATTATTCCGCAGGGTGAGATTGCAAATGGCATTTCTCTGGGGGTGTTTGATAAACAAGAAAATGCAGAAAAGCGGCGGCAAGCTATCGTCGAGATGGGATATAACCCGCAGTTACGCATTAATCCGCGTAATTATATAGAGAATTGGGTCGTTATATATCCTGAGCATAGTGCTTTGTTTAGCCCGGAGTTGTATAACCAGCTGCATCTTGAGAACAATAAGCTGGATTTACGGAAAGACCAGTGTAACAAGGTTGCTTCCCAGATAGACATTCACTAGAATGCCGCGCTCTGTGCAAAGCTTATTTAGCGGGCGCAGATTATGCTGGTGTAGCTCAGTCGGTAGAGCAGCTGACTTGTAATCAGCCGGTCGGGGGTTCGACTCCTCTCGCCAGCTCCATTTTCTGCCCTTAAACAGGGTATTTTGTTGACAAGTATAGGATGCGTCAGCACAATAGCCGGCCATTTTGCGGAGAGGTTCCCGAGCGGCCAAAGGGATCAGACTGTAAATCTGACGCGAAAGCTTCGCTGGTTCGAATCCAGCCCTCTCCACCAGAAAAGATAGTCGCCGCAATGTTAAGGTCAACTGTGTGTTTTCAGTTAGGCGGGCATAGTTCAGTGGTAGAACCTCAGCCTTCCAAGCTGATGATGCGGGTTCGATTCCCGCTGCCCGCTCCAGGTGGTTATTTGAATGTAAGACTAAGGCGTGAATCAGGGCTCATATAGCTCAGTTGGTAGAGCACTTCCTTGGTAAGGAAGAGGTCACCGGTTCAAATCCGGTTATGAGCTCCATTTTTAGTCAGGCTCAACCGGGTATTTTTAGAGAAGTAGCTTCCAAGCGAGGAGATTTTCGATGGCAAAGGCAGCATTTGAGCGTAAGAAACCGCACGTAAACGTTGGAACCATTGGTCACGTTGACCATGGTAAGACCACCTTGACAGCAGCACTGACGATTGTGTGCGCGGAAGTCTGGGGCGGCGAGAAGAAAGCGTACGACCAGATTGATGCTGCGCCGGAAGAGAAGGCCCGCGGTATCACCATTAATACAGCGCACGTGGAATACGAGTCGGCTGAGCGTCACTACGCGCACGTTGACTGCCCGGGTCACGCTGACTANNGTGAAGAACATGATCACCGGTGCAGCGCAGATGGACGGTGCGATCCTGGTGTGTTCGGCTGCAGACGGCCCGATGCCACAGACTCGCGAGCATATCCTGCTGTCCCGTCAGGTGGGCGTTCCTTACATTGTTGTCTTCCTGAACAAGGCTGACATGGTGGATGATGCCGAGCTGCTGGAGCTGGTCGAGATGGAAGTGCGTGAGCTTCTGAGCATGTATAACTTTCCTGGCGATGATACGCCGATCATCATTGGCTCTGCGCTGATGGCGGTTGAAGGCAAGGACGACAACGGATACGGCACCACGGCTGTGAAGAAGCTGGTGGAAACACTGGACACTTATATCCCGATGCCGGAGCGCGCTATCGACAAGCCGTTCCTGTTGCCTATCGAAGACGTNNGTTGTGACCGGTGTGGAGATGTTCCGCAAGCTGCTGGATGAAGGCCGTGCAGGTGAGAACGTCGGCGCCCTGTTGCGTGGCACTAAGCGTGAAGATGTTGAGCGTGGCCAGGTATTGTCCAAGCCGGGCAGCATCAAGCCGCACACCAAGTTTGAGTCCGAGATTTACGTTCTGTCCAAGGAAGAAGGTGGTCGTCATACGCCTTTCTTCAAAGGCTACCGCCCGCAGTTCTATTTCCGTACTACCGATGTGACCGGTGAAATCCAGTTGCCTGAAGGCGTGGAAATGGTGATGCCGGGTGACAACGTGCAGATGACAGTGACATTGATTGCCCCGATTGCGATGGAAGACGGTCTGCGCTTTGCGATTCGCGAAGGTGGCCGCACGGTCGGTGCAGGTGTCGTAGCAAAAATTATTGAGTGATCTGGCTGCGTGATATAGGAGTGGCTAGCAGTTGTACGTGCTGCTCTTGTATTTTCTCCACTATTAAGGCCAGTAGTTCAATTGGTAGAGCACCGGTCTCCAAAACCGGTTGTTGGGGGTTCGAGTCCCTCCTGGCCTGCCAAATATTAATGCTCTCTAGTGAGATTGAAGGCCTGAGATGAATAGCAAGGCTGAAGTGCAAGGTACCAAGGGGTTAGATAAAAATTTGGATTTTCTGAAGTGGGCTGCAGCTGGGTTGCTGACGATGGGGGGCATATTTGCCTTTTATCATTTTAGCCAGTACCCAACTGCGTATAGGGCTGTAGCTTTATTGCCGGTTGTCGCTGCTTCATTGTTTTTTGTGTCTTTGACTACGCAAGGTGGCGGGCTGTTCACGCTGTTGCGTGAGGCAGTGGTTGAGACGCGCCGTGTTGTATGGCCTACGCGCCAAGAGACTATCCAGACAACATTGGTGGTGGTTGCGTTTGTTTTTGTCATGGCCCTTATCTTGTGGGGGCTAGATGCCGCTTTTGGCAAGCTTATTTCGCTGATTATCGGCTGAGGAGCAGATATGGCCAAGCGTTGGTATGTTGTTCATGCGTACTCAGGTTTTGAGAAAAAAGTCGCTGCTTCCCTTAAAGAGCGAATTGAACGAGCTGGAATGCAGGATGTTTTTGGTGATGTCCTTGTTCCGACAGAAGAAGTGATTGAGATGCGTGCCGGACAAAAGCGCAAGAGTGAGCGCAAGTTTTTCCCTGGCTACGTACTGGTGCAGATGGAGTTAAACGATGATTCATGGCATCTGGTAAAAGAAACCCCGCGTGTAATGGGGTTTATTGGAGGCAAGGCAGATAAGCCGGCTCCAATAACCGATGCAGAAGCAGAGCTGATTTTGCGTCGCGTTGAAGTTGGCAGTGAAAAGCCACGGCCGAAAACTATTTTTGAGCCGGGTGAGATGATTCGGGTTGTTGATGGGCCTTTTAATGACTTCAATGGTGTTGTTGAAGAAGTTAATTATGACAAGAATCGTTTGCGTGTCGCTGTTCTGATTTTTGGACGCTCAACTCCGGTTGAGCTGGATTTTAGTCAGGTCGAAAAGGCCTGATAAAAAAGTACGGCTAGTTGCCGTGCAATAGGTGCAGTCGGATGGCGTGTATATTTGCTATAAGGCTGCGGGGAGCCGGAGATAGAGTTCTGTTTTAGTAGAACAGTAATTCTGGAGGCGCTACTACCCAACGAGGGTTTTAATTATGGCTAAGAAAGTTCAGGCCTACATCAAATTGCAAGTCAAGGCGGGACAGGCTAACCCGAGCCCCCCGGTCGGTCCAGCATTGGGCCAACATGGCGTTAATATCATGGAATTCTGTAAAGCGTTCAATGCCGCAACACAGGGTATGGAGCCCGGCATGCCGACACCTGTCGTCATTACCGTGTATTCAGATCGTAGCTTTACATTCATTACCAAAACGCCGCCTGCTTCAATATTGTTGATGAAAGCAGCAGGTTTGAAAGGTGGTAGTGGTGTGCCTAACAAAAACAAGGTGGGTAAAGTTACCCGCGCCCAGGTTGAAGAGATTGCCAAGCTGAAAATGCCGGATTTAACTGCAGCTAATATGGATGCAGCGGTTCGTACTATTGCTGGCAGTGCCCGTAGTGCCGGTATTGAAGTGGAGGGTCTGTAATGGCTAAGTTAAGCAAACGCGCCCAGGCGATTAACGCCAAAATCCAGCCAGGAAAACAATATGCCATTGCTGATGCTGTGGCATTGTTAAAAGAATTATCAAAAGTAAAATTTGGTGAAACAGTCGATCTTGCTGTGAATCTTGGCATTGATGCACGTAAATCTGACCAATCTGTCCGTGGTGCTACCACGCTGCCGCACGGGTCAGGAAAAAGCGTTGCTGTTGCTGTGTTTGCGCAAGGTGCGGCGGCTGAAGCTGCAAAAGCCGCAGGTGCAGAGTTTGTTGGCATGGAAGATCTGGCCGAGCAAATTAAAGGCGGCATGATGGATTTCAATGTCGTTATTGCGTCGCCTGATGCCATGCGTGTTGTAGGTGCTTTGGGTCAAGTGCTTGGTCCGCGCGGTTTGATGCCGAATCCAAAAACCGGCACAGTGACCCCTGATGTTGTTTCTGCAGTTAAAAATGCAAAAGCTGGCCAAGTTCGTTTTCGCGCAGACAAGAATGGCATTATTCATGGTGGTATTGGCAAAATTGCTTTTGATGTTGTTGCAATCAAGGAAAATCTTGAAGCAGTAATAAACGATTTAAAGAAAGCCAAGCCGACAACAGCAAAAGGCGTTTATCTCAAAAAAATTACGCTTTCAACCACTATGGGGCCGGGTCTTGTCATTGATCAGGCGTCGTTGGATATTTGAGTATTTAAAACTATTTGGGGTTTGTGTGGTGTTCTGATTTGTGCCGCATGAATTGTCAAAAACCGCAGGCGTCAGCTCTGGTTATCCAGCCTGACTTAAATGCGCGCAGAGTCTGGAGAAATCTAGTGCCGAGGTGCAAAGCCCGCGTAGACGGTGAACCCGATTCAGGTTTGTTTTTATAGCAGACTGGATTTGAACACCGAAAGGTTCGCACCTCAGTTATTCGTTGCTGGGTGCGGTAAAGCAACGATCAATTTATTGATCAAATCCAGGAGTAAATGCTGTGGCATTAGCACTCGAAGACAAAAAAGCGATTGTCGCTGAAGTCCAGAATGCTGCTAAAAGCGCACTGTCTGCTGTGGTTGCCGATTCGCGCGGCGTCACTGTTGACAAGATGGATGCGTTGCGCAAACAAGCTCGTGAAAGTGGCGTATGGCTCAGAGTCGTTCGCAACACGCTAGCTCGTCGCGCGGTTCAGGGTACGGCTTACGAATGTCTGTCTGACAGCTTTGTAGGGCCGAGCATTATTGCATTCTCTAACGAACATCCTGGCGCAGGTGCGCGCATTTTGAAGGAGTTCGCGAAAGGGAACGATAAACTTGAATTAAAAGCAGCATGTTTTGAAGGTGTTTTGGTTGATATAGGTATGTTGGCAACATTGCCGACTTACGACGAAGCCATTGCGAAATTGATGAGCGTATTGAAAGAAGCGTCTGCAGGCAAACTTGTCCGCACTATTGCTGCTGTTCGCGATCAAAAAGAAATGCAAGCCGCCTGATTGGTTTCGGGGTTTGTTTACGGTTTAACGAGCGATAGCTCACAGTGAGGAAATACAAATGGCACTGAGTAAAGAAGATATCATCAATGCAATTTCTGAGATGTCAGTAAAAGATGTTGTGGAGCTTATCTCCGCGATGGAAGAAAAGTTTGGTGTGACTGCGGCATCTGCCGTTGCTGTTGCTGCTGGTCCTGCTGCTGTTGTTGAAGAGCAGACTGAGTTCAACATCATTCTTACTGCTGCTGGCGAGAAGAAAGTTAATGTCATTAAGGCTGTTCGTGAGTTGACTGGCTTGGGTCTTAAGGAAGCGAAGGATCTGGTTGATGGCGCACCTTCAACCATCAAAGAAGGCGCATCTAAAGCAGAAGCGGAAGATGCCAAGAAGAAACTGGAAGAAGCTGGCGCCGCGGTTGAACTCAAGTAATTACACTTTAGTAGAGTGTATTTTACTTGAAGAAATTGGCACGCCTAAGCGAATCATCTGTCCTGACGGTGCAGGTGATTTGGCAGAAGGGCTGACGGGTATTCTCGTCGGCCTTTTTGCGCTTTCATTCATGGCGCATGGATGAATAAAACATACGAAGCGAATGCGGTGTATTGCATGCGCAGCAATGAACAGATGATCACACTGGGGAATACAGATGGCTTACTCATATACAGAGAAGAAGCGTATTCGGAAGGATTTTGGCAAGCTGCCGCAGGTAATGGATATTCCTTCCCTGCTCGCTATACAGCTTGAGTCCTATCAAAATTTTACGCAGGAGCACTCGGGTTCGGGTGTTCGAGAGGATGTTGGCCTGCAGGCAGCATTCAAATCAGTGTTTCCCATTGTTAGCTATTCCGGTAATGCTGCGCTTGATTATGTTGATTACACGCTCGGCAAGCCCATGTTTGACGTTAATGAGTCAAAGTTGCGTGGCGTAACTTATGCGGCGCCTCTGCGCGTTAAAGTGCGCCTGATTATCTATGATAGAGAGTCAAACAATAAAGCGATTAAAGATATAAAAGAGCAAGAAGTTTACATGGGCGAAATACCGCTCATGACCCAGTACGGTACATTTATTATTAATGGTACTGAGCGTGTAGTTGTTTCCCAGTTGCATCGTTCCCCAGGTGTTTTCTTTGACCACGATAAAGGAAAAACACATAGCTCTGGAAAGTTACTTTATAACGCACGTATTATCCCTTACCGCGGATCTTGGCTTGACTTCGAGTTTGATCCTAAAGATTTGGTTTTCGTGCGTATTGATAGGCGCCGAAAATTGCCTGCATCAATTCTATTGCGTGCAATCGGTTATAGCGCAGAAGAAATGCTAGAAATGTTTTTTGAGAATGATCGCTTTCATGCATTAGGTGATGCAAAGTATCAATTTAATCTGGTTCCTTCCCGCTTGCGTGGAGACATAGCTGCATTTGATATTTCAGACAGTAAAGGCAATGTGATTGTTGAAGAAGGGCGTCGTATTACTGCTCGTCATATAAGACAATTGGAAAAAGCGTCTGTCGATAAACTTCAGGTGCCGGGCACATATTTGCATGGCCGTGCATTGGCAAAAGATGTTGTAAACCCTAAAACTGGGGAAATCTTGTTTGAATGCAACACCATCATTGCTGCGGATGTCTTGAAGAAACTGACTGAAGCTGGTGTTGCTGACTTCGAGACCATTTATACAAATGATCTCGATTGCGGTCCCTTTATTGCAGATACTCTGCGTAGCGACCCAAGTCGTACGCAGCTTGATGCGCTGGTTGAGATTTATCGGATGATGCGCCCTGGCGAGCCGCCAACCAAGGAAGCTGCAGAAAATCTCTTCCAGAATCTGTTTTTCTCGCAAGAGCGCTATGAGCTGTCAACTGTTGGCCGCATGAAATTCAATCGGCGCTTGGGCCGTGAAGAAATCAAGGGGGAGGGCACTCTATCCCGTGAAGATATTGTTGATGTCCTGAAGTGCCTGATTGATATTCGTAATGGTAAAGGCGTTGTCGATGATATTGATCACTTAGGTAACCGCCGTGTGCGTTCCGTGGGTGAAATGGCAGAAAATCAATTTCGTGTTGGTCTGGTACGCGTAGAGCGAGCGGTCAAAGAGCGCCTGTCGGTTGCAGAAAGCGAAGGATTGATGCCGCAAGATTTGATCAATGCGAAGCCTGTTGCAGCAGCGGTCAAAGAGTTCTTTGGTTCATCACAGCTTTCACAGTTCATGGATCAAAACAATCCGCTGTCAGAAGTGACACACAAGCGTCGTGTTTCTGCGCTTGGCCCCGGCGGTTTGACGCGTGAGCGCGCTGGCTTTGAGGTTCGCGATGTTCACCCAACGCATTATGGTCGTGTGTGTCCGATTGAGACGCCAGAGGGGCCGAATATCGGTCTAATCAATTCTTTGGCAACATATGCAAGAACCAATGATTACGGATTTATTGAAACACCATACCGTAAAGTTGTTAACGGTAAAGTGACAGACGATATTGAATATTTGTCTGCTATTAATGAAGCGGATCATGTTATCGCTCAGGCGTCAGCCAAAATAGAAAAAGGCAAATTGGTTGAAGATCTGGTTGCTGTGCGCCATATGAATGAGTTCACTGTCAAGCCTCCGCAGGATGTCCAGTATATGGATGTCTCACCGCGTCAGGTTGTATCGGTAGCTGCGTCGCTGATTCCATTTCTGGAACACGATGATGCAAACCGTGCATTGATGGGATCAAACATGCAAAGGCAAGCGGTTCCTACATTGCGCGCACAAAAGCCGCTGGTAGGGACAGGCATGGAACGCGTTGTTGCGACGGATTCCGGTGTGTGTGAAATTGCACGCCGTGGTGGTGTGGTTGACAGCATTGATGCTAGCAGGATTGTTATCCGCGTTAATGAAGATGAAGTGACCAAAGGTGATGCGGGTGTAGATATTTATAACCTGATCAAATACACGCGTTCTAACCAGAACACTTGTATCAACCAGCGTCCAATTGTGCGTCCTGGTGATGTTGTGGCGCGTGGAGATGTGTTGGCTGATGGTGCTTCCGTTGATCTTGGTGATCTGGCTTTGGGTCAGAACATGCGCATCGCTTTCATGCCGTGGAATGGTTACAACTTCGAAGATTCTATTCTTATTTCTGAGCGCGTGGTAAAAGAAGACCGCTTTACTTCTATCCACATCCAGGAGCTGACTTGTATCGCTCGTGATACCAAGTTGGGATCAGAAGAAATTACTGCTGATATTCCAAATGTTGGGGAGGGTGCGCTCGGAAAACTGGATGATTCCGGTATTGTTTATGTTGGTGCTGAAGTAAAAGCTGGCGATATCTTGGTGGGTAAAGTGACGCCAAAGGGCGAAACGCAACTCACTCCAGAAGAAAAGCTGCTTCGCGCTATTTTTGGAGAAAAAGCTTCTGACGTAAAAGACACCTCACTCCGTGTGCCATCCAGCACCAAAGGCACAGTCATTGATGTACAGGTGTTCACTCGTGACGGTCTGAAAAAAGATCAACGTGCTGTTGATATTGAGAAGAGCCAGCTCGATCAGTACCGCAAAGATTTGAATGAAGAATATCGCATCATGGAAGGCGCAACATTGGAGCGTTTGCATGATGCGTTGTTAGCCAAGAAAGTTAACGGTGGCGCGGGCCTTAAAAAAGGCACTGTGTTGACCGAAGAGCTATTGGCGGGTCTTGAGCGCTCTGATNNGAAGACAGTGCCCTGAATGACCAGATCGAAAAGGCGGAACAAGGTCTTGCTGAGCGCAAGAAATTGCAAGAAGACTTGTTTGAAGACAAGCGTAAAAAAATTCAGGGTGGCGATGATCTTGCGCCAGGTGTTTTGAAAGTTGTCAAAGTGTATCTGGCAGTAAAACGCCGTGTGCAGCCAGGTGACAAGATGGCTGGTCGCCACGGTAACAAAGGTGTTATCTCCGTGATTATGCCGATGGAAGACATGCCGCATGACCAGAATGGTGAGCCGGTTGATGTTGTGCTTAACCCGCTGGGCGTTCCATCTCGTATGAACGTTGGACAAATTCTTGAGACCCATTTGGGGCTCGCTGCAAAAGGTCTCGGCGAAAAAATTGACGCAATGCTGAAAGAGCAGAGGAAAGTCGCCGAAGTGCGCAAGTTTCTGGAAGGTATTTATTCTTCTGGAGAAGGGCGTGCGGAAAGTATCGGTTCACTGACAGATGCAGAAGTATTGGCCTTAGCCGATAACCTGCGTGAAGGTGTTCCAATGGCTACGCCTGTTTTCAGCGGGGCCCGTGAATCAGAAATCAAGAGCTTGCTGAAGCTGGCTGATATGCCAGAGTCTGGACAGATGACGCTTTATGATGGCCGCACTGGCGACGCATTTGAGCGTCCGGTAACTGTCGGCTACATGTATATGCTGAAACTGAATCACTTGGTGGATGACAAAATGCATGCGCGCTCTACCGGTTCTTACTCTCTTGTTACCCAACAACCGTTGGGTGGCAAGGCGCAGTTTGNNGCCAGCGCTTCGGTGAGATGGAAGTGTGGGCACTGGAAGCATATGGCGCTGCATACACGTTGCAGGAAATGTTGACAGTCAAATCTGATGACGTTGCCGGTCGTACCAAAATGTATAAAAACATTGTTGATGGTGACTATCGTATGGAGCCGGGCATGCCTGAATCCTTCAACGTACTGGTTAAAGAAATTCGCTCGCTCGGTATTGATATCGAGCTTGAGATCGACAACTGATAACCGAGGATTAGATCATGAAAGATTTGATGAGCTTGCTGAAGTCCTCACAAGGACACACGGATGAATTTGATAGCATTCGTATAGGCTTGGCTTCGCCAGAAATGATCCGCTCTTGGTCATTTGGTGAAGTAAAGAAACCAGAGACAATTAACTATCGTACTTTCAAGCCCGAGCGCGATGGTCTTTTTTGCGCCAAGATTTTTGGGCCGGTAAAAGATTACGAATGTTTGTGTGGAAAATACAAGCGTCTTAAGCATCGCGGGGTTATTTGCGAAAAATGCGGTGTGGAAGTTGCTTTGGCTAAAGTGCGTCGTGAGCGCATGGGGCACGTAGAACTGGCTTCGCCAGTTGCACATATCTGGTTTCTCAAGTCGCTGCCAAGTCGTATCGGTATGTTGCTGGATATGACATTGCGTGACATAGAGCGTGTTTTGTATTTTGAGTCTTTTGTCGTCACCGATCCGGGCATGACAACATTAGAAAAAGGCAAGCTGCTTAACGATGAAGAATACTATCAGTGCATGGAAGAGTTTGGCGATGATTTTGAAGCCAAAATGGGTGCTGAAGCGATTCAGGTATTGTTGCGTGATATTGATATTGATGGCGAAGTGATACGTCTGCGTGAAGAAATCCCACAGACTACTTCTGAAACCAAGCTCAAAAAGCAATCCAAGCGATTAAAACTTCTGGAAGGTTTCCAGAGTTCTGGCAACAAGCCGGAGTGGATGGTTCTGGAAGCGCTGCCGGTATTGCCGCCAGATTTGCGTCCGCTGGTGCCGCTAGATGGCGGTCGTTTTGCAACGTCCGATCTCAACGATTTGTATCGCCGTGTTATTAACCGTAACAATCGTTTGAAGCGACTGCTGGATCTTAATGCGCCAGATATTATTGTACGCAACGAAAAGCGCATGTTGCAGGAATCTGTTGATGCGTTGCTCGACAACGGCCGTCGTGGTCGTGCGATTACGGGAAGCAACAAGCGTCCGTTGAAATCGCTGGCCGACATGATCAAAGGTAAGCAGGGACGTTTCCGCCAGAACTTGTTGGGCAAGCGTGTTGATTACTCTGGCCGTTCCGTTATCGTGGTTGGCCCAACGTTGAGGCTGCACCAGTGTGGTCTCCCAAAGAAAATGGCTTTGGAATTGTTCAAGCCATTCATATTTGGCAAGTTGGAGGCGCGTGGTCTTGCAACCACCATCAAGGCTGCCAAGA
>DDBK01000188.1 GCA_002333095.1 Cellvibrionales bacterium UBA2034
GGTGTATCCATCACACCTGGCCGCGCTGCACTGGGTGCGCTGTTGTTGTTGCCCGCTATTGGTGCTGCCTGGATAGCTGTGTTTATCAGGGCTAGCCTGTTTAACCTGCGCTACAACGGTATGGCGCTGGGAAAAAGCACCCTGTCTTGCCGTGTGCGTGCGTGGCCGTTGTTGTGGATATACCTCAGCAATGCAGTGGCCATTGTATTGAGCATCGGGCTGTTTATTCCGTGGGCCAAGGTGCGTACCGTGCGTTATCGCCTGTCGTGCCTTGTATTGCATGCAAGCTATGAACTGGATGACATTGTGGGCAAAGCCCGCCGCGGCAATGCGGTGGGTGCAGAAACCGCAGCCCTGTTTGATGTCGATATAGCGCTGTAATTATTGATCGCCTGTTTGTAACGGATGCCCCTCAGCGCAAACGCTTACAGGCAAACCGCTAGTGTGAACCTCCGCAGCCTTGCGGTAGAGTCCCAGAACAAGAATCAATATCAGGGCTAACAAAATGAAACTCCTCCTTACCGGAACGGCAGGCAGGTGTGCCGCCGCTGTGCTGGCTGCGCTAGCCATGGCTGCGGGCGCGGCAACGCTGGAAGATAACGTCAAGGCGATGCAGGCCACCAATGCGGAAGCGGGTGCAGCGCAGAAGAATATTGTCAATCTGCAAGCTGAAACCCAGGCGATGGTAGAGGAATACAAGCGCCTGACGCAGACAGTGGATTACCAGGATCAATACACGCAAGAAATCACAGAGCGGCTGGCTGTGCAGGAGAAGGACCTTGCGAGCCTGCGTGAGCAGTTGGCCAGCAGACAGATTACGCAACAACGCATTGTGCCGTTGATGCGCAGCATGGGTGATGCGCTGGAACAGTTTGTTGCACTGGACTTGCCATTCCACCAGGAAGAGCGTCTGGCACGCGTTATCAAGGTGAAACAGCAAATTGCCAGCTCATCTGTTCCTCTGCAGGATAAATACCGCGCGTTGCTGGAAGCGTTCCAGCAGGAGCTTGAGTTTGGTCGCGGAATTGAGGCATGGCGCGGCGAGTTGAAACTGGGCGAAGAAAATCTCACGGTGGAATACCTGCGCTTGGGCCGCACTGCATTTTATTTCCAGTCGATGGACGGTGCACGCAGTGGCTATTGGGATCGCGCATACAAACAGTGGGTAGAGGTGCCGCGGGAATACAGCGAAGACATCAAACACGGTTTGCGTATTGCCCGCAACCAGCAAGCGCCGCAGTTGCTTGCACTGCCAATGAAGCGCTGAGGAATTTATGATGAAATTTTTGATCAGCATTTTATTGTCATCACTGTTTGTCAGCAGCGTTTATGCGCAGGCCGCAGGGCAGCCGATTAACGACCTTGACCAGCTGTTGGCCAAAGTTCGTGCAGAGCATGATAAAGAGCGGGAGCTGAATCGCCAGCGTGAAGCAGAATTCCTTAAAGAGCGTAACCAGCAACAAGCCTTGCTGGAAAAAGCGCGCACTGCCTACTATCTGGCGCAGGCAAAAAACAATCCTGCAAAGATGCAGGTGGAATCCAATGATGCAGAAATTGCCAAGCTGCGCAAAGAGTTACAGCAGAGCGTTGCAGAGATGGGCGATGTGTTCAGTATCTATCGGCAGTTTGCCACTGATTTTGCGACCGTGCTGGATGAATCACAGACTGGCGCACAGTTCCCCGAGCGTTCTGCCGAGCTGAAACAGATCAATCGCGTAGAGGCGCTCCCGACGATTGATGATATGGAAAAGCTCTGGTATCTCGTCCAACAAGAAATGACCGAATCCGGGAAAGTGGCGTCCTATCACGGCAAAGTGGTGGAAGCGAATGGAAAAGGCCGCGAAGCAGATATTTTGCGTATTGGCACATTCAGCGCCTTCAGTGATGGTGAGTTTTTGCGTTACGTGCCTGAAACCAGTGAATTCGTGGCACCGGACAAACAACCTGAAAAGCGGTTCTTGCGTATGGCGGAAAAATTTTCGGCAACTGAAGGTGAAATTGCTGCTGTGCCACTCGATCCGACACGCGGCAGTTTGTTGGGGATGTTGGCGCGCACGCCCGATATTCGTGAGCGTATTGCGCAGGGCGGTGTAGTGGGATATCTGACGATTGCTGTAGGTATTGTGGGTTTGTTGGTCACGCTGTACCGCACGCTGTATCTCCTGTTGTTGCGCGCCAGTGTGCTGCGCCAGATAGCCGCGAGCGACAAGCCATCAGAGAAAAATCCGCTTGGCCGCATCATGCTCAGCGTGCAGGCTGTGTCGGCGGATGACGAAGAAACCATCCAGTACAAACTGGATGAAGCGATCCTGAAAGAAATTCCCCAAATGGAATTCGGGCACAACATTATCAAACTGTTTGCAGCCATTGCTCCCATGCTGGGTTTGTTGGGAACGGTGACGGGAATGATCAAGACTTTCGAAGCGATCAGCCTGTTTGGCGGCGGCGATCCGAAGTTGATGGCTGCGGGTATTTCCGAAGCATTGGTCTGTACTGTGTTGGGTCTTCTGGTAGCGGTACCGTTGCTGTTTGGCCACAACATTGTGACGGTGCTGGCCAAGTCGCTGATACAGCGGCTGGACGAACAAAGCGCCGGTATTCTTGCGCGCAATATGGAAAAAAGCAGTTTTGCGCGCCGTTAATCCTGTAGCTGCAGTGGATTCTCTTGCAGCGGATTCTCTTATAGTCGCAACGGATATTTCATGAGCTGGTATACCCTCACATCAGGCATTGCCCGTATCTTCGCGCTTGGCGGCCCGATGATGTGGGCGCTGCTGGTGGTGTGTCTGGTGTTGTGGTTTTTGATGATTGAGCGCTTCTGGTTTATGCGGTTTAACTACCCTGTATTGCGCCAGCAATTGCTGCACGACTGGCTGGTGCGCGCTGACCGCCATTCCTGGCGTGCCAAGGCTATTCGCCGGCAAACAGTGTGTGAAGTGCAGCTGCAGTTGAATGCGTGGCTGTCGACTATCCGCACACTGATTGCTATTTGTCCTTTGCTCGGCCTGATGGGCACGGTGACCGGCATGATCGGCGTGTTCGAGATTATCACGCTCACAGGTGGGGAGAGCCAGGCAATTGCTGGCGGTGTTTACCGTGCAACAGTGCCCACCATGTCTGGTCTGGTGATTTCATTAAGTGCGCAATATTTTTCGGCACGGCTACGCCATCTTGCAGCACAAGAACAACAGGTATTTGCTGATGCGCTCGTACATGATTAAAGCACCGTACACGATTAAAGCACCGTACACCATTCCATGTATTTTTTGCAGGCAGGGCTGAATCATGCGCACACGCCGCCATGACGTAGATGAAGCAGAAGTCTATATCGATATGACCCCGATGCTGGATTTCGTGCTGAATATGCTGATCTTCTTTATTGTCACGACTACTTTTGTGAAGGCAACAGGCGTTACGGTCAATGTGCCTAATGCGCAGACCGCCAGTAGTGAGCAGGGCGCCAATATTTTTGTCGCCATTACAGACAAGGGAGAAGTGTGGATCGACAAGCGCGAAGTGGATGTGCATTCAGTGCGTGCGATCATCGCGCGCATGCATGCAGAGAACCCGGAGGGTGCGGCTATTATCCAGTCTGACAGCAATGCCAATACGGGCACGCTGGTAAAAGTGATGGATCAGATTCGTCTGGCGGGCATTGAAAAAATCGCCGTTGCTGCTAATGCACCCAACTAAAAATGCGCGTAGATAAGAAACGCCTGCGTTATCCGGTAGCTATCGCCACAAGCGTCGTGGCAACGGTAGCTATTTTTATTTTTATGCATCGCCTGATCAGCGGCGGCCCGTTGCAGATCGATACGGATAACCTGATGGTATCGGTCGATATTTATCAGCCACCTCCGGAGCAAACGCCGGAACAGGAAGATGAGCCACCACCGCAAGAGATATCCGATCAACCGGTGACCGAACCTACTATGGCACCATTGTCTGTAAGTGCGCCGACCCCGACACCGCAACTCAAGGCGGGCGGGCCGCCTATCCCTTCTTTTGCACCATCCTTTGACGATATTGCGCTGGAAAGTGGCAGTGGCAGTATTTTTGGCAGTGGTTTTGGCGATGGTGGTGGCGCATCGAAATGGTCCGGCCCTGGCGGCGGTGACGACCAGCTGGCCAAGAAAATTGCTGAAGCGGATAAAAAAGGTGCAGAAGGGTATCGTGAGATTGTGCCTTTCGGTACCCGTCAGCCCAATATCCCTGAGTATGCCTGGCAGAACAAAATTAACGGCTGGGTATTGGTGACATATACAGTGAATACCAGTGGGAAGGTGGAAAATGTCCGTGTGCTGGACAGCCAACCGCCCGGTGTATTTGATGAAAAAGTGATGGCAGCAGTGTCAGACTGGATTTACGATCCTGCTGATATCAAGGGAAGAAAAGTCAAAGTCCAGTTGACGCAACGTATTGAGTTGTTCTGGAAAGATTATCCCAACAATAACAAACAGCTGAAATAATCATGCGCATCGTCATTTCCATCTTCGTGTTTTTTATGGCCGGTGTACTGCAAGCGCAAGAGCAGTATCGCAGCCGCATGTATATTGATCTGGATGTGGCGCCAACAGAAAACGTATCGATGTCGGTAGGTGAGCTGGAGCAGAAGATCGGCACTTTTCAGGATGATGCTACGAGAGCGAGTGCAGAGAAGTTTCTGGCACAACATTACTCCGGCCAGAAAGATTATGACAAGGCAGCAGAGCACATTGAGAAGGCGCTGAAAAATCCTGCGATTACCTCTGAAAGCAGGCGTGACATGCTGGGACAGCTCTCCCGTATTTATCTACTGCAAAAAAATTACGATAAAGCGGCTTCTGCTATCGGGAATTATCTGGCTGCCAAGCAGTCGGGCGGCGCGGCGGCGGATGCAGACCTTTACCTGATACTGGCGCAGGTGCAATACAAGCGCAAGAATTATGTCGCCAGTGCAGATGCACTCGATAAAGCACTCGCCCTACAAAAAAATCCTTCAAAAGAATTACTGCAAAGCGCGTTGGCTGTTTATTACAGTATTGGCAATTTTGATCGTGCTGGACAGGTGATGCAGCAGTTATTGGCGGCCGATATCAACAATGCAGAATTGTGGCAGCAGTGGGTATCGTTGTACCTGAAAGGCGGCAAGAATATGCAGGCGCTGGATGTGATGGCGCTTGCCTGGGAAAAAGGGATTCCATTCCGCGAACAGGATATTCTGTTGCTCACGGATCTCTATGCCATTAACAAGATTCCAGGGCGTGGTGCACGCGTTCTGGAAGAAGCGATTGCTAATGGGCGAATAAAATCCAGTACCAAAATCAATGACCGGCTTTTCCGTTTGTGGATGCAGGCGGGAGAACGGGACAAGGCACAACAGGCGCTGGCGCAGGCAGCCAGTGGCAGCAACGATACAGAGTTACAGCTGTATCTTGCACAGCTGCAGATGGAAAAAGAGCAATGGCAATCCATGCAGGAAATTGTACTGAAAGCCTGTGATGGCGCATTGCCCGAACGTCTGGTGGCGCGTGCGAATTTGCTGTTGGGTGTCAGCCAGTTAAAGCTCGGCGACACCGAGTTGGCGCGCCGTTCATTTATTAATGCCACTATCGTGGGTGGCGCAGGTGAGCAAGCCACACAATGGTTGGCCTTTATGAAAGCGGCACCAGCAACGGATGGAGAGAAAGTGGGCATTGCAGGCCCATGTTATTCCAGCGATACGCGCTCAATCTTTACTGCCAGCATGCCGGATAGCCAACGCTCTACAACATCTGTTTCTTCTGAGCCTGCAGAAGCTGCCACAACAAACAGCGAAACTGAAGCGACAATGCCTGCTTCAGAGTCAGAATCTGGAGCGGTCGAGACTGTGGCGGCTGCATCGCCATCCCCCGCAACAGGCGCAATCAATACATCTGCACTCGCCAATATCAAAGGTGACCCTGCTGCGGCATTGGACATCAAGACGGCAGAATCACAAAAACTTTTTCTGGGGAATACTCACTGACGCCGCAAGAAATGTCGACAGATATTGTGCCGTTAGTGACCCGGCTGGGTATTACGATTGCAAAAGGCGGCGGCAAGATTGATGGGCCGATGCACATTATTTTTCCAGAACCGCCAACCGGCAATGGTAAAATCAAGGTGCGTTTCGGGTTTCCTGTCACGGGCAATCCGCGTCCGGATGGCCGTTACCAGTTAATCCGTGACAGCGGTTTTAAATGCGCATCGCGCCAATACAATGGCGCGCCAGACGGCGTGGCGCTGGCATTTGCGCAATTGTATGCAGATGCTGTTGCGAAAGGCTTGAAGCTGACCGGCGAGAGTCGCCAGCTGGCAAGCACCGACAATGTCATCGGCGGCAAGACAGTCAAACTGGAATTGCAGGTGGGTGTGCAGTAATCCGGATGGTATCGGCCGAGATGGTATCAGCGGGCCATAAAGCGCTGCAGTTTTGAATCCAGGAATACCTGGTTGAGTGCCTGGTTGATCGTGTCATTGACCATGCGCTTGTTGCCATTTGCAGTGCCGATCACAGCCACCTGTTCGCTGCGTTGGCTCAGGTATTCACCGCTGTAGGTTGCGCCATCTTTGCTGATTTTTACGCCGATGCGACATTTCACTACCACATTACCACCTACATTGGTTTTGGGGCGCTGGTAATCTATATCAATAATTTCCAGCGTAAACGTTGTCATGTCGCTGTTGCCCAATGTGCTGGGCACCGCAGCAAAATCCCAGCTCTGCAGTACTGTCACAGCCGCTTGTGATACCGACCTTTCCAGATTGGCATCGGTAGAAATGTAAGCAGAGTTATACACGCCTCCCAGAGTGCCTATTGTTGTTTCGCGACGCAGATCCCGGGTGTCCACACTGACAGCTCTGTTGTGCCCGATGGGCATGGATGGCACTTTCAGATCCGGTTTTACGATCACGGTTTGCGGGCTGAGCGCACAGGCAGAAACAAACAAACCGCATGTCAGCAGGATAAAAAATCTTGATAACAAAAATCTTGGTAACAACGACGATGCCATCAGGGCTTACTCCCGGGATACTGGTTTCACAGGCAGTGTTGCTGTGCTGGTGCTTTGATCATCAAATACAAACAGAAGTTCCACAGTTGACCCTGCCAGCAGTGGATTCGCGAGATCCAGTAGCATCACATGGTAACCGCCGGGCGCAAATTTCACGCTGCTGCCGGCAGGAATAATGAGCGGTGCCGAGACTTTCTGCATACGCATACCATTGGCGCTGTGAAGGTGTTCATGCAGTTCACAATGCGCTGCGAGTGATGCTGCACATTGGACATCAACGAGTTTTTTGTCTGTCGAGCCGCTGTTGTTCAGTGTCAGGAATGCAGCTGCATTGCGTACACCCGGCGGCGTTTCACGCACCCACCCGTCTGTAATGCTCACGAGCGATACATTCGCAAATGCACTGGCGCATAGCAGTGTACAGAAAACAGGCATAGTAATAGCCTGGATTTTTCGAAAAATAGTCGAGTACATTGGCATGGATATTTCCATTCAGTGCATGAAAACTAGGAGCGAGCCGTGTTGATCTTGCTGTCGGGGNNGCCCGCCATCAATGCCCAGTTGACGGAGGCAATCCCATTCCTGCGCATTCTCAACGCCTTCGGCCAGAATGACAATTTCACAGCTGTGGGCGATTTGTACGAGTGACTGCACGTAAAACTGGTTGTCAGGGTTCAGATGGATGTCTCTAATAAAACTGCGGTCAATCTTGAGGAAATCGAGTGGCAAGCTGCGTAAATAACCAAATGCGGCACTGTGAATGCCAAAGTGGTCCAGCGAGAGCCGTGCGCCGCGACTATGCAATGCGTCACACAAGTAACGCACATGCTCATCACCCGTGCGCACGAGGTATTCTGACGTTTCAATAATGAGTCGTCGTGCAAAAAATGGATGTTCATCCAGATAGTTCGCCAGCCAGTCAACAAAATCCATTGTCCTCACGCTGCGCGGTGAGAGGTTTATGCATATGGGGGTGTTGCAATTTGCCGCTTCACTGCGGGTCCTGACCTCGTCAATAATGAGTCGATCAAAGGCTTCTGCCATGTCAAAGCGTTCAGCCATAGGCAAGAAAATACCTGCGCTGACAAGTTTTTCCTGTACGGTGATTCGGCAAAAAACTTCAGATGCCAATGCCTGGTTGTCTTCGCTAAGAAACATGGGTTGAAAATGGAAGCTGACCTGACGATCCTGCAATATGCGTTTCAGCGTGGTATACCACTGCCGTGCTTCCTGGGCTATCTGTGTGATGTTGCCTGACTGGTATAACTGCCAGTCACTTTGCCCGCGTGACTGTGCTTGCCTTAAGGCAAGATCGGCTTCAGATAGTAGCCGATGGTCGGCGCGCAAATTTTCACAACACGCAACACCTATATGCACCTGATGGTTGAATAGCAATGCAAGATCTGCAATTTTTGAAATCAGTTGGCTGGCCAGTATTTTGGCGCGCTCAAGGTTTTCCCGCGGCAAATAGATAGCAAAGTCTGCTCCGGCGCGACGGCTGACAATCGCATCAGGTACATCAGCAGTCAGGCCTTGCAGTTGGGATGCGACAGCACGCAAGCATTCATCACCTGTTTCGTGGCCGTATTGCAGGTTATAACGTCCAAAGTCACTGACTTGCAAAATCATCAGGCAGCCGCCATTGCCGGCTTCGCTATCGGTCACGGCTTGTAGCCGAGCATTGAATTCGCGACGGTTGGAGAGTCCGGTCACGGGATCCAGAAAAGATTGCGCGCGCAGTCCTTCAGTGAGTGCCAGCTGCTCGAAAAAAATAATTTTTAATTTCCGGCTCATGCGGTTGATGGCTTCGACCACTTGCCGCAGTTCCCGTGTTTTCGGCAGTGGTTGTTGTTCGATGAAGTGGCGGTTGCAGATGGCTTCTGCCTGTTCTTCAACGCGCTGCAACGGTTTGAGCAGCATCCTGAGAGCAATGCTGGATAACAGATAAGTGATGGCGCAGATACACCCTAACAAGAGCATCTGTTCGCGAAATATCCGCCATAGTTCCTTATAAGCGTAATCGGGGCTCGCAATGATCTGGACGCGACCTTGCTGGGATCTGCCCACCATCACATCTGCTGTTGCGGAAGGTGGTTCAATTGTCACCCAGCGGATAAACCATCCTGGCACTGACGAGCTTTGCACCGGTTTCCGGCGTTCAACCAGATTGTTGTCTTGCTCATCCTGATAGATAACGGCGTTGTAGTGGCCGCGATCGAAAATTATATTGACCATGGACTGGCTGGCGGATTTTTTATCTTCTGCGTGCGTAACAGACAGCGAGAAGGCAAGAAAAGCTGCTGTATCCCGGGCGCGTTCTGTGAGTTGCTCGTGCAGGTGGCGTTTTGCATTGTAGAGATTGACCGTAATGCTGGCCGTGAGCAGCACAACAAACAGCAATGTCAGGCTGAGAAACAGTTGGCGACGAAGTGTCATGGCAGCTTTACAGTATCGTGGCAATGGTGTGAATTATCCCATGTAAACGGATCACGGGTTTTGTCCTCCCCACAGGTTTTGCTTCGCAGCGGGTGATTCTTCGAACAGCTTCTTCTTGATTTTATATTGTTCTTGCAATGAGCCGTCCAGTGCGCGCTGGTTTTGTCCCGATGGCGTTGATTGCAGTCTCCGGCGAAGTTTCTGGTTGGCGGGGTCATCGGCGCCGCTGACAGATTCTGCCTGTGCCAGATATTTTCGCGCCTGTGCACCATTGCCATTATCGTGTGCGATGCGCGCCAGTTTCCGGAAGCGTTTGCTGACATGAATGAGTCCTCTCTCTGCTTCCTGGTTGCCCGGATCCATTTTCAACACTTCCCGATAATACATCAGGGCATTGTCGTTGGCGGGTACACTGAGCCTGTCCTTGGTAAACGCGAGATTGCCCTTGGCAATTAATGCATCAATATTTTGTTGCCGTGCCACCGCAACGGGGTCAGGCTGTACTTCTTCATCCTGCCAGGGCCAATGATCAGGCATCCAGTCGGGCTGCGATAGCCACTGGCAACCAGCCAGTAGCGACGCAGNNATTCCGGTCAACAGCTTTCATATCCGGCATAGCCTAACAGAAATGCTCGGGTATAAAGAGATTCTTGGGGCAAGCGGACTCCCTATACAATGGGGGATACGGTAAGACTGCCGGGGCTGGACTTGTGCGCCAGTGTTGCGGGCGAACACAGATGATTCGGAGAATGTACATGCGGATTGCAAGCCTTAAACAGGCAGCGCTGGTTTTAGCATTATTAACCTTGGTGGTGTGTCCGCTGCAGGCGCAAGTCACTGCCACGCGCACGGCTTCTGGCAGTGATGTTCTGGGCGGTGCAGGTGCCGCAGAAGTGTTCCTGCCTGTTGAACAGGCTTACCAGTTGTCGCCTTCTGTTGCGACGGATCGAGTGTTCCTGGACTGGACCATTGCGCCAGATTATTTCCTGTACCGTGAGCGTATAAATGTTGTTGCTACCTTGCCGGATGGTGCAGCGCTGCCGGTTGTGATTGCCATGCAGGCAGGCAAAAGCAAGTACGACGATTATTTCGAACGCGAGACTGAAATTTACTACGGGCAGACACGCGTAGAAGTCGTATTTCCTGTTGCACAAGCGAGTGCCTTTACACTGTCTGTTGAATCGCAAGGTTGCGCAGATGCAGGGTTGTGCTATCCGCCCCAACAGCAGTTTTTCCGCATTGATCCCTCGGCGGGAACAGCAGAAGCCGTGGAAGGCGTTGCTGCCCGGCCGGATGTTTCCCAGCCACCCATATCGGCGGCCAGCACACCCTCGCCGATGGTCCATCCAGCACCAGCCAATCTGGCCACTATTTTCTTGATGGCATTACTGGGCGGTTTGATTCTTAACCTGATGCCCTGCGTCTTTCCTGTGCTCTCCCTGAAAGTATTTGCCATGGCAGCCCAGCGTGAGAGGGACAGTGAGGCACATTGGCACAGCTGGATTTATGCAGCAGGGGTGATCCTTTCCTTTGTGGCGGTGGCGGGTGTCATGCTGCTGTTGCGCGCAGGTGGTGAAGCTGTGGGATGGGGATTCCAGTTACAGGAACCGTTGTTCATCAGTTTGCTGGTGTACCTGTTTTTCGTGTTGGGACTGTCTTTTTCCGGCGTGATCCATATCGGCGGAAGCTTGATGGGTATCGGCCAGAATCTTGTAGCGGGCAATCCAGTCAAAGGCGCATTTTTTACCGGGGTGCTGGCGGTAGTGGTGGCCAGCCCCTGCTCGGTGCCATTCATGGGTGTGGCGCTGGGGTATGCGGTTTCCCAGTCGGCACCCTTGGCGTTACTGATATTTGCTGTGCTGGGTTTTGGCATGGCCTTGCCCTTCATCCTGTTAGCTTACTGGCCACAAATGCTGCACCGGTTGCCTGCTCCCGGGCCATGGATGGAGCGCCTGCGCCAATTCCTGGCTTTCCCGCTGTATGCCACAGGTGTCTGGTTGCTCTGGGTGTTGGGGCAACAGGGTGGGCAGATGGCCATGGTGGCTGTTCTTGGTGGGCTGATCCTGTTGGCCATGGCGGGCTGGCTATGGCGTGATGCATCCGCACGGATATGGGAAAAAGCCCTGGCGGTGGCGGTGCTGCTGTTAGCGTTGGTGGTGCCGCATTTTCTGGTGGTGGAAGTGTGCAAGATCCAGCAACCCGTGGTGTTTGAAACCGGTGATGCTGAACCATACAGCGCTGCACGGCTGGTAGAGCTGCGCGCAGGTGGCAAACCGGTGTTTATCAATATGACTGCTGCCTGGTGCCTGACATGCCTGGTAAATGAAAAAGTGGCGTTGGGGCGTGACAGCGTCAAACAGCACTTGCGAGAAAAGGGGATTGCATACCTGATCGGCGACTGGACTAACCGTGACCCGGAAATCACGCGCCTGCTGCAGCAGTTTGATCGCAACGGTGTGCCGCTATATCTGTATTTTCCGCCGGGCCAGGGCAGTGAAATTGTGATCCTGCCGCAAGTGTTGACGGAGGCTTCTGTTCTGGAGGCGCTGCGTTGAGAAATTACGCTGGGCGAGTTTTATGCGTGATCATGTTTGCATTGTTGAGTGCTTTATCGGTGATCTCTGTTTCGGCCGATCTGCCGAATATTGTTATTTTTATTCTGGATGATGTTGGCCAGGCCGATGTGGGTGCATTTGGCAATGCTGTCGTACGTACACCGAATATTGATCGGCTTGCGGCTGAAGGCANNGGCATGCGTTTTGACAAAGCATTCCTGACCACCAGTTCCTGCTCCCCATCACGCGCCAGTATTCTCACAGGGCTGTATCCATCTGCTACGGGCGCGCCCAATCTGGGTGATCCTGTCCCCGCTGATATAACCAGCTTGCCGCAATTGTTGCGACAGGCTGGCTACTACACAGCCAGTGTTGGCAAATGGCATCTCGGCGAACCATTCAAAAGCCATTTTGAGCGTGTGGTAGAACCGCGCGAGGAAAGCGGTGCAGCAGACTGGTTGCCTGAATTGGCACGGAGACCGCTGAACAAGCCGTTTTTTTTCTGGCTGGCGAGTAAGGATGCGCATGAGCCGTATGACTGGTACCCGCCTTTGCTGCGTCAAGATCCTGCCAAGCTGGTGGTGCCTGCGTACGCACAAGACGATGCGTTAACACGCCAGTTAATGGCGGGTTATTACGATGAAATTGCGCGTGCGGATGCCAATATCGGACGCGTTGTTGATTGGTTGCGCGCACAACACCTGCTGGATAATACGTTGGTCATCGTCTTGTCTGACAATGGCTCCATCATTGGCGGTGCGAAAACAACGTTGTACAAAGAAGGTTTGAAAACACCTCTGGTGATGCGATTCCCGAAGGCAATTCGTTCCGGGGTGGCTAACCAGCAGTTAGTGAGCGCGGTGGATTTGATGCCTACCATACTGGCGCTGGCTGGTCTTTCACCTGTGCCGGATACTCCCGGTGTGTCACTCTTGCCGACGTTGAATGATCCATTGCAACCAGTGCGTGAGTATATTTATGCCGAACGAAACACGCATGGCCAGCCGCACTTTTCCAGGGTGATACGCACAAAAGATTATTTGTACAAGCGAAATTATCTTGGTCGCAGGCTGTGTAACCCGATAGCCGATGCTATCTGGGATCCGGATATTCCACGCAACGCGGGGCATGCAGAGTTTTATGACGTGCATCTTGATCCCGATGCACAGCAAAACCGTATCAAGGATCCTGAATACCGTGAGAGCCTGAACAGTGCACGCCAGACTATGAGTGTCATCATGGCGCAAGTGAAACAGGAAGTTCCACGCCTGATTCTGCAGCAGTGCCAGTTGAGGCCGATGCACGAACGCATTCGATGGCCCATTCCATCTGCGGATGAATAGTCACAACCGCGCCAAGAGAATAATTTTTTCAAAATTCACTGTTTGGCAATTCAATGTTTGGCAAATCAATGTTTGGTAAACCAATGAAAATCCAGCAATTAACATGTGAGTTGGTCCTGGAAAGCCTGAAGAGCCGTGCGTCAGGTTTGACAGCCGCCGAGGCTGCGCAGAGGCTGTCGGAATACGGTGAGAATATTGTGCGGGGTATACAGCGCGATCCCGCATGGTTGCGATTTTTTCGAGAGCTCACGCATTTTTTTGCCATCATCATGTGGCTGGCGGCTGCTCTGGCTTTCTTTGCGGAATGGCACGCACCCGGTGAAGGTATGGCCAAAGTGGGCTACGCAATCGTAACGGTTATTTTTGTCAGCGCTGTTTTTTCATTCTGGCAAGAGTACCGCGTTGAGAAATCATTGGCGGCATTACAAAGTCTTTTGCCGGATATGGTGAATGTATTACGTGATGGTACTGTAGCCAATCTTCCTGTTTCGCAACTGGTGCCGGGCGATGTGGTGTTGCTTGAGCAGGGCAATTCAGTACCTGCGGACTGTCGGGTTATCGAAGCGTTTTCTTTCGGCGTCAATAACGCCACGATGACCGGCGAGTCGCTTGTGCAATTGCGCCAGGCGGGTGTGTGTGAATCCGATGATGTAATGACGGCAGAAAATATTCTGTTAGCCGGCACTGCCGTCGCCGCTGGGGAAGGGCGTGCAGTAGTATTTGCCACAGGTATGCGCACTGAATTTGGCAAGATTGCGCATCTGACAGATGCAAGCGGTGATGAAGAGTCACCATTGCGCCGTGAAATTGCCCATCTCAGTCGTATGATTGCTGGCGTAGCTATTTCATTGGGGTTGTTATTTTTTCTGGTGGGGCTTTGGCTGGGCGTGCCATTGTGGCAAGACATGTTGTTTGCCATCGGTATCATTATTGCCATGGTGCCTGAGGGATTGCTGCCGACATTGACGTTGGCACTGGTGCTGGCTGCGCAACGCATGGTGAAGAGAAAAGTATTGATACGCCACTTGCCCGCTATTGAAACGCTGGGATCAACCACGGTGATCTGTACCGACAAAACCGGCACATTGACGCAAAACCGTATGGCGGTCGAGCAAGTCTTTCTGGGTGGGCAGTTGTCAGACATTGGTGACTTGAAGAGCAAAAATTTTGATGCTGTGCAGTGCCGGGCGTTTTTTGAATGCGCCAGGCAGTGTCAGGATCTGCGCCCGGCAAAAGATGGTGAATGGCTGGGTGATCCGATGGAGCTTGCTTTGCACGCCATGAGCTCTGACTATTTGTCAGAGCAACCGGGTATCAAGAGGCTGCATGAAATTCCTTTCGATACCGCGCGTATGCGGCTGTCAGTGGTGCAGCAAATGGCGCAGGGCCCGGTCTTATACAGCAAAGGTGCGCCGGAAGCGTTGTTGCCATTGTGCACAAGCATGCTGGTTGGTGGTGAAGTAAAGGCGTTTTCTGAAAATGATCGCGCGAGTGTCGTACAGACACAGTTAGCAATGGCTGAAAAGGGTTTGCGTGTGCTGGCGTTTGCTTATAAGTCAGTTGCTGATGAAAACCCGCAAAACATTGAAGAGAGTGAATTGATTTTTGCGGGTCTGGCTGGGCTGGATGATCCTCCCAGACCTGAAGTGCCTCGCGCTATACAGCAATGTCATGAAGCTGGCATTCGTATCATCATGATCACGGGAGACCATCCTCGAACAGCAGTGGCTATTGCGCGCAAGATCGGGCTGGTGCGTGGCGAGCAGCCACTTGTCATTACTGGTGAGCAACTGAGAATTTATTCTGATGCGCAACTGCGTCTGGCGCTGGATGCTGATGAAATTGTTTTCGCGCGTGTAGCTGCAGAACAAAAAATGCTAATCGTGCAAGCGCTTAAAGATAAAAAGCATGTGGTGGCGGTCACTGGCGATGGCGTTAATGATGCGCCGGCATTGAAGGCTGCGCATATCGGTATTGCGATGGGTTTGTCGGGTACCGACGTTGCGCGTTCCGCAGCCGATATGATTCTGCTGGATGATAATTTTGCCAGTATCGTGAATGGTATCGAAGAAGGCCGTGCAATCTTTGCCAATATCCGCAAGTTTCTTACCTACATTCTTGCGCATAATGTGCCGGAGTTGGTGCCCTATCTTGCATTTGTATTATTCCGTGTGCCACTGGCGTTAACGCCGATACAGATACTGGCGATTGATATGGGTGCGGATTCGTTGACTGCAGTCGGTCTTGGTGCCGAGGATCCGGATCCCGAGACTATGCAACAACCGCCTCGCCCTTTGGGTGAGCGTTTGATGAGCCCGCTTGTCGCATTACGCGCCTATGGTTTTCTAGGCTTGATGGAAGCAGTAGTGGCGATGGCCGCTTTTTTCTTTGTGTTGGTGCGTGGTGGTTGGCAGTATGGTGAACAATTATCAGCAAACCACGCCTTGTATATTCAGGCAACGACCGCATGCTTTGCTGCCATTATTGTCATGCAAGTGGTGAACGTGTATTTGTGTCGCAGTGCGCGCCGATCATTATTTCGGGTCGGGTTTACCGGCAACAAACTGATTATCTGGGGCGTGCTGCTGGAAATCAGCGTGTTGCTCTTTGCCTGTTACACGCCACTGGGCAACAAGCTTATTGGAACGTCATCCTTGCCGTTGGAAGTGTGGTTGTTTGTGCTGCCTGGCGCGCTGCTCATGCTGGTGCTGGAAGAATTGCGCAAGTGGTGGGTGCGTAGATCTCCTGAATAGAAACTTATTTTGCAGGTTGCTGGTACGGGTGTTTCCATACCACTTTAGGTGCCGGCAGGGCATCACGTTCTGAATAAAAATTTTCTCCATGTTTCTGCCATGCGGCAATAAAAGCATCTTCGTAACCGTAATCAAACGGGTCGCCGAGATTCTGCTCTGCTTCGCTGCCGTCGGCGAGCGGGTTGTCCATGTAATATTTCACGGTGCGCTCCAGCGCTTCCTCTACTGTAACTACATCGCGGTAACCGAGTTGCTCCTTGATCTTGCTGATATCCAGCACGCAGTGGTGGCGATACAACAACTGTGGCGGGGTGGCACGGAATCCTGCTGGCAATGCAGAAAAAGGTATGTCGATGGTGTCAAAACGGTGCCGCATGATGTCGCCGAGTAATGTTACCCACTGCTGGTTGAAGATCAGGCGATCATCACAGATGTTGTAGATTTGTCCGGCGGAAGCAGAAGGGTTTTCTACCGCCAGTACAACGGCGTGCGCAATGTTGT
>DDBK01000058.1 GCA_002333095.1 Cellvibrionales bacterium UBA2034
GCCGCGAGGGCACCCTCCAGCGACAACTCATCAACCGGATGGACAACTGCCATCTTTTGTTTGGGCTGGGCGCGCACCTGCTGGAGCAAGCTGGCAAAGCGCGGGTCAAGTTCGGGGGTAGTCATCGGGAAAACTCTCTGTTCCTGCATAGCCTCGAAGGATATCAGGAAACATATGACAAACTGGAGCTGTATCAATTCATACGCCTTCCGGGACATCGATTTATTTGCGCAATGCCGTCTTGGTGTATTATTAGACGCCAACCGGGGCAGCCCGGTTTTTTTGTGTCCAACCGCCTGTGTTCAGGGCGTTGCCGGACACTGTATTGATCCCAATCGAATGGCTTGACAGGTTTGACATGAGTATCGCTGATCGCTGGTTATTGCCGGATGGTATTGAAGAGCTGTTACCCGCACAGGCAACGCGTGCGGAGGCTTTGCGTCGCCAACTGCTGGATCTGTACAGCAGTTGGGGCTACGAACTGGTCATGCCTCCATTGGTGGAATTCACCGAGTCGCTACTGGTCAGCGGCAATCACGACCTGGATTTACAAACCTGCAAGTTGACCGACCAGTTATCCGGCCGCCTGATGGGCGTGCGCGCTGATATCACGCCGCAAACTGCCCGTATCGATGCCCATGGACTGATCCGGCCCGGCGCCACCCGACTGTGCTACGCGGGCAGCACCCTGCACTCACGCCCGAAAACTGCGCTGGCCTCACGGTCACCCATCCAGATCGGCTGTGAGTTTTACGGCGTAGCCGGTGTAGAAGCCGATTGCGAAGTGATTTCCCTGTTACTGGAAACGGCGCGCATCGCTGGCATCCAGGGCGTAACACTTGATCTCGGCCATGTCGGTATTTTCCGCGGGCTGGCTGAACTGGCGCAACTCGACAGCGAACAGGAACAAACCCTGTTCGATATCCTGCAGCGCAAGGCTTCCACCGAATTGACAGAGTTTGTCAGCGCCAGCGTGACCAATGCAGTGGCTGCAGAATTGCTACTTGCGATGCCTGACTGGAAAGGTGACCGCAGCACACTGGTTCGCGCGAATGCTGCGCTGGCAACAGCGCCTGCAGCAGTGCGCGAAGCCATCACCCAGCTCGAACAGATTGCAGACTGCATTGCCCAACGTGCGCCAGATGTAAAACTGTATTTTGATTTATCAGAATTGCGCGGGTACCACTATCACACAGGCGTGGTGTTTGCCCTGTATGTAACGGGCGTGGGTGAAGCGATTGCCAATGGCGGGCGCTACGACAATTTTGGCGCGGCCTTTGGCCGTGCGCGTCCAGCCAGCGGTTTCAGTGCTGACCTGAAACACCTGATGGATCTCGGCAATATTGAAGTAAAAAGCACTGGAGCAATCCGGGCAACACTGGATGGCTCAGCCAGCCAGTGGCAAGCCATTGCTGCGCTCCGTGCGAAAGGCGAGCGCGTGATTGCCAGTGGCAGTGGTGAATCACTGGACGTTTCCTGTGACCGTGAACTCGTGTTGGTCAATTCGCAATACCAGATAAAACCCCTTTCCCATTAATTCCTGTATTGAGCACAAGCGGAGTACCACTGTGGGCAAAAATCAAGCCGGTGAAAATGTTGTAGGCAAAAATATTGTTGTGTTAGGCACCCAATGGGGTGACGAGGGTAAAGGCAAGATTGTCGATCTGCTGACAGACCAGGCAAAGCTGGTCGCACGGTTTCAGGGCGGTCACAGCGCTGGCCACACCCTGGTAATTGACGGCAAGAAAACTGTCCTGCATCTGATTCCATCCGGCGTACTACGCGACGGCGTACTGTGTCTGATCGGCAATGGCGTTGTTCTCGCACCCGACGCGCTGTTGAAAGAAATCAAAGGCCTTGAAGCCAGCGGCATACCCGTGCGTGAGCGCCTGCGGTTATCGCCAGCTTGCCCATTGATTTTGCCGCACCACGTTGCGCTTGATCAGGCGCGTGAAATCGCCAAGGGCAGTGCAAAAATCGGCACGACAGGCCGCGGTATTGGTCCTGCCTACGAAGATAAAGTCGCGCGACGCGGGCTGCGACTGGGCGACCTGCGCAATGAAAAAGCATTCGCCGAAAAATTGCGTGACGTGATGGAATATCACAACTTTATGTTGACGCAGTATTACAAAGTACCCGCTGTGGATTTCCAGAAAACACTCGACGAAGTATTGGCGCAAGCGCGGGAAATCCTGCCGATGATGGCAGACGTAACGGCCATCCTGCACGATGCACGCACACGCGGCGCCAATATCCTGTTCGAAGGAGCGCAGGGTTCACTGCTCGATATTGATCACGGCACTTATCCGTTTGTTACATCATCCAATACAACAGCAGGCGGCACAGCCACAGGTTCCGGCTTTGGCCCGCTCTATCTNNCCTTTTCCCACAGAACTGCCCTACGATGCAGCGGCCGATCAAGGCGATGCTATTGGCAAACACCTGGGCACCATCGGGCATGAGTTTGGCGCTACCACAGGCCGCCAGCGCCGCTGCGGGTGGTTTGATGCCGTTGCTGTGCGCAAGGCAATACAAATCAATAGCGTGTCTGGTTTATGCCTGACCAAACTCGACGTACTGGATGGATTGAAAACCGTCAAAATCTGCACGGCTTACCATGACGCCGCCGGAAAAACGGTTTCNNCCCGTAATTACATCAAAAGACTGGAAGAATTGACCGGAGCACCGATCGATATCATTTCAACCGGCCCCGACCGGATTGAAACCATTGTGCTTCGGCATGCATTTTCCTGATCATAGAAAACGCTAGTGCCAGCGCGTACCACATGCAGAGAGTTTCATTTTTCCGGCAATGGCTGGCGTCAGGGTCACATCTGATAACCAGCCGAAAAATAATGTGATGGCAGCCAACAAACCGAACTCGATTTGTGTACGCATCTCGCTAGACATCAAGCATAAAAAACCACCGCACAACGCCACTGTGGAATACGTCACAGGGCGGCCTACCGCTTTCATAGCCAATACAATGCCTGTATTTACGCTTCCCGTCTGCTTTGCCAATCTATTGAACTGCGTGAAAATGTGAATGGTATCGTCAACTGCAATACCGATCACAATACAGGCAATCAACGCAGTCGTGACATTCAAGCTCACACCGGCATAACCCAGAATACCGAAATAGATCAACACAGGCATAATGTTTGGCAACATCGCCAGAAAACCGTATTTGAACGATGAAAAAACATAAGACAGGATAAAAAATATAATGACAATAGCGGTCGCCAGATTCCAGACCTGACCCATAGCAATGTCATCCATCGTACGTGCCACCAGATACGTATTGCCTGTTACTCGGGCAGTAATGGCTGACGGAATATTTTGCTGCATGTAACGCTCAGTGCGATCTATCAGTGCAGACACATCACTGGAATTAACGGCTGTAGTCCTCACCACAATCCTGGCCTTCTGGTAATCCGGGCTGACGTAATCAGGCATTTCATCATTACCGCCAATCTGCACGAGCTGGCTCACCGTCATGGCATCTTCCGGTATCCTGAAATCTTCAGGGTCTCCGGTCATCCCTTTGTAGATGGTTTTTATATAATCGACAATCGATGTTGAACCGCCGATCTCCGGCTGCGACTCAAGCCAGCCCTGCAAACGTTCTATTGCCCTGAGATTTTCCGGAACCTGAAATCCGGTTTCCGCTTCCATCTCCAGCACTACATCAAACGTATTGGCACCTTCAAGACCCGCATTGACAGCATTAAAATCCTGCCTGACAACACTGCTTTCCTTGAATCCGTTAATCAGGTCTGTGCCAATATTGATTTTTGTGAAGGCCGCCAGACAGATCGCCGCAATAACCACATTAATAATGAAAATAGGTTTGGTATTTTTCACAGCAAATATCGCCAGTTTTTCAAGACACCTGTCTATCCAGGTCACTTCCGATACTTCCGGCAATCGCCTTGGCAACGCGAGCATTTGCAATAGCGCAGGGGTCAATGTCAGGGAAACCAGCAGCGTCACGCATACACCAAAACCAGTGCCTATACCAAATTGCCGGATAGCGCCCAGCGAACTGGTGGCCAGCGAGAAAAAACCCACCGCTGTCGTAATGCCCGTGTAAATAACCGGCATCATCACTTCTTCCAGCATAGGCCTTGTCGGGTTTTCACCAACAGGCACCCACTTCAAACGCAATGCATCATAGTAGGCAGAAATAACGTGTATGGCGTATGAATAACCGACAACAATCACCACAGAAGGCACTGCTATCGATACCTGATTCAGGGTTTTATAAAAAATGGCCATAAACGCCATGGTGATCACGACTGAAATACCCACCACCAGCATAGGAATAAATACGCCGCGCAAGGAATGGTAGGTAAGTGCACAAACCAGCATCATGATCAGCATGGCCAGCGGTACCACTGTCTTTACATCACGCAACATCATGTTGCTCATCTGTGCCTTGATATGTGCTGCCCCAGTAATCCAGGAATTTCCCGGCGGCCAATATTGATCCGTCACCGCTATGATGCGTTCATCAATCTTGCTGTCCAGCAACTGCTTCTCTGCAATGTCCAACAGGTGCACAACGATGACCGTCACTTTGCCGTCCATTGATACCAGGTTGCCTGCATAGATTGGATCAGACAAGGCACGCAACCTGAGGTCATCCAACACAGGGCCGCTCTCTGGCGGCACGTTATAAAACGGCTGGATCAACAGGTCTTCACCTTCACTGCGAATATTCAGCGCCGTTGACAGACTGGAAACACGGTTTACCTTGTCCAGCCCCTCAATTTCCTCACTGATCTTTTTTATTTTCTCCAGATTGGAGGTCGTAAAAATACCCTGATCATCCGACAGCGCCACTAGCACGGTTCCACCGCTGTCGAATATTGCTTTCACCCGATCAAAATACACCCGATCCTGGCTATGGGCTGGCAGTATGCTGTCCACAGAGGCATCCAGCTCAACTAAAGGCTTTCCTGTTTTGACATCAACGATCAAAAAAAGGCTTATTACCGAAACAATCAGCCAAAAAACCATGATAATTCTGGATTTTTTAACCACAGATTCGCAGATAGATTTTTTTATATTTCTGTTATCCATATTATCTAATTCAGCTTTCAATCCGGGCCACGCGTCAACTGACGCTCACTGAAAAAACTTTCATCCAATGGCTGGTTGAATTTCACATCACGGGATTTCATCACCGTTCTTGAGAGTTCTACGCCGTCTTTCCTGGTTACCATTGCTACTTGCCCCATCACCCATATCCCGTCAATCTGGCTCAGGTCGCTGACATCCATTTGCTTGATCTTGTTGCCTTTTTTCAAGAAATTGATAATACGGACAACAATATAGTTATCCTGGCGTACATAGAATATNNGAAAAAAATCCGACGTTCCGCATAGTCAAGGGGAATACATAAAACATCATGCTGCGGGTTTCACTGTTATCGGGGCCGAATTTTTTCCGGAACGACAACAGCTCCTGTACGCGCTCATCGCCTTTAGGGTTGAGTACTGTCATGGTGACGCGGCTGGATGCGTTATCCCCCATCTCAACATCACTGGCTCTATCCATGATCAGCTTGGGGGTTATTGCCTGCTGCGCTAGTGCCTGCACGGATGCACACAGCAAGGAGACAAGCAGTAACGGGGTATATAGCGAACGTGCCTTGGTCATGAAATTAGCGCCTTTTAAACATAATGCAGTATAGCCATCCTTACCCTTGCTCAACATGCATGGGAATAGGGTAAGCTCGTCACTGCGCTGTACCCGCAAAAGGCACTAATAATATAGGGGAATACCATGCATCTGTTAACACGTCATGTATTTATAAAATTGCCTTTCCTTATCAAATTACCCTCCTTCATCAAAGTACTGGTTGGGCTGGCATTCGCAGCTACAAGCATCACTGCATTTGCCGATGGAACAAACGCAGGGCTAGTGCTCGCCACAGCCGGCACAGTGGAAATACAGCGTGGTACACAAAAAATTCCTGCTGAACGTAAAACGGTGCTGCAGGTAAATGATGAAATCCATACCGGAGAGAATGCCCGTGCCCAGCTTCGCTTTTCGGATGGGACCGTCACTACGCTGGGCGCCAACACAGGATTCCGCATCCAGCAATTTGACTGGACTGACAAGCAACCCACCAAGGCGAATGTTCAACTGGAACTGCTGTCTGGCGCCTTCCGCACCATTACCGGCAAAGCGCTGGCTGTGTCAGGCTCAACATTCGGCGTAAAAACCCCGGCAGGCGTGATTGGTATCCGCGGCACGGATTTCTGGGGCGGCTACCTGGATGCCAATGCGGTGGATGTGCTCCTGATCAGCGGTGAACACGCAGTAGAAGTCAGCAACGCCAATGGCAAGGTGTTACTGGAAAAAGCCGGGCAAGGCACAACCCTGAAGGCCGACCAATCGGCATTGGCAGTCAAGGAATGGCCTCAGGCCAAAGTAGACCGCGCGGTGGCAACCATCACCTGGCCAGACGGGCAGATTCCGCCAGACAACCTGTAAACCTGTCGCGGGTATTGCCTGCGACAGGTTAAACTGGCCTCCCCTTTCGCTACAGTTGCAGCCGATTGCATGCTCGTTTTCCCACATATTGATCCGGTTATTTTCAGCATCGGTCCGTTAGCTATCCGCTGGTACGGCGTGATGTACCTGCTCAGTTTTATCCTCGTGTGGTGGTTCGCTGTGCGCCGCACGGAAGCAGGCCTCGCGGCTACCCGCAACCGGCAAGAAGTGGAAGATATGATTTTCTACGGCGCACTGGGAGTCATCCTTGGTGGTCGCATTGGATACGTGCTGTTTTATCAATTCGGGGCGTTTCTGCACAATCCATTGCTCCTCTTCAAGATCACCCAGGGTGGTATGTCTTTCCATGGTGGATTGATCGGTGTGCTGATCGCTTTGGCGTTATTTGCCCGCAAGATTCACCAACCGTTTTTCTCAGTGATGGATCTCGTGGCGCCATTAACCCCCATCGGACTGGGGCTGGGTCGTCTTGGCAATTTCATCAACCAGGAGTTGTGGGGACGCGCCACTGATGTACCGTGGGCAATGGTGTTTCCCGCTGATCCGTTGCAACTGGCACGTCACCCTTCACCGCTTTACCAATTTGCATTGGAAGGCGTGTTGTTATTCGCCATACTTTATTTTTTCTCCAGAAAACCGCGGCCAATGGGCCTGGTATCCGGATTGTTTCTCACGCTGTACGCCACCTTCCGTTTCACCTCGGAATTTTTTCGCGAACCGGATGCGCATATAGGATTTGAAGCACTGGGCTGGATGACACGCGGGCAAGAATTGTGTATTCCGATGTTGATAGCGGGCATAGCGATCTGCATCTGGAGCTTGCGCAAGAACAAAGCTGGAGTTANNAGCTGTTATGGTTTTTAAGTGGTGATACCAACATCAAATACTTGCAAGACAATGGCGTGAAAATATGGGATGAATGGGCGGATGAAAATGGCAACCTAGGCCCGGTGTATGGTCATCAATGGCGCTCATGGCCGGATGGCAATGGCGGCACTATCGATCAGATCACACAGCTGATCGATATGATTAAAAACAAACCGGATTCACGCCGCCTGTTAGTCAGCGCATGGAATGTCGCTGAAGTGAACAATATGGCGTTACCACCCTGCCATACGCTGTTCCAGTTTTATGTCGCCGATGGGAAACTGTCTTGCCAGTTATACCAACGTAGCGCAGACATTTTTTTGGGGGTCCCTTTCAATATAGCTTCATATGCATTGCTAACAATGATGATTGCACAGGTTTGTGATCTGGAACCAGGTGACTTTGTGCATACCTTTGGCGATGCACACTTGTACAGCAACCACCTTCAACAGGTGGAAGAACAACTCAAACGCTCACCCGGTACATTGCCACACATGAAAATCAACCCTGCAGTGAAGGATATTTTTGCTTTCCGTTTCGAGGATTTCGAACTGGAAGGCTATCACGCCCAACCGCATATTCCCGCACCGGTTGCTGTGTAATGACCGAAAAGAAAACCATTGCACTGATTGTCGCACGCGCGCATAACGGCGTGATCGGACAGGACAACCAGCTGCCTTGGCGCCTTCCGGAAGATTTGCGTTATTTCAAACGTATCACGCTGGGCAAACCCGTCATCATGGGGCGAAATACATGGGAATCACTTGGAAAACCATTGCCCGGCCGAGACAATATTGTCATTACTCGCAATAACAGCTTTTACGCCCACGGCGCAACTGTAGTCAATGACATGGAAACTGCATTGCTGCTAGCCGATTCGCTGGCTGCTGCCAGTGGCGCAGAAGAAATCATGGTTATTGGTGGTGCGCAGATCTATGCCGAAGCACTCCCCTATGTAACACGCGCATATGTTACCGAGGTGGACGCTGATATAGATGGGGACGCCTTTTTTCCTGCTCTGGATCCGGCAGAATGGATAGAAAAAACCCGCGAAAAGTTTTTGTCCTGTGACAAAAACCCTTACGACTACAGTTTCGTGACGCTTGAAAGATACTGATCTTTTTGAATCAAAAAGATATGCCAGTAAAAGAAATGCTTGGCTTAATGGTTAAATAGGCATCGAGCAGCTCAGGCTGCTGCCGGTAGGATGGATCTCCCCCGATAGCCCGCAATTCTTCCACCGGCATATCTGTTCTCGTCAACAGATACAACTTATGGTAGTAATCGTAGTCACTTTGCCCAAGCATTTTCCCGATGCTATCTTTTTTTGATTGTACAGCATCACTGGCAAGCAAGCTGTCTCTTTCATCCACCTGTCGAGTGTAGTCATAGGTAGGAAAATTGGTCATCTCAGCAATACCCAGCATTTTAATTGGCTTAGGCAACTCCAGCAAAAAATTGAAAGTGCCCCGTAAATCATCTTCCGTTTCAAACGGCACCTTGCTGATAAGATCAAAAAAACCCCGGACATCACTCCCCAGATCAACGATCTCTTGCGCCGCCTTCAATACGCGCGTAATAGCTGTTGGCCTATTGAAATGCTCTTTGAGAATGCGCTCGCTACCCGACTGTATCCCCATCGTTATCGAAACCATACCAGCATCTTTCAATTGCCGGAGCAACTCCGGCGTGTGCGTTGTCGGATAGGTATAACACCAGAACGGCAAACCGATCTCATCCCTATAGCGTGGCAAGAATTCATCCAGCCAACGCGGATTGACGGTGAATACTTCGTCATAAAACAGCACAGATTCGATATCAAGATTTTTTTTTGCCCAATGTAATTCCTGTAAAACCAGATCAATGTCGCGGCGACGCAGGGAATTCTTCTTGCCAAACATATCTTGATAGCGGGATTCGATACAGAATGAGCACGAAAAAGGGCAGCCGCGTTGCGTCATGATAGGATATTCGCGCTTCAGGTTATGCGGGTAAATACCGGTGCGACGCCCTTTGAAATTATTGATATGCACATAATGCTCAAGTTGCCAGTCTGGAATCGCAAGATCATCCAGTTTGAGCAAAGGCCGCTCAGGGTTTCGCACCAGAGTGCCGTCTTTTTTCTTCGCCCATGTTCCAGGAATATCTGAAATATCTTCTTGTGCATCCAAGCGGTTTGCCAAATCGACAATCACTTCCTCGCCTTCGTTAATACAGACAAGATCTGCAATGGCCATACAGCGCTCAGGCTCTAGTGTCGGACCCGGGCCACCCCAGATAAAGGGCACGGGGAAATATTCACGCAATTTCTGCGTCACAATACCCGCTTCGCGAATGATACCGGATACCACACTTAAACCAATTGCATCAGGTTTGAATTCCTGCAGATCACCAATAAGCAAACGATATTCTTTATCCGAAAAAGGTTTGTAACAGTTCCAGACTTTTTTAAGGCCGTCTGCTGCGGTAAAAATGCCGGGGTAATCTGTAATTTCGTAGTCTCCACACTGGTCATAGTCCACAATGTGATGATCTTTGAAATAAATGATGCGCGAGGAATGCCCTGCGCGCTGCAACTCACCCGATAGTTGCGCCGGTGCCAGGTTCAAACCTGTGAATATCTTGATCAGGGCGATGCGAGCCATAGATGAATCCAATACCCGAATAGAATGCCAACAGCCTTGATTGTACCTTTATACAGACTTTCATGGGGAAAACAGTACTATTCAGCACTTATAACCCTTCTGAAAATCAGGGTACAAAAAATGAAATCCTTCACGCTGTAACAAGTCATTGGCGCACCGCTTGCCCTTTGCAGGCTGCATACGCCAGTCACTATCCACTACGGGGTTCGCAACAGCCATCTGGTTAGCCAACCACTGCCACACATCGCCCAACTGTGTCGGCCTGTTATCACTGGCAACGTAACAAGGCGATGGCGCAATACCCGCTTGCCAACGCTCAATCAGGAATGCCAGTACGCGGGCACAGTCATCTGCATGGATGCGGTTGCTCCACTGGGCAGCATTATCTATATCAACCCGCCCTTCCCGAACCAGCCGCAGCAAACGCTCACGGCCAGGGCCATAAATGCCAGAGAAACGTACACAGCTTGATGCGAAGCCGCTGGAAGCGACGATATCTTCAGCTTCCCGCAGAATGCGCCCGGAAAATCCGCTACCGATAGCCGGACTGGATTCATCTACCACTTCGCCATGATCCTGTTCGTAGACAGATGTGCTGGATACAAACACAAGCCGGGGATGCCCTTGTAAGGCAGCCAGTAAATTCCGTGTGCCGTCGATATAAACCTGTCGGTAACGGGCTTCACTGCGTTCACCCGGCGTGAGGGTAATCACTACATAGTCATAGCTGAGCCCCTCCAGCGCTCCGGAAACAGCATGGCTATCGCACAGATCTGCTGTCAGGGGCGCAATCACAGGAGGAAGTTGTTCAGGATGCCGGCGAAGACCCGTCAGGCAATATGCATCTTGCAGCAGAAGCGCCAGCCGTTGTGCGATATCGCCACATCCAGCCAGCAGTACCGAAGGAACTACAGAATTCAACGACTGGCCAGTTGCGCCGGTGCGTGTCCGGATTCAATCCAGTCTTTCAGGCGATTAGCATCCCCAACGGGTGAGAGCTTGCCTTCGGAATCGAGCATCACCATCACCGCTTTGCGGTTGGCAACTACCGCCATCATCACCAGACAACGACCCGCTTCTTGCGTGTAACCGGTCTTGCTGACTTTGATATCCCAGTCATCCGCCACACCCCGCACCAGCACATTGGTATTCTTGTATTGCAGCGGCGTACTGTTCGGGCGTATCGCCACTTCGCGGTTCGGCGTGGTAGTGAACTCGTGTATCAAATCGTACTGACTGGCAGCACGCACCATTTTCACCAGATCCTCGGCGGTAGAAACGTTCCCCGGGGTTAACCCTGTCGAATCATAAAACCGTGTATGCGTCATACCTAGCCGCGATGCCTTGTTGTTCATCGCATTGATAAACGCCTGCTTGCCACCAGGATAGTGCCGCGCCAGGCTGGATGCAGCGCGGTTCTCGGACGACATCAATGACAGGCGCAGCATCTCATAGCGGGATAACCGCGTACCTACGGGCAGACGTGATGTTGTGTGTTTCAGGTAATCCACATCCTCCTCGCTCACACTGATCGTTTCCTGCATCGAGGGTGACGCATCCAGCACCACCATCGCTGTCATCAATTTGGTAATGGATGCGATAGGCTTGGTCTGGTCTGCATTTTTGGAAAAAATGGCTTGCCCCGTATTGGCATCGACCACCATCGCACTACTGGATGCCAGTTGCGGGTAAGCGGATTTATCACCACTGGCAGCAGGCTTCTCGCTTTTGGCTGACACCTTGCTCTGGCTTTTAGCTGATACCGGTTTGCGGATGGTGGCAATGACTTGCTGCTTCTGCGGCTTGGCGGTGGTTGATGCGGATGAGCGGGTATACAGCTTCAACACCTGACCAGACTTGAGTACAGATTTTTTGCCAAGGTTGTTCATGCGCGACAATTCATCAGCCGACATGCCATTTTCACGCGCAATGCTATACAACGTTTCGCCCCGCTGAACGGTATGCGTCATTTGTGTGCCAGCGAACGCACCTGCCGCAAAACCGATTCCGGCTAACAGCAGCACAATACGCACTGTGATGGATCTGATGATCATGAATCCGCCCCTTTCTTCATGAAACCGCCCTGCACATCATTTTTTACACCTTATATCCTGAAAAATACAACTATGACAACAGTTTAGCAAGGTTTTACTCATCGCCAACCCGTCGGGCAACCGATTTGCCGGCCTGCACAATTCAGCGTTATCCTCACCTTTCATTGTCACGCCGCTGATTCTTGTCATCCTGATACATGTCAACGAACACCGCACCGCTTACAAGCCTGCACGGTATCGGACCACAACTCGCCGATAAACTCGCACGACTCGACATCCATAACAGCCATGATCTGTTATGGCATTTGCCGCTGCGCTACCGTGACCTTACCCGTGTCACGCCCATCGGTGCATTAAGCTTGCATGGCGAAGCGTTGGTAGAAGGCACGATACGCGCCTGCGATGTGGCATTTGGCCGTCGGCGCAGCCTCCTGTGCCTTATCCAGGACGGCACGGGATTACTTGCACTGCGTTTTTACCACTTTTCGAAAGCGCAGCAGCAACAGCTGGCACCCGGTGTAAAAATACGCGCATGGGGTGAAGCACGGCGCGGAAGCAGCGGTTTTGAAATGTATCACCCGGAGTATCGCCTTCTGGATCAGGGTGAAGCATTGCCGCTGGCCGACCGGTTAACGCCCGTGTACCCGGTCACCGAAGGGTTGCAACAACCGCGACTACGCAAACTGGTTGAACAGGTACTGCAAAAAACGGCACAAGATACTCTGCCCGATTTACTGCCTGCCACACTGCTACCCGCACAACTCAATATGGCATTGCGGGACGCGCTGCAATATTTACACTTGCCGCCTGTCGATGCGCCTGTCACACAATTACAGGAAGGCGGGCACCCTGCGCAGCAGCGGCTAGCTTTTGAAGAAATGGTAGCGCATCACCTGAGTTTATTACGCTTACGCCAACAGCAGAAACGGGAACCCGGCATTGCATTGCCTGTACACCTTAAAATACAACGCCAGCTCCTGTCCGCATTGGCTTTCCATTTAACAAACGCACAACTACGTGTAACCAAAGAAATCTCTGCTGATCTGGAAAAACCCGAACCAATGCTACGGCTGGTGCAAGGCGATGTCGGATCAGGGAAAACCGTCGTAGCAGCACTCGCCTGCTTACAGACTATCGCCAACGGCAAACAAGCGGCCATGATGGCGCCTACTGAAATTCTGGCCGCGCAACATTTTGCACAATTCCAACGCTGGTTTGAACCACTCGGGTTTCGCTGTGTGTGGCTCGCAGGCAGCACAAAAACCGCTGCGCGACGCGACGCACTGGCACAACTGTCTGATGGCAGCGCGCATATCGCCATCGGCACACATGCATTGTTTCAGGACGACGTGCAATTTCACAATCTCGCATTGGTTATTACTGATGAACAACACCGTTTCGGCGTTCGCCAACGGCTCGCGCTGCAACAAAAAGGACAACTCTCTGCACTACCACATCAACTGGTGATGACAGCTACACCGATTCCCCGGACATTAGCCATGAGTGCCTATGCCGATCTGGATTGTTCTGTCATTGACGAGCGTCCGCCAGGCCGCACACCGATACAAACGGTAGCGATCGACAACCAGCGGCGCGCCACAATTGTTGAACGCCTGAGGGCAGCTTGCGCAGAGGGCAGACAAGCATATTGGGTATGCACGTTGATCGAGGAGTCAGATGTACTGCAATGCCAGGCTGCAGAAGCCACTGCCGCAGAACTGCACAATGCACTGCCTGAATGCCGTATCGGTCTTGTGCATGGCCGCCTGAAACCTGCAGAAAAAAATGCCGTGATGGCAGCATTCAAGGCAGGCGAGCTGCATGTACTGGTGGCTACCACGGTGATTGAAGTCGGCGTTGATGTACCGAATGCCAGCCTGATGATTATTGAAAACCCCGAACGCCTTGGACTGGCACAATTGCATCAGTTACGCGGACGCGTGGGACGCGGCTCTGCAGCAAGTCACTGCGTTTTGCTGTACGGTTCACCACTGTCACAACATGCACGCAAGCGGCTGGCCGTATTGCGCGACAGTGACGATGGTTTTGTGATTGCCGAGAAAGATTTGCAGCTGCGCGGCCCTGGTGAATTACTTGGCACACGCCAGACAGGAGCTGTCAATTTCCGGATTGCCGATCTTGTACGCGATGCGCATTGGTTGCCGCAGGTAAAACAATCGGCAGAACTGCTATTGCGGGATTATCCAGAACATGTTGATGCACTGATACGCCGCTGGTTACGCTCAGGGGAGCGCTATGCCAGAACCTGATAAAATCAGGCGTAATTGGTAGAATCCACCCTTATCAAAACCGCAAACAGGTTAGCCCTATGAAAAACTGCACGTTGTTTGTAGCCACATGTTTCTTCACCTTATTACCGCTGCACATTATGGCGGCAGGCCCACAACTGACTGCAGCCCGTTTTGGCGNNTTGGCGTTGCTACAGGCGACTTGAAGAATGCAGTGACTTCTTCAGCTGGTGACGTCAATAACGATAATTATGATGACATTCTGATTGGCGCCCCTTTTTACGACCCTGTCGTTGACGGCAAAAAGCAGAAAAATGCCGGGGGCATCTGGGTGATTTCAGGTAGTAATGGGGATGTCCTGTTTGAAGCTACCGGCACGTACAGCAATGATCACTTCGGCGCGGCGACAACATACCTGGGTGATATCAATTCTGACGGCTACCCGGATTATGCGGTGGGCGCACCCGGCGTTGATAGCAGCAGCAAGGAAGCCGGGGCTATCAGGGATGCCGGCATGGTGGAAATTTACTCTGGCAAGTTACACAGTGTGATACGCAGACATTACGGTGAAAGCCAGGGCGACCATCTTGGCTCCACTCTTGATGGCGGCAGTTATTACGTGAATGCTGATGCCATTCCTGACTATCTTGTTGCTGCAGACAGCTGGGATTATGTCAGTGGTGATTTGCGCATTCGCAATGTCGGCCGCGTAGCAGTGATAGACGGGGCTAACGGAAATATCATCTGGGAAAAACTGGGCGATGAATCTGGCAAATCCGGTTTCGGAAAAAGTGTCGC
The DNA here is from genome assembly GCA_002333095.1 of Cellvibrionales bacterium UBA2034. GTDB lineage: Bacteria > Pseudomonadota > Gammaproteobacteria > Pseudomonadales > UBA7239 > UBA7239. Next base: position 15,139 of record DDBK01000058.1, read on the forward strand.
GCTGGTCGGTGACGTCAATTTCGACAGCCATGACGATTTCGTAGTCGGAGCGCCTTTATTTGACAATCCCTCACCACGCGCAAAGGATGCAGGTGCACTCTATTTATATTCCGGCAAGGATGGCGTAGCGCTGCTCAGTAATCATTATGGCAGCAAAGCTCGCAACCATGTTGGCGCCAGCGTGGCCGACATGGGGGATATTGATAGCGATGGTTACAGCGAAATCGCATATGGCGTGCCTGGCAACGGGGAGGGCGCAATGAAAAACAGTGGCTCGGTATATGTCTACAGCCATCATGCATCGATGACATGGCAGTACGGCAACGGGCTGCGCAAAGGCGATGCATTTGGAAGCTCAATACACAGCGCAGGTGACGTTAATGTAGACGGGAAACCGGACTTGATGATCGGCGCGCCATTTTATGACGATGGCGCGAAAAAAGATTCCGGTGCTATTTTTATCATGGCAGAAAGCGGAAATCTCTCGAACGGCAGCACTCGTGTACTGACTGGCAGCTTTGCTGGCGACAAACTTGGCTCGATAGTGAATATCGGCGGGGACATCAACAATGATGCTAACAGTGACTTGATCACCACAGCGCCCGGCATGGACATCTACGATGCAGGAAAACTTGTCACCAAAAATGCTGGCGGCATTCTTGGATATCGCATTAATTCCTTATCCGTCTTTACAACACCATAAACAAAGCCTTCTCTCATTAAAAAAGGCGCTTAATAGCGCCTTTTTTATTCCTGCTCATTCTTTTATGGTTAATAACTCCAGTTGTCTGGCATGTTACGGCCATAAAATATTTCATGCATCTCCTTGTCGAGTTTACTGGTGATGCTCTTGATGTCGTTGCCAGTCAGATTGTCTGTAGTAGTACCAAAAAGATAATGGTTCAAATCAAAATCATTCAGCATCATCTTGGTATGGAAAATATTTTCCTGATACACGTTCACATCAATCATTTTATATAGTGACTCTGTGTCGTCAGTAAAATAGTTCTGTATAGATGTAATTTCGTGATCGATATAATGCTTTTTACCGCTGACATCACGGGTAAAGCCACGCACGCGGTAATCAACTGTCACGATATCCGAATCGAGCTGGTGAATCAGGTAGTTCAATGCCTTTAACGGTGAAATAATCCCGCAAGTCGACACTTCAATATCTGCACGAAAGGTACAGATACCTTCATTCGGATGCGTTTCAGGGTAGGTGTGAACACAAATGTGGCTCTTGTCGAGATGCGCTGCAATGATCTCTACCGGACCGGGAGACTCACTGGTATCAACATCGTCTTTCACCGGCTCTTCGGCCACCAACATGGTCACTGAAGCACCTTGCGGATCGTAATCCTGCCGGGCGATATTGAGGATGTTTGCACCAATAATCTGACAAACTTCAGTCAGGATGTCAGTGAAACGCTCAGCGTTATATTTCTCGTCAATGTAGCGGATGTATTCAGCCTTCTGCTCAGGCGTTTCCGCATAGCAGATATCATAAATACAGAAGCTCAGTGATTTGGTCAGGTTATTGAAACCCTGCAACTTGATCTTACCTGGCATGACTCCTCCCGGGGTGTCCCACACTTGCCTCTAAGGCGCGGCATAATGCGTTATTCTCGCACACAGTCAAGTCAGGCAGATGACAAAAGTGAACCTACAGGGATATTCGCACCCATGACACTCAATACGCGCATCCTGCTCGGGGCTGTAACCGGTGTGCTGCTGGGGCTGGGCTTTGCCCGGCTCGGTAGCGATTCTGCCATTACCCAGAATGGCCTGTACTGCCTCGGGCTGGTGAGCAGCGTCTTTATCGGCGCATTGAAAATGGTCATGGTACCGCTGGTATTCAGCTCGATTGCCGTTGGCGTTGCCCAATTACAGATGCATCACCGCATGCATGCTGTCTGGCTCACGACGCTGCTGTTTTTCGGCAGCAGCATGATCCTGGCTATTGTACTGGGGATGCTGTCAATGCACTGGTTTACACCTGCTGCAGGCATCAGCTTGTCCATGTTCAGTGACATGACCAGCCAACATACTGTTGCATCCCTGCCGATGCCTGAATTTTTCAGCAAATTTATCGCAGGCCTGTTCGCCAACCCCGTTGCTGCAATGGCGCAGGGCAACATTATGGCTGTGTTGGTATTTGCTTTATTGACCGGCATAGCGATGGTCACCGGGGGTGAGCGTTATCGGCACCTGCAGACGCTGCTCACCGAGTTGTTCAACCTGATGATGCACATGGTCAACTGGATCATGCATCTCGCCCCCTTCGGCATACTCGCCCTGCTGGCAAAACTGGTTGCCACACAAGACATGGCCTTGTTTAGCAGCCTGGGCAAGTTTATGGCCGTGGTCATCGGGACGACGGTATTTCATGGTGCGGTCATTTTGCCTTTGGCGCTGTGGCTGATCACCCGGGTTTCACCCCTGGCATTCTNNGCATTTGCAACCAGCTCCAGCTCTGCCACTTTGCCAGTAACGCTCGCGTGCCTGGAACGCGACATGGGGGTACAGCGGGATATCGCCAATTTTGTCGCGCCACTGGGCGCACAAGTGAATATGGACGGTACCGCACTCTACGAAGCAGCGGCGGCGTTATTTGTAGCAGGACTGGTAGGTATTGAACTCAGCCTCGGGCAGCAACTGGTGGTATGCCTGACCGCCATGGTAGCGGCCATGGGTGCNNATTCCCAGTGCAGGCATGGTGACAATGGTGATGGTGTTACAAGCAGTGGGATTGCCTGCTGAAGCTATTGCCATTTTATTACCCATCGATCGCTTGCTCGACACATTTCGCACAACCGTCAATGTTGAAGGCGATATGGTAGGCAGCCTGATTGTGCAGAAAATATCAGGCAATAAATAAACGGATAAAATCGTTGCCGTGCGCAATCACGGCAGCCAGATTTTTTTCATCATATGGCTGCGCTGCGACTTTACCCCATACTGGCGCTGGCCATGCCGCATCAGTCTCAAAGCGCGCGATCACATGCACATGTAACTGCGGCACCATATTCCCGAGTGCACCGACATTCATTTTTTTTGCGCCACTCACTTCCCGCAAGAATTTTGCCAGCGCATTGGTTTCTCGCAACAGTTCTTGCTGATCGGCGCTTCCCAGCTCATACCATTCGCATATACCCACACGCATTGGCACCAGCACAAACCATGGATAGTTGGCATCATTCATCAACAGCAGCCTGCTCAGCCGCAATTCACCAATCACCGTACAATCTTTTGCCAACTGCGCATGCAATTCAAACATAAATACCCTAGATAAAATTACTATCTTTCCCCAATGACAGTTCAGGCCACTCGCCAAGAATGATTGTCTGGTAGTTACCCCAACCTATGTTTTCGCCATCAGTAATCCGAATTATACAGTCACGTATCTGATGCAACTCTTTTGCTGTATCAATAGCGGAGCAATCCGCGATGTATTCACCATCAACATGCAATTCACCGCGCCAACTGCCGTGATGAAAACCCTTGTAGCCAAAGTACAAGCCGGCACCAAGGTGAAATCCCGTATCGCTCACTGCATCAATTTTAAGCGTACGTTCGCTGCCATCATTCCCTGAGAAATGCAGGAGTCCACTTTTCAGCCTGCGATTGCATTTGTCATACACTAGCTCTGGCCTGAGCGACTTGAAAGCAACGCGCGTACCATCTTGCCGTTCTTCACCGCCATGAAAAACCGGATCAAAACCGGGAAAGTTCACATTGAGATAAAAATGATGCAGCGAATATTGCGAACCGTCTGCCCGCTCGAATCGCATCGGACTCCATAGAAAATGCATCGGCAACGAAGACGAATCAATACCCGGCATCAAGTCTAACGGCTCATTGCCAACACCATAACGCACCCCCCAGGAGTGGTCGCGAGTCATGCACCAGTCTTCCGGATTAATATCATGCCTTACACCATCCACCTTCACCCATCCACTGGCAGTGCCAGCCTGATGGTATCGGCACAGATCTGTTTCGGTGCGGAAACCGAATGTCTGCCGACGGAATTCATGGTTTTCAAGGAATGGTGGCAATACTGAACCATCGAGAACAACATCAAAGCTGATAGGCTGCGTATCATTTTCATCCAGTCGGATGCGGATTTTTTTCAGCGGCTCGATGACTTCATAATGGATGGGACCAACACTGATAAGATCTGGCATTGGAAATAACATTCTGCTGGAACGCACTGTCCACTGCTCAACACCGCGCGAGATACCCGCGTATGCATCCATCACATTACGGTTCAGGTATTTTCCTACGCCCCAGCCTATTTGCAACGAACCATCCTTTCTGAAGATGGAACCGCAGACCTTTTCTGTCCAACTGCGATCCGTCTGTGATACCGAGGCAAACGTATCCGCTATCTGATGATTGAAGCCCTCATCAGAAGGCACGAGCATGGAATCAGTGCGTGACATTAACGAGTGCTCCTTCATAAGCGGTGCGCTATCATGGCAGCATACTTTTTTGTGGCGCAGGAGTCATCATGAATCAGGGCATTTACGATTTGCTTTTACAGGGTGTGTTTGGCTCGGCAGCCGCGCTATTCCTGATCCTGATGTTTATTTCAGCACCTTACGGCAAGCAGGAACGCGCAGGGTGGGGGCCGGGAGTCAATATGCGTTTGGGCTGGTTCATTCTGGAGCTTCCCGCTTTTATCGGCATGTTCTGGTTTTACTGGCAAGGCGAACACACTCTCTCAGCTGCTCCACTCATACTCTTTGCGCTGTTCCAGATCCACTATTTCCACCGCACATTTATCTATCCCTATACATTGCGAATCAAGCCCGGATCAAGCTATCGCATCATCCTGCTCGTTTTTGGCATGGCCTTTAACGGCGTCAATGGCGCATTAAACGGATGGTTCTTGTCAGAAATGGGAACGCACTTGTACAGTAACGCGTGGCTAGTTGATCCACGCTTTATAGTCGGAATATTATTATTTGCTGCCGGATTTTTTCTGGCAAAGCACTCGGATGCTATTCTGGGAAACTTGCGCAAACCTGGGGAAACCGGCTACAAGATTCCACAAGGCGGTGCTTACCGTTTTGTTTCCTGCCCGAATTATCTGGGTGAGATGTTGCAATGGACTGGATTTGCTATAGCGGGATGGTCACTGCCTGCGCTAGCGTTTGTATGCTTCACAGCTGCAAACCTGATCCCGAAAGCTCTTTCATCACATCGCTGGTATCGTGAAAAATTTAACGACTACCCATCAAACAGGAAAGCAGTTATCCCATTTTTGCTCTGAGGAATGGCGGGGCCGGCTGCCTTAATCATCCATACCTAACTTCTTCAACCGGTAACGCAGCTGACGAAATGAAATGCCCAGTTTTTGCGCGGTAGCCGTTTTGTTCCAGCGATTGGATTCCAGCGCCCGGGTGATAATGCCGCGCTCTACAGACTCCAGATAACTGTCTAACTCGGTTACTCCTTCAGGAACGATAATAGACTCGGCGTCTGGAATCAGTGATGTCTCATCCTTTTCCTCCCCAAGATGCAAATCGCTCGCATGGATAATATCAGCGTCACACAATGTATATGCACGCTCAAGAATATTTTCCAGCTCCCGAACATTGCCAGGAAAATCATAGCGTCGCAATGCCNNTAAGCTCAATGACATTAATGCGGTAAAAAAGATCTTGCCGAAAACGACCAGTTTTTGTCTCGTCTGCAAGGTTTTTATGCGTTGCACTCAATATCCGCAGATCTACAGAAATCTCCTGCTCTGCCCCGACAGGGCGCACACTCTTCTCCTGGATTGCACGCAATAGCTTTACTTGCATTTCCAGTGGCAAATCGGCCACCTCATCAAGAAACAATGTGCCACCATGAGCTGCTTGAAACAAACCAGGCTTATCTGCAGTTGCACCAGTGAAACTTCCTTTTTTGTGTCCAAAAAACTCACTTTCCATCAGTTCAGAAGGTATCGCACCACAATTTACAGCAACGAAGGGCTTGTCCGCTCTTGCTCCCTGACGATGGATGGAACGTGCCGCCAACTCTTTGCCACTGCCAGACTCGCCATGTATATAAATTGGTGCCTGACTACGGGCTAACTTGGCAATCTGTTTGCGCAATTTCAGCATCACATCGCTGTTGCCAATCAACAATTCTTCGTCAATGGGCGCACTGGAAAGGGCTGGTTTTTGCAAATTTAATGCAGTCTCTACCAAGCCACGCAACTGTTCCAGATTAACCGGCTTGGATACAAAATCAAAAGCACCTGCTTTCAACGCATTGATTGCTGCATCCATGCTGCCAAAAGCCGTAATAACAGCGACTGGAATATGCGGGTACTCGCTCTGGATATGTTCTAACAATGTCAGGCCATTACCATCTGGCAATTGCATATCCGTCAAGCATAGCGAAATTTTTTCTGTCTTCAGAAGCTGTTTTGCAGCAGCCAGATCGCCTGCACTGACAGTATGCAAATTCATCCTGCCAAGGGTAATCTCCAGAAGTTCCCGTATATCAGGTTCATCATCTACAATTAGTGCAGTAACATTCATGCTCATGGGCTACATCATCATTTTGTTAGAGTGTGGAAAGCTGATTTGAAAACAGCTATGGCCTTCGGATGTTTTTTTGTAATCCAGACTGGCCTGATTAGCCAGACATAACTCTCGTGCAATATAGAGACCAAGGCCTGTTCCCTTGGCATCTGTAGTAAAAAACGGTTCAAAAATCTGCTTCCGGTCTTCGTCACTGATACCCCGTCCATAATCAATAATATCCAGACAAGGAATTGCAAGACTGTCATGCATATAGACGCGCAATGTGATACTTGCCACACCTGTAGATTTTTCACTGTACCGCAAACCATTACTGCAGAGATTGCCCAACACTTGTTCCATCTGGCTGAAATCAACATATACCGGCATAGGAGTATCTGGCAAATCCAATTTTATCTGTACCGGCTTACCATATGTCTGTCGATGCTGCTGTTCAAACCGTGTTAACCATTCGCACAAATCCCGTTTTTCAGGATTTGCAGCCTGTCGCCGCGATAACTGCAGTACGTTTTCAATAATCCGGTTAACGCGAAGCGAGTGATTCTGGATAATTGCCGCGAGCCGACGATCTGCCTCTGAAAGCCCTTCTGATTCGCCAAGCAATTGAGCTGCATGGCTTATTGCACCCAGCGGATTTCTCACCTCGTGTGCAATGCTGGCTGTCAAATGTCCCAAAGATGCGAGTTTAAGCTGCTGGGCACGCTGGGACATGTGGCGAGTATCTTCGACAAAAACCAACACCAGATCATTACCACTGTTTTCCATGCGCGCAAAATTGAGCTGGATTTCAGGACTGCCCTCCTCAAGCTGCAGAGGCGGCGGGCGCTGCTGTGGATTATCTGTCCACTGTTTTAAAACAGCCTGTAAAACCGGATTGCTGTTGAAATATAACTGATCACGTGTATCAAATTGTGCAGGTAGATATAGCAAGCGAGCAGCAGCTTCATTGTAAAGAAGAACGCGACCTACATTGTCAAGCACAGCAATGCCTGTATGCATACGCTGTACTATCATTTCATTCAGCTTTTGCAGTGTTGCTGCTTGCGCTGCCTGTATTGCGGCAGACTGTTGTGATGCCAGTATTCGACGGGTCAAATACTGGAATAAAAGTGATGTAACAAAAAGCAGCAACCCTAGCAAAGCTACAGCCAATGGATTGATATCCACTTGACCGAAATAGCCACTCGCCACACTTTCAAGCAATATCGCAATACACGCCAGAGCAGCCAGCAAGGTAGCTATTTGCCCCCTGAGAAAAATGCTGCTCGCTGCAACGGTAATAAAAACCAGCGATCCAAGCCCGGTAGCAATACCTCCGCTACAGTACATGATCATTGTGAGGGCAATAATGTCGATCAGACACACTACGAAAATATGACTAGTCGCCGGCTCTCGCCTAACCAGAAGGATACGCGCCAATGTCATAAAGCTGATAAAAGTATAAACCCCGACGGTATAGCCATACAGCGCAGGGTGTAGCCTCCCCAACACATTGGATACCATGCCAACTGCAAACATTCCAAACAAGACACTGGCCAGCAGAGCACGGTACCAGGCATAAATACGCAGCAGGCGATAATTATCCTGTAGGGGATGTATCAATAGTTCCTTGTACTGCGAAGACATGGGCAGCTTTCAACCAACCTTATGTGGGCTCAAGTCTTGTGATTGTAGCGACTGGCAGCCTGACAATACCAGACATCTATCAAGACAGGCATCAGCGAAACAATTCCCGGCTTCTCAGCGGCCTACTCCCCAGATAAACAGACAATGCCGCTCGGAGTACTGCCTTGGCCAGCTGTCGAACTTCCAGAGTGGAAAAATCCCTCCGGGCGATGGCCAGAAAATACTCTGCCTGACCAATAACAGCCCGGGGAGAAGCTTGTACAATTGCAGCATCGGGCAATTCCCTGCTTAACCCCGTTTCAGGTATAAATAAATAGCAACACCCGGGTTCAAGCGTTACGCCAGATTTGTCTTTCAGCAGGTCCAGACCATAACCAAGCGCCTCCAGTAGCGTTAGCTCAAATTCACGTAACACAGGTTCAGCATTGCTATCGGCAGCCAATTGTTGCAAAGCCAATGAATAGGCACGCAACAATACCTGCTCAGGCTCATGCTGGGGAAGCAACCGATATAGCAATTCGTTGAGATAAAAACCACAGAAAAGAGCAGAGCCAGAAAGCTCAATAGCGCCGTCTATTGTCTCAAAATACTGCAAATGCTTGAGATCACCCTTGCCGATCCAGGACAATTCATACAAACAAAAGGGCAATATTGGCTGAAACTTCTTGTTGCGTACGCCGCGGGCTGAACGTAACAACAAGTCAATTCGACCATCAGTGTCTGTCATGAATGTTGCAATCACTGATGTTTCACGATACGGCCGACTGTGCAACAGAAATCCGCGCGGCATAAGATGTGGTTACTCTATCCCGAGACTATTCAATGTTCTTTCACTATCTGCCCAGCCACGCCGCACTTTAACCCATAGCTTCAGCATAACTTTTTGGCCAAACATTTCTTCCATATCAATACGCGCCTGCTGACCTATTTTTTTTAGACGCTCACCTCCATCACCTATCACAATTTTTTTCTGCCCTTCCTTTTCAACAATAATAAGCGCGGAAATCCGTAAAAGATTTCCATCTTGGATAAATTCTTCAATTTCTACAGCAGTTTGATAGGGAAGCTCTTCACCAAGCTGGCGAATAATTTTTTCACGAATAATTTCGGATGCAAAAAATCTTTCACTCTTATCAGTTAATTGGTCTTCTGGATAAATAAATTCCGATTCTGGCAAATGCTCATATAAAGCACGCTCAAGAACATCCAGACCAGCTTTATGTAGCGCAGACAATGGAACAATAGCAGAAAAATTTCTGCGTGAAGAATATCCTGAAATAACAGGCAGCAAGGAAGACTTGTCCGACACCTCATCAATTTTGTTGATGGCAAGAATAACTGGCTGTTCAACCGATGACAAACGCTCAAGCACCTGCTGGTCTTCTTCTGTCCATACTGAACGATCAACCACCCAGACCACCACATCGACATCATGCAACACAGAGCCTGCCGCACGATTCATGCGTTGATTCATGGCGTGCCGGCCACTGCGATGCATGCCGGGCGTATCCACAAATATCATCTGGCAATTATCGGCTGATTTAATGCCGAGAATAAGATGTCGTGTTGTCTGGGGTTTGCGCGATGTAATACAAAGCTTTTGCCCTATCATATGATTTAGCAGCGTAGACTTGCCTACATTAGGCCGCCCTACAATTGCAATCATGCCACAGCGCCTGACTGCAGCTGGCAGGTTATTTTCATCGTTCACGTAGTGGCTCCAATTGCCCCAAAATTTCTTTCGCAGCCAATTGTTCGGCTTTTTTTCTGCTTGAGGCCGTTGCAACAGCCTTTACACCCATCGCAATCACTTCGCACTGCATGGTGAAACTGGCATCGTGATCGTTTCCCGTCTTTGTAAGCAAGCTATATTGTGGCAGCATCAAATGGCGGGATTGCAAATACTCCTGCAAACGCGTTTTAGGATCTTTTATTGTACTTTGCCCCATTTGCTCAAATACCGGGGCAAATAACCGATGCACAACAGCGCGACAAACATCCATGCCACCATCAAGATAAACAGCAGCTATCAGTGCTTCAATTGCATTGGCAATACTGGACTCACGCTGATGCCCACCAGATTTTGCCTCCCCCGCACCGAGATATAGACAACCACCCAGCTGCAACTGCTGACCGAGCTCCACCAAGCTATCGCCACACACAGCCTGCGCGCGCATTTGCGACAACTCACCCTCTGCCGCGGTTGGATAGCGATGATAAAGAAATTCTCCTACTAACAAATCAATGATGGCATCGCCAAGGAATTCCAGCCGCTCGTTATGCAGGGAGCCATAACTTCGATGAGTTAAAGCCTGCGCTAGCAATGACCGGTTACTGAATTTATACGCCAGTCGTTCTTGCAGTAAATCTAATAGATCAGTCACTTCTTGACAGGTTCTGCCAAATCAACTTCATGGATAAAATGCACGATAACATCGACATTGCCTATAAATGTATTGCGGGCATCATAGTTTAACTTCAGCAATACTTTCCCTCCTGTTCGGTCGATCTCAAGATCTTTAAGCATTTCGGTCTTGATCATACTGACCTGGAAGTTTTTGCTGAGGCGGTTTTTAATATCTGTGCTACTCAACTCAAGAGCATCCTTGCCAGCTATATCAGCGTGCATACTTTCAATTGCAGAACCAATGTTCATATCGTCGATATATAGCGGACCCAATTTAAGCGCAACCGTCACTATAAATAGAAAAACAGTTATATAAAGGCATGTCTCCCACATTGAGGAACCACGCTGTAACTTGACTGTTTTCATCAAAAGACCTCCAGATCATTGATAAATAAAATACCTCTTTACTGTATCGCACCATTGCGAGCGAATGATGGAAAACTCAATGTTGCCCCCCAGTGCATCCACACATAGACCGCTCTACCAACCACATTACGCTCAGGCACCATACCCCAAAAACGACTGTCGCTACTGTTGTCACGATTATCGCCCATCATAAAATACTGCCCCTCGGGCACAACAGTCTCATAATTACTCTGCTGCGTCGACAAAGAAGAACGCTGCATAAGATGCTCGTGCGGCTGTAGATCTTCCTGCATCACCATCTGGGCTGGCACGCTATTGTCCAGGTGCAGAAGACGCTGCTCCATCTGGACACCGTTAATATATAGCACATTATCCCGCAACAAGATCTGGTCACCTGGCAACCCGATGACCCTCTTGATAAAATATCGTTTGTCGTTGGGGGGGTAAAACACCATGACATCCCCACGCACCGGGGCACCTACCGGGAAAATTTTGGTACCCAGAACTGGCAGCCTTAGACCATAAGCAAACTTGTTTACAAGAATAAAGTCGTGTATTTGTAAAGTGGGCACCATTGATGCTGAAGGGATCTTGAAAGGTTCGAGTAAAAATGAGCGCAACACAAGGACAACCAACAGAACAGGAAAGAATGACTTCGCATACTCTGAGGCCGTAAAGTCGCTTTCTGCCCAATTAATTAAAGCCTGTTTTTCATTCTCTGCCCGAACACGCGACAGCACCTGCTGTACAGGCACCGCTCCCATAAGCCTCACACGACGCTGACGAAAAAACAGCCTGTCTGCCAACGTGATCAAACCTGCAAATATCACCAGTGCAACGAGTATCAAGGCGAAGTCGCCATCACGCCTTATATAAATAATCATAAAAAGCAGAATCCAACTGGCAACAAGCGCACCAGACATCACGCGCAACCACAATGGGAATCCAGCTTCCTGCCCTAAAGATACAGCCTGAACGGATCTAGCACACAACTGCGCAATTCGACAGCGACGACCAACAATTTCCTGGATGAGCCACACAAACAAAGTTACCAAAATAGCGGCTAGCAACGCTATATCTACACTGACCATCTCAATAATTTTCTGCACGTCCAACAGCCCTATTTAGTCAACTTTCAAAACTGCAAGAAAAGCTTCTTGTGGAATTTCCACATGGCCAATCTGTTTCATACGCTTTTTCCCTGCTTTTTGTTTTTCGAGCAACTTTTTCTTTCGCGATGCATCCCCGCCATAACATTTTGCCAACACATTCTTGCGCATGGCTTTTACTGTTGTCCTTGCAATAACTTGTCCACCCAGTGCAGCCTGAATAGCCACGTCATACATCTGGCGAGGGATAAGCTCCTGCATCTTTTCACACAACACACGACCTCTACTAGCCGCGTTATCACGATGAATAATAACGGACAATGCATCAACCTTTTCACCGTTAATCAGCACATCCAACTTCGCCAGACGTGCATGATCAAACCTTATAAACGTGTAATCTAATGAGGCAAATCCACGACTTGCTGACTTCAGCCGGTCAAAAAAATCCATTACCACTTCGCTCATTGGCAACTCATATCGCAGCGATACCTGATTGCCAATAAATAGCATATCTTTCTGCACGCCACGTTTTTCAACACATAATCCTATGACGCTACCCAAGTATTCTTGCGGCACGAGAATGTTAGCCTCAACAATAGGCTCATGCATTTCCTGTATGCGGGCTGGATCAGGCATTTTTGAAGGATTATCAACAAGGATTACCTCACCTCCATTGAGCACAACTTCATATACTACAGTGGGCGCAGTTGTAATGAGATCCAAATCATATTCACGCTCAAGCCGCTCCTGCACAATTTCCATGTGCAGCATGCCAAGAAAACCACAACGGAATCCAAAACCTAGCGCATCCGAGGTTTCAGGCTCATAAAACAAGGACGCATCATTAAGGGTAAGTTTGGCAAGCGCCTCCCGGAAATCTTCGTAATCATCAGCATTTACAGGGAAAACACCCGCATAGACTTGTGGTTTTACTTTCTTGAATCCGGGGAGCGCAGGAACATCGGGTGTTGCTGCGTGCGTCAATGTATCACCCACTGGCGCACCATTAATATCTTTGATTCCAGCAACAACAAAACCAACTTCACCAGCTTTTAACTCAGCAGTTTCCTTACGCTTTGGTGTAAAGATTCCAACGTTATCCACTAACTGTGGTTTGCCGATGCTTTTGGCAATGATTTTATCTTTCTTTTTTAGAGTGCCATGCTTGACTCGAACCAGCGAAACCACGCCGAGGTAATTATCAAACCAGGAGTCAATAATCAACGCTTGTAGTGGGGCATCAATATCTCCGACTGGAGGAGGTATTTTTTCCACCAACTGCTCCAGAACATCGTCGATACCCATGCCGGATTTTGCGCTGCAGCGACATGCTTCACTGGCGTCAATCCCGATTATCTCTTCAATTTCTTGCTGTACACGCTCAGGCTCTACTTGCGGCAGATCCATCTTGTTTAGCACGGGCAATACTTCAAGGCCCTGCTCAAGCGCTGTGTAACAGTTAGCTACAGACTGCGCCTCAACTCCTTGAGCGGCATCTACCACCAGCAATGCGCCTTCACAAGCCGCAAGAGAACGGGAAACTTCATAGCTGAAATCTACATGTCCAGGGGTATCAATAAAATTGAGCTGGTAAGTCTTGCCGTCTCGTGCCTTGTAGTCCAGCGTCACGCTTTGGGCCTTGATTGTTATGCCGCGCTCGCGTTCTATGTCCATAGAATCTAGAACCTGCGCCTCCATTTCACGCGCAGAAAGTCCGCCACAGACCTGGATAAAACGATCTGCCAACGTAGACTTGCCGTGGTCAATATGTGCAATGATAGAAAAATTGCGGATATGGCTCAGATCAGACACAAGGGTTTCCGGGAACTTTAAAAACGGGTGCCAGTTTACCTGATTCGGCCCGGACTTACCCCAATGCGCCGCGCCTGCGGCTGATCACGATCTGGCAGTTCGCCCACCTTCAGTTCAATCTCAGCCTGCCTTCCATTGCGGACAAGCAACAACTTGGCTGCCGTACCAGGCGCCACCAGACCCACCTGATGCGGCAGGTCACTGGAAAAAAGTATTGGCTTGCCGTTGAATGCTGTAATGATGTCACCAGCTAGAATGCCGCCCTTGTCTGCTGGACCACCGGGCAATACCTGCGCCACCAATGCCCCTTCGGGTTTACCAAGGCCAAAAGATGCCGCCAGCTGTTTATCGAGCTCCTGGACAGATACGCCCAGCCAACCACGCGAGACGACACCATGCTCTTTCAATTGCGCAACAACATTTCGGGCAACGCTTGCCGGTATCGCAAACGACAAACCCATCGATCCACCAGACTGGGTGAAAATTTGCGAGTTAATACCAACCACATTACCATCCAGATCAAACAATGGGCCACCTGAATTGCCCGGGTTGATTGCTACATCGGTCTGGATAAATGGAACATAGTTCTCATTTTGCGAGCTGGGTAGACTCCTGCCCATAGCACTGACAATACCCTGTGAAACCGAGTAATCAAGCCCGAATGGAGAGCCTATTGCCAATACCCACTCCCCTACTTTCAAATTGTCATCTCTATCAAGATGCAATGTGGGCAAGCCCTCGGCTCTTACTTTCAACAGCGCAAGATCGGAACGCACATCGCTACCAATCAATTCGGCATCAAACTCCCGGCGATCATTCAAGCGCACCGTAATTTTATCAGCGCCACTTATCACATGGTGGTTGGTGAGGACATAACCATCAGATTCAATAATAAATCCGGATCCCAGACCCATTTGTAATGGGCCATCACCTGTTGGCCAGGCTTGATGATGAGCATGACGCACAACACTGGACTCAACTTGAATTTTAACAACAGCAGGAGAGAGTTTTTCAACAAGAATAGAAAAGTCCGGCATTTCGCGAGCGCTTGCCGAGTGCAAAAATACAATCTGGACAATTAAAAGAATGCTGCAAAAACCGAGCTTCCTTTTTATACGTTTGTATAACACATCAATATTTGTCATCTGACCTTGCCCCTCACCAAGCGCGCAATTTTCTCAGATTGAAATTATCAGGCTGTTATTTGTTCTTTATGCTCTTCTCTGCAACAGGAACCAAAGGTGTCAAACCTTCACTCATATCCAGCGATGCATGCTCAAGGTTAAATTGTATATAACGCTCATTATGCTGATCACGTGATTGCAAAAATGCGCCACCCTCCAACGACTTGGCAGCTGCGAAAGGCGTCACCGCAACAGATTCTACCGATGGGGGGGTTACATGATTTAAAGCAGGAGAAGGGACAGCTGCCAACTGTCCAGAGACAGCCGTCTTCTGCTGTTGCCACTGGACACCCGTCACTACGGCCAATGCTACAGAGGCAGCTATCGCAAAACGCGTGGCTCCCTTGCGCCACATATGGCCAGCCCCTTTTTCAGACTGCATGTCATCTTCGATAGCAGACCGTACGGCATTTGCCAAATCCAGCGATACCACAGGCAGGCGCTGCCTATGTATGACAGAAGAGGCTACATGATATCGCGCCCACTTAGCCCTCAGGGCAGAATCATCCGGAAACTGCTGAAGCAAGCGCCTTAACTCCAACTCCTTCGCTTCCCCATCCATCAAAGCAGAAAGACTTTCGTCGTGGATCGCATGGGGGGGGATATCAGACATATGTCACCTCTTGATTCATCACTAACCGACCACCCTATCGGGCATGCCTTTTGTGACAATCGAAAAAGTATTTGGTTCAATCAACAGGTATGCAGTTATCCGACAAGGTCAGAAAGCGGTCAAAACTCCAGCAGTGGGCGAATAGCAATATCAATAGCCTCCCTGGCCCGAAATATTCGGGAGCGAACCGTTCCAATGGGACAGTCCATCATTTGTGCAATTTCTTCATATGACAACCCGTCAAATTCTCTCAGCATTAGCGCCTTGCGTAATTCCTCAGGCAAACCAGCCAGCGTTTCTTCAACGATGCGGTGCATGTCTTCACCCGCCAGCAGATTTTCAGGGTTTTCATCAATCCGCAAGCTGTCGCTGAAGGCGAAGTCTTCAGCATCCTCAATATCAAGATCCGACCCAGGCCTTCGCTTACGGGCATCAAGTGTATTCTTGGCTGTATTGACAGCTATGCGATACAGCCAGGTATAAAAAGCACTATCGCCCCGAAACGTATTGATGGCCCGGTAAGCCTTTATGAAGGCTTCCTGTGCCACATCTTCAGCTTCTGTTGGATCCTTGACGAATCGTCGTACTAACCCCATGACCTTGTACTGATATTTAAGCACCAGCAAATCAAAGCTACGCCTGTCACCACTCTGGACT
This sequence comes from Cellvibrionales bacterium UBA2034, assembly GCA_002333095.1. Taxonomy (GTDB): domain Bacteria; phylum Pseudomonadota; class Gammaproteobacteria; order Pseudomonadales; family UBA7239; genus UBA7239. The sequence continues at coordinate 31,455 of DDBK01000058.1, forward strand.
TTTGCCACCAATTGCTCATCTGCATCTCGAGCGGGTGTGTCAACCATGGGTTATTTCACTACTCTCAGCGATGGTTTGCCTGAACCACTCCTAGCGGGCGTGTCATCCGACGGCAGTGGATCGGGATCTGGTGGCGACTCTGGCTCAAACATCATACCTTGGCCATTCTCACGCGCGTAAATGCCAAGCACAGCATGCATCGGCACATGGATACCGACAGGCACACCGCCAAAGCGCGCACTAAAAGCCACAGCGTGCCTGTCCATTAAAAAATTGCCTACGGCACCAGGGGAGATATTCAATACGATCTGCCCATTCTTGATATGCTGCTGAGGCACATTGACGCCTGGCAACAAGGCATCCACCACCATATGAGGCGTACAGTCACTGTCAAGAATCCAGTCATACAGCGCACGAAACAGATAGGATTTGCTGGATAGCATATCGGGGCTAGTGTTTATTTCTGCTCAACACGATCCGGGCGCATTTCCTTCTCCTGCTCGGAAAGACTAGCGCGAAAAGCGCGACGCTTGAACATGCGCTCCATGTAGTCATGCAATGGTTTGGTTTGCTTGTTATTTGGCAAATCAATCCCCAGAGCTGGCAAACGCCACAGTATAGGCACCAAACAGCAATCAACCAGTGTCAGCTCATCATTCATAAAATAAGGCTTTTCATTAAACACAGGAGCAATGGCTACCAGCGTATCTTTCAATTCTTTGGCTGCCTTACTCGACGACGATTTATCACCACTCTGAATAGTATCAACAAGGCTACTCCAGTCTCTTTCCATACGCTTATGAAGCAAACGTGTCTGCGCGCGCGTCACGGGGTAAACAGGCAGCAAAGGCGGATGGGGAAAGCGCTCATCCAGATATTCCATCATCACCCAGGCATCATACAAAGCTAGCTCACGATCAACCAATGTGGGCAAACTGTTATATGGGTTATATTCCGACACTTCTTCCGGAATTTCAGATGGGTGCGTATCGATAATCTCGACAGTTATATCTTTTTCAGCCAACACTATACGCACACAGTGACTCAGATGGCTGGCACCGTTAGAGAAAAGCGCCATAGTAGAACGACGAGTAACAACTGCCATAAAAGAGATCTCCAGAAGAAAGAAAGCAGGGCGACTCACGCCGCCCTGCTGTATGTCATTTTACCTGTGCATACCGGACAAAAACGCTGAAGCTCATGCGCTAGTGCACATCCTTCCAGTACTCTCTGTTTAATAACCAGGCGACCACGAAAAACAGTGAAACGAAGAACAGCGCATACACACCCATACGCTGACGCTTAAGCGCAGAAGGCTCTCCCGCATAAGCCAGAAAATTGACCAAGTCACTAACAGCCTGATCAAATTGATCCCCATTTAAAGCACCTGCTTTTTCGATATTCAAACGCCCGCAAGGGTTCAAGGCAACACCCGTTTGCGGATCAAATAAGACTTCCTCTCGAGTAAGCGGATCACGTTTGATACCGCCATTTTCTGCATGGACAGGGCCAGGCGCACAAACAGCCATTCCCTGAAGCTCCAGCATTGCATGCGGCATGCCCACGTCCTTGAACACACGATTATTTACACCATATGGACGTTTTTCATCCTGGTAAAAATTTCGCAAGTACGTATACAGCCATTCCACACCTCTGGCACGTGCTACCAGAGTAAGATCAGGAGGAGCCGCACCAAACCATTTTTTCTGCTCTTTAATCGGCGCGGCAATCTTCATCAAATCACCGACATTGCCACCGGAGAAATTAAGGTTTTGCTGAGCAACTTCATGCGGAATATCCAGATCATCAGCCATGCGCTCATAGCGCATAAAAGCTAAAGAATGACACCCCATACAATAGTTCACAAAGTACTTGGATCCACGCTGCAGCGATTCCTTATCATGCAAATCCGGTTTGAACGGATCGCAGTCAATTGTACCGCAAGCCTTTTCTGAACCACTGGCAAAAGCCACCAAAGGTAACGCCAGCAATATAGTCATCAGTATTTTTTTCATCGCCGGAATCCTCACTTCATGGTGACGCGTTGCGGTTCAGGCTTGGTTTTCTCAATTGATGTATAGATCGGCATCAAAAGGAAGAACAGGAAATACACCACCGTCAACGTCTGCGTTACGCCCTGATTAGTCAACCACTCAATATGATGCGGGATGACATTCGCAAGGAAAAGTCCGCCAGAGGGTATTGCGCCCAAATAACCCAATACCAGAAAGCTGATCGCAAAACTGTAAAGCGCCACTTTGGTTCCCATGCCTTTGTAGCGCCAGGATTTTACTTTGCTGCGATCCAGCCAAGGCAGTACGAACATGATCGCAATCGCACCAGCCATCACCATAAATCCCCAGAATTTTGCTGGCAGACCAAACAACTCAAGCGTGGTGGCACGCAACATTGCGTAAAAAGGCGTGTAATACCAAACCGGAGCAATATGCGCAGGTGTTTTCAGAGGATTAGCTTCTTCAAAATTTGCATACTCGAGGAAATATCCACCCATCTCCGGCATAAAAAACAGAATGAAACAGAAAACAAACAGGAATACTGCTATACCAACCAGATCATGCACAGTGTAATAAGGATGGAAAGGAATGCCATCCAGAGGCTTGCCATTGGCACCTTTGTTTTTCTTGATTTCAATACCATCCGGGTTGTTCGAACCTACTTCATGCAATGCCAGCAAATGCAACACAACCAGCATTACCAGAATCAATGGAATTGCTACAACATGCAGTGCAAAAAAACGGTTCAATGTCGCGCCTGAAATAAGGAAATCACCACGCACCCACTGCACAATACTTTCCCCCACAACGGGGATTGCGCCAAACAATGAAACAATTACCTGAGCACCCCAATAAGACATTTGCCCCCAGGGTAAAACATAGCCCATAAAACCTTCAGCCATCAGGCACAAGTAGATCAACATGCCAAACAGCCACACCAATTCGCGTGGTTTCTTATAGGATCCATAAAGCAGACCGCGAAACATGTGCAGATACACTACTGCAAAAAATGCTGATGCTCCGGTGGAATGCATGTAACGGATGATCCATCCGTAATCAATGTCACGCATGATATATTCAACAGAAGCAAATGCGCCTTCTGCGGTTGGCGTGTAAAACATAGTTAGCCAGATGCCTGTCAACAATTGGTTGACCAACACCAACAGTGATAACACACCAAAAAAATACCAGAAATTGAAATTTTTGGGCGCGTAATACTGCCCCATATGCGTGTTCCACGCACGCATGATAGGCAGGCGATCATCAACCCAATCGCGTAAACCGATTAACCAGGATGTCATGCTGCCCCCTTTGGATCTTCGCCAATCACGATGACCGTATCACTATCAAAACGATAAGCAGGAATTGTCAAATTTGTTGGCGCAGGAACATTCTTTAAAACGCGTCCAGCCAGATCAAATTTGGACCCATGACATGGACAAAAGAAACCACCGACCCAGTCTTTGCCAAGGTCCTCTGGCGCCACCTCTGGCCGATATTTCGGGGCACACCCCAGATGAGTACAGATGCCGACCACCACAAAAATATCATCCTTAACAGAACGATGATCATTCTTGCAATATGCCGGCTGGTCTGATTTCAGCGAGCCCGGGTCCTGAAGCGTATCCGTCATGCTGGCCAGACCAGCCACCATATCAGGCGTTCTTCGCACGACGTAGACAGGCTTTCCTTGCCATTCAAAAGTGGTCATCTGGCCAGGCTCTATCTTGCTGATATTGGCCTTGACCGGCGCGCCAGCAGACTTGGCTTTGGCGCTAGGGTTCCAGGAACCTACGAAAGGGGTTACGACAAATCCGGCTCCCGCGACGCCAACACCTGTGGTGGCAACGGTAAGGAAACGGCGCCGCGCGTGGTTTACACCGTCATTACTCATGACGCTTTTCTCCCATCACTGCTAGGCGCATCTTGTTAGATGCAGGTTCTTTAAGATAAAAACAGCCTGAAAAAGCTGGGGAATCTTATTCAAATCGGACGTTTAAGGCAAGAAAACCTTGCGCTTCGTAAGCCAAATAAAATCAATCGCCCCAACACAAAAACGCCCAGATTCTTGAATCCGGGCGTCTCGAAGTACATCCAGCAACCAATTAACGCTTTGAGTATTGTGGACGTTTACGTGCTTTACGCAAACCGACCTTTTTACGCTCTACTTCACGAGAATCGCGCGTTACATAGCCGGCGGCACGCAATGTGCCACGCAAACTTTCGTCATAGTCCATCAAAGCACGGGTAATGCCGTGACGAATAGCACCCGCCTGACCAAAGCTTCCACCGCCGACAACGGTAATCTTCAAATCCAGCTTCTGATCCAGACCCGTCAACACCAATGGTTGACGTACAATCATACGAGCCACTTCACGTCCAAAATAATTATCAAGACTGCGGTCATTAATAGAAATTGCACCGGTTCCAGCCTTGATGAAAACACGAGCAGTAGCAGTCTTGCGACGACCAGTGCCGTAATTTTGTTTAACTTTTTGCTGAACAGCCATATCCGCCCCTTACAGTGACAGTGTTTGCGGCTGCTGAGCACTGTGAGGATGCTCATTGCCTGCGTAAACTTTCAATTTTTTGAACATGGCGCGACCCAGAGGGCCTCGTGGCAACATGCCCTTCACAGCCAGCTCGATGGCACGCTCAGGGGCGCGATCAATAAGCTTTTCAAAAGTGATTTCCTTCAACCCGCCTGGAAAATTACTGTGGCTGTAGTAAATCTTGTCTTTGCTTTTCGCACCTGTAACGCGGACTTTCTCGGCGTTCACTACAACAATGTAGTCGCCAGTATCGCAGTGCGGGGTAAATTCTGGCTTGTGCTTGCCACGCAGACGGATAGCAAGCTCTGTTGCCAAACGTCCCAGTACCAAGTTTTCTGCGTCTACGACATACCAGTCGTGATGCGCTGTCTGCGCGTTGGCGCTGATCGTTCTCATTTCTTTGCCGCTCTCGGTCAATAGCTGGATTCGGGGAGGGCGAATTGTAAAGACCCCCCCCTCCGTTTTCAAGCATTAAATTCAATGATTCTCGTGTGTCGCAGAGCCAACCTAGACCAACCGCCACCGCTGCTGGCCAAACAGCCAGTGTTGTTCGATAGTCTTGATGGCCCTTCCTTCCTTCTCCAGTTTCAGGAGATGAGCCCAGAGTGATACCTGTGCAACCAGATGCAAGCTGGCATCTACGTCGTCATAGACCAAGGGAGTCAGATCAACCAATGAGACATCGCCCCGGGCCCGTAACACCCTGATAACCTTATCCTCACGCCTTAATCTATGGGCAATCAGGCCATCAATAACGCCTATAGGGTCATCAATAACATCGCCATGCCCTGGTAATAATTGACGAATTGGATACTGTTTAAGCCTCTCCAGAGACACGAGGTACTCTGCCATATCCCCACTAGGCGGGATAATGACCACCGTAGAGCCTCCCATAATGTGGTCGCCAGTGAATACCAACCCTTCCTCACGCAGCAGATAGCAAAAATGGTTGGATACATGACCAGGCGTTGCAATGGCTTCCAGCGTAAAGCCGTTGGCAACAATCAAGTCTCCATGCCTGACGTTATTATCAACAAGGAAACTCCTGTCCTGATGGCCATCATCTTGCAACACGCATCCAATCATCTCCGCATTAACCTGCTCGGCTAATAAAGCCGCAGCCGGGGAATGGTCTGGGTGGGTATGGGTCGCCACAATCCAGCGGACTCTAGCGTTCCCAACAGCTTCAAGAATTGCGCGGATATGGGACGAATCAGCAGGACCCGGATCCAGAATTGCAATCTCATCACGCCCTATCAGGTAGGTATTGGTTCCAGCACCCGTCATCGCACCAGGATTATTGGCTGTTACCCGCCGCACTCGCGGCGATAAGGTCACCACATCCCCCGCCTTGATCGCATTCATAGGTAGCAGATCAGGACAGTGGCAATGCGACAACCGGACTCAAATCCTCTTCATAGTTGACGCCGTCAAAACCGAAGCCAAACAGTTTGAGGAATTCGTCCTTATACCCCTGAAAGTCTGTTAGTTGATACAGGTTTTCTGTATTCACCACCGACCATAATGCAGCGACAGCTTCCTGTACGTCCGGACGTAATTCCTTATCATCTACCCTCAATCGCCCTTCAGCATCCAGATGGCGGGACGGGTTATAAAGCGCTTCACGAAACAGGCGATCGATCTGTTCGATGCAGCCTTCATGGCCACCCTTCTCTTTCATGATCTTGTACAGCAATGACAAGTACAGAGGCATAATGGGAATGGCGGCACTCGCTTGTGTTACCAGTGCTTTCAACACCGAAACATAAGACTTTCCATGCACAGATGCCAATCTGGCATCGATAGCGATGCGCGCATTATCAAGATCTTTCTTTGCCGCACCGATGGTGCCGTTCCAGTAAATATCCCATGTCAGTTTTTCACCCAGATAAGTGTAGGCAGTAGTCTGCGCGCCCTCTGCCAGCACATCTGCAGCAAGCAACGCATCAATCCACATCTGCCAGTCCTCACCACCCATTACTGCCACAGTATTAGCAATTTCTTCTTCTGTGGCCTGCTGCAATGTCACTTCTTCAACAATCTGCTTGTCGGTATTCACTCCGCGTTGTGTTACCGCCTGACCGATAGGCTTCAGGACGGAATTGTGTATCACGCCTGTTTTTGGATGCTGGCGGCGAGGCGAGGCGAGGCTATAAATCACCAGATCCACCTTTCCCATGTCCGCCCTGATTATATCGATGGCTTTCTGCTTCACCTCATCAGAGAAGGCATCACCATTGATATGCTTTGCATACAGCCCCTCAGTGGTGGCGAATTGGTGGAAAGCAGCAGAGTTGTACCATCCAGCGGTGCCAGTGCGCTTCTCGTCTGGCTCTTTTTCAAAGAAAATACCCAATGTTCTGGCTCCGCACCCGAAAGCCGCTGTAATGCGTGAAGCGAGGCCATACCCCGTGGACGCGCCAATTACCAGCACGTTCTTGGGCCCACCGACTATGGCACCTTGTTTCTTGACGTAATCAATCTGCTGTTTGACGTTAGCTGCACATCCCTTTGGATGAGCGTTGGTACAAATAAAACCACGAACCTTGGGCTGAATAATCATGAAGCCTTCCACTGTGCCGAGTCACTAAAGGGCAGCATTATAGCGGCAAATCCGTAAGCCTAGCTGCTAGAATGCCTGCCTGTTGTATCGACTACGAGAGCCCAGCCATGTCCGTTATCCGCCAGGAAGACCTGATCGCCAGCATCGCAGATGCCTTGCAATACATTTCTTATTATCACCCAGTTGATTTCATCCAGGCGATGAACAAGGCGTATGAGCGGGAGCAGAACCAGGCAGCCAAGGACGCCATTGCCCAGATTTTGATCAATTCCCGCATGTGTGCAATGGGCCATCGGCCAATATGCCAGGATACTGGTATCGTCACAGTATTCGTCAGGGTGGGCATGGATGTACGCTGGGACAGCAAGATGAGCGTGGATGACATGATCAACGAAGGCGTGCGCCGCGCTTACCTGAATCCGGACAACGTGCTCCGTGCATCCATTCTTGCAGATCCGGCAGGCAAGCGTACCAACACAAAAGACAACACCCCCGCAGTGATCCACTACAGCATCGTGCCCGGCAATACCGTGGAAATTGATGTGGCTGCCAAGGGGGGCGGCTCGGAAAACAAATCCAAAATGGTGATGCTGAATCCATCCGATTCCATTGTGGACTGGGTACTGAAAACTGTACCAACCATGGGCGCCGGCTGGTGCCCTCCAGGCATGCTTGGCATCGGCATCGGTGGCACTGCGGAAAAAGCCGCGCTACTGGCGAAAGAAGTGCTGATGGAGCCGGTAGATATTTATGAACTAATGGAGAGAGGCCCAAGCAACCGGATTGAAGAACTACGCCTTGAGCTATTTGAGAAAGTAAACCAGCTCGGCATTGGCGCCCAGGGGCTGGGCGGTATGAGCACCGTACTCGATGTAAAAATCAGGGATTACCCCACTCACGCAGCTTCACTGCCGGTTGCCATGATTCCTAACTGTGCCGCTACACGCCACGCGCACTTCGTACTGGACGGATCCGGGCCAGCGCTGCAAACACCGCCGTCAATTGACCAGTGGCCAGACATTACATGGGAAGCTGGTAACGCACGACGCGTTAATCTGGACGGCATCACCAAGGCTGACATTGCACAGTGGAAAACAGGTGAGACATTACTTCTGTCTGGAAAAATGCTGACCGGTCGCGATGCTGCGCATAAAAAAATGATTGAAATGCTGGCCGCGGGTGAAAAACTGCCAGTGGATCTTACTAATCGTTTTATTTATTACGTCGGACCGGTAGACCCTGTACGTGATGAAGTTGTCGGCCCAGCTGGCCCGACAACCGCCACCCGCATGGATAAATTCACGCGCACCATGCTTGAGAAAACCGGATTAATCGGCATGATCGGCAAATCCGAGCGTGGTCCCACTGCAATTGAAGCCATCAAAGACAACAAGGCTGTTTATCTTATGGCTGTCGGCGGCGCAGCCTATCTGGTATCAAAAGCCATTGTCGGTGCCAAGGTGTTGGCCTTCCCTGAGATGGGAATGGAGGCCATTTATGAATTCGAGGTGAACGATATGCCCGTTACTGTCGCGGTAGATGTGAATGGCGAATCCGTGCACAACACCGGCCCCAGAATATGGGAGCAAAAGATACGCACTGAACACCTGAAAGTTATTTGATAAATTGAAAGAAGCGGGCGCACTACACAATGCTGTTTAATTCGTATGCATTTATCTGGCTGTTCCTTCCTGTCGTCTGGGGAGGTTTTTTTCTGGCTGCCCGCTACCGACACGAAGCCGCAGCAGCATGGCTGGCATTGGCATCTCTGTTTTTCTATGGCTATTGGGACATGCATTATGTTCCGTTATTGCTCCTGTCCATCACAGTCAATTACCAGATCAGCAAACAGATAAGCCGAAATATTGAAAACGGTTTGCAGCGACAAGCAAAACTCTGGCTGATCGCAGGTCTGGTCTTTGATCTCGGGTTACTGGGACATTACAAATACACACGCTTTTTTCTTGAAAACTGGGTGGCGCTCACAGGATCGAATATCAATCTGGTGGATATTATCCTGCCACTCGGCATTTCATTTTTCACCTTTACACAGATCGCCTATCTGGCAGACTGCTACAAAGGCATAGTCAAGGAACGCAACCCGATTCATTACTTGCTTTTTATCACATACTTTCCACATCTGATTGCCGGCCCGATATTGCATCATAAACAGATGATGCCACAGTTCGCCCAGACAAAAACCTACAGCATCAGCCAGGAAAATATTGCTATAGGCCTGACTATTTTTGCGATTGGCATGTTCAAGAAAGTTATTATCGCTGACTCTTTTCCCGAGTATGCAAATCCCGTGTTTGCTGTCAGTAAACACACTGGCGCGCTTTCATTTCAAGATGCATGGCTTGGGGTTCTTTCCTACACACTGCAACTGTATTTTGATTTTTCCGG
>DDBK01000168.1 GCA_002333095.1 Cellvibrionales bacterium UBA2034
GTCAGCGCTGCCCGCGACTTCCACGGCGGACACATCCGGGACGCAACCCTCCACGGGCTGGCTGGACAATCTTGGCAAATTTTCGCTCTGGTCACCCGGCAACATGCTGCAGCGCGCCAATCTTGCTTCCGTTCTCGCTGGCATGTCGCAGGTAAAAGTTGCCATGACCGAGTACTATTTTTCCGAAGGAAAATGGCCAACCCGGTTCGAAGAAATGGGCATCACACCACCACCCGTTATCAACAATGCACAACTGATCCTGCAGCCCAATGGCGTGCTGGTCGCCGATCTTCCCGACAGCTTTGGCAGCAACAAGGTGTTGCTGTTGCGCGCACCTGCGGACCCGACTGCCATTGGCGCGCAATGGCACTGCGAAACCAATGTGGATGCAAAACCTGAAGCCTGCGACCCGATGTGAAAGCACTGTCCGGCGTAACCTGGCCAGAGGGAACGCCCCGGTGACAGCCCTATTGCGGACAAATCCATAATACTGTACAAATAACCACTACTGTCCGCCATGGGTCACGACCGTGCTGCTTCAACTCACCATCAGGGATTACGCCGTTGCGCGCTCGCTGGATGCCGAATGGCACGCTGGCATGACCGTCATCACCGGTGAAACCGGGGCGGGGAAATCTATCCTGCTGGATGCGCTGGGGCTGGCACTGGGTGATCGCGCCGATGCCGAGGCCATTGCCAGCAACGCCGACCGCGCAGATATCGCGGCATTGTTCGACCTGCAACAGATCCCGGAAGCCAGCGAATGGCTGGATACACATGGTTTTCCGCAAGACGGTCAGCAGGGGGGCGCTGAATGCCTGTTGCGCCGGGTGATCCTGCGTGAAGGCCGTTCGCGCGCCTGGATCAACGGCCAACCTGCAACACTCGCCCAATTGCGCGAACTCGGCGAGATGCTGATCGACATCCATAGCCAGCATGAACACCAGTCGCTCCTGAAAAAAGAAACACACCGCCGCCTGCTCGACGCTTTTGGCCAACACGGTGACGACCTGAAAAAACTCCAGGCAGTTTACCGCCAGTNNGTTTATCGCCAGTGGCGCAATATCCAGCAGCAGATACAGCAATTGCAAGGGACGCAGGATGACTTCAGTGCCCGTATACAATTACTGCAATATCAAGTGGATGAACTGGATCGGGTTGCACCGCAGCCTGATGAACTCAATGCACTGGAAGCCGAACAGAAACAACTCGCCAATGCAGGTGAGCTGATTGGCCAGTGCGACAATTTGCTGCACATTTTTTGTGAGAACGAACGCTTCAATATCCAGCAAGCACTTGCATCAGCACAGCAATTATTGTCCCGCTCAATCTTGTCAGATGCTGTGCCCCAACTCGGCGACATGCTGGATGGCGCACTGATCCAGATTGCAGAAGCCACCAGCGACCTTCAACGCTACCGTGATCACGTCAATATTGATCCGGAGCGGTTGGCCGAAGTCGAACAACGGTTGAATATCCTGTATGAACTTGCACGCAAACACCGCGTGCAGGCGCGCGAACTGCCGGCATTGCATGAAACCCTGCATACAGAACTGGCCACCCTGCTGGATAGCGATGGTGCCATCTCGCGTTTGCAGCAACAACAACTGGCGCATGAACAGCAGTACCAGAAAGAAGCCAAATCCCTCACGTTAAAACGACAAAAAGCCGCCAGCATTCTAGGGAAACAGGTCAACGCACAACTGGCGCTGCTGAAAATGGCACATTGCCGTTTCGAGATCGCTTTGCAAACCCACGAAAATAATGATCCGCACAATCTCGGTGCTGAACAAATTGAATTCCTGATCAGCACGCAGCCAGACACGCCTGCGCGCTCGCTGGCGCGCGTCGCATCCGGTGGTGAATTGTCCCGCATTTCGCTCGCCATCCAGGTGGTAGCCGCCAGCACATCACAGATCCCGACCCTCGTGTTTGACGAAGTGGATGTTGGTATTGGCGGAGGCGTAGCCGAGGTGGTGGGCAAAATGTTGCGGCGCTTGGGCGAGTCNNGCCGTCGTCGTGGGCCAGCTGCTGCGCCAACTCGGCGAACGCGGCCAAGTTCTGTGTGTGACGCATCAGGCGCAAGTCGCTGCACAAGCTCACCAACATTTATTGGTGAGTAAACAGCTCACTAGCAAACGCATGGAAACGACGCTGGTTCAACTGTCGGACGAACAACGTATTGATGAAATTGCCCGCATGATCGGCGGTGAAAAAATCACCAAGCAATCACGCGCGCATGCGCAGGAAATGCTGGCCGTCTAGCCGCCCAACCTGGCGCCAACAGCCCGCATAAAGGCCAGCGCCAATGCCATATGCCCCGTCTGGTTTGGATGCACCCGATCCCACGCCAATGACATCGGATGCATTTGTTCCAACAGCGAATCCATGGCTTCTTGCGTATCTACCAGAATCGCATTATTTGCGGCTGCCAGTTCGCGCACTGCCTGACCATACACATCCATTGCTTCACGCATCGGGTCATCCTGATTGGGCTCGAGAAAATACGGCGTCATCAATACCAGACCCTGTACATGCGGCATCGTCTGCCTGACCAGGTTTTCAAGTTCCCTGCGATATTCATCGATCAGTACATGTTGTTCCGTGCGAAGCGGCGTATCAAACTGGCGCCATACATCGTTGATACCGATGAAGATAACTACCCAATCCGGCTGTTGGTCCAGCACATCCTTGCGCCACCTTGCCTTCAAGTCGCGCACAGTATTGCCGTTGACACCCATATTAAAAACGCGGATGCCACTGGCAGGGTACAACACACCGGACAAGGCGTTGATCAGGCTGACATAACCATTACCCACTTCATTGCCTTCCGCTACAGGTCGCGCACGACCACAATCCGTAATCGAATCACCAATAAACAGTAATTTGCTACCCGGCGCTATCAACATATATTTTACCTGGACAGTTATGGCATCTAGTGTAATGAAGTCGACGATTCACCGAGAATATCGGCCATATCATTTTCTTTGTAATGGTATTGCGCGCCACAAAACTGGCAGTCAATCGTGACATCCGGCTGTTCCATAAACAATTTGTGCAACTCATCCCGCCCCAGAACTGCCAAGGCATGGCGCGAGCGACTATCGCTGCAGGTACACTGGAACAGGACTGGCTCCGCATCAAAAATACGCACAGTTTCCTGATGAAATAATCGGTGCAGCAATGATTCACACGGCAGCGACAACAGCTCTTCGTTTGTGATGGTATTGGCCAGAACATGCAGATGCTGCCAACCAGCATCCTCCCGATTGATGGTTGGCATAGCCTGCAACATTAACCCGGCGGCACGCTCGCCATCAGATACCAGCCACAATGCGGTGGGGAGCTGCTCTGATAAAGCGAAATAATCGGCAAGGCAATCCTGCAACCGCGCACCCTGTAATGGCACAATACCCTGATAACTTTCACCTTCATCGGGCAACAACGTTACCGCCAGATAACCATTGCCAATCAATTGCTGCAGCGGCGGCATATTTTTTGCGGCCACACCGGCATCCAGATTGATTACGCCACGCACAGCGGCATCTTGCGTGCTTTCTGCCACTAGCAACTTCAACGCGCCATCGCCGCGCGCCTGGATAGCAACACGGCCTTGCAGTTTTACCGTACAGCTCAACAAAACTGCCGCAGCAACACTTTCACCCAGCAAAATGCCACTCGCAGGGCTGCACGCTTTCAAAGCCAGCATATCTGCACAGCTTTTCTGTAAATTTACCCATACACCACGCACAGCAGAATCTTCAAACAGGAATCGCACCACACGATCCGCCTCACTTTTTTCCTGACAACTATCCTGCACAGTCTTGTTATCTGACATTATCACTCCAGCGGGTATAATTTTGCACAACCATACTTTCTGTAATTGGTTTTCCATTCCTCCAGCTTCAAACCACGGTCTCTTTCAAGCACCAGCTCTTCCTTTCCGTCTTTATCGAGAAAAATACCACGTTCTCCACGGGCTATGGATTCGATATCCGCTTTCATTTCCCTGCAGGACTCGCCGATAGCACTTTCCAGTTGTTGGCGTTTCTTCTCTTCAAGATTTTTTTCATCTTCTGTCTTTTCAAGACTGGATGCAGCCGAAGATGTTATCTTCGCACTTGCCGTATCAACATTGGTTTTTTGTAACTCTTTCTCTATATTTTCTGCATTTTTCTCAGGTGGAGCCTTGTCGCTGAACTGAAGTTTCCCGTTTTCATCCACCCACTTGTAAACCTCTGCCGAAGACAGACTGCACACCAACACACAACACAGCGCCAAAGCAGTTTTCCTTATAACTGTTTCTAGCATAACGCCTCCCGTCTATTTTACTTTTGTTTATCTTTCTGCTGCCTGTATCGGCAAAATCTGGTCAAAGTCAGTCACTGCAGGAAAATCCATCACTTCGCGCACTGGCTCACTGCTATCCGGGTGCGCAATACATAATACATGCTGTATCCCATAATCACGCGCAGCACCCAGAACTGTGATTGTGTCATCCACGAATAGTGTACGCCTGGCATCAAATGGATGCAGCGCGTGCAACGCACGCCAGAAAGCCTGCGACTCCTTGGCGGCACCCAGCTGGTGCGAACTGACGATCTTGTCCAGCCACTGCGCTAATGGCGTGTGCTCAAGTTTCAGCGTTACGCTGTCCATATGTGCATTCGTCACCAACCAGATAGATTTTCCTGCCGCCGCCAATGCATCAAGAAATTGCGCACTGTGCGGACGCATGGCAATCAGATGGCTGACTTCGCGCTTCAGCGCAACAATATCCATGCCGAGTTCTTGCTGCCAGAAATCCAGGCAGTACCAGTTCAATTTGCCATGCTCTTCCGCAAAGCGTTTTTGCAGCCAAAGCAATGCCTCATCTTCAGACAAGCCTCGCATCTCTGCATAACGACGCGGCAAATGCGTGCGCCAGAAAAAGTTGTCAAAATACAGATCCAGCAGGGTGCCATCCATGTCGAG
>DDBK01000161.1 GCA_002333095.1 Cellvibrionales bacterium UBA2034
GATCTGGCTGCAACTAAAGCCCCGCTTGCCGCTACTGAGCAAGGTAGTAGTGAAGGAAACGTGCACCAGCGGCTGTGTTTATACGGGAGATTAATGGCTGTTGTATCAATACGGGCTTGGAAAAAACCCTGCGGTAGGATTATCATTCAACCAACATATTGAGAACTGCCTGAATCACTGCCATGCAACGCCAGACCAACAACATGCATTGCGCGCACCGCGGACTCGCCCTGACGTCTGCCCATGGCTTTTGCCTGCTCCTGCTGCCCTGAGGGGCATCGATAACGCACGCCCCGCGTGGGGCACCCCGACAGCATGACCCCGATTGAGACGCACAGCAGATTTCTGGAGTAGAAGCATGTCCAAGCAAACGATAAAAGACAAAGAACCGTTAATTATTTTTGATACCACCTTGCGTGATGGCGAGCAGAGCCCCGGCGCATCGATGACCCGTGACGAAAAAATCCGGATCGCCCGCCAGCTGGAAAAACTGGGCGTAAATGTCATTGAAGCCGGCTTTGCTGCGGCCAGCCCTGGTGACTTTGAATCGGTCAGATCCATTGCCGAAACGGTACAGCACTCAACCATCTGCTCACTGGCCCGCGCCAATGAGAACGATGTGCGGCGCGCTGGCGAAGCCATCACACCGGCAAAATCAGGTCGCATCCACACCTTCATTGCCACCAGCCCGATCCATATGGAGAAAAAACTGCGCATGTCACCCGATCAGGTGGTTGAGCAGGCCATCATGGCGGTGAAAATTGCTGGCGAATATACCGCTGACATCGAGTTTTCAGCGGAAGATGCGGTACGCTCAGAAATGNNGAAATGGATTTCCTCGTGCGTATTTTTGATGCCGTGATCAAGGCCGGTGCGAAAACTATCAATGTGCCAGACACTGTTGGTTACTCCATACCATTTCTTTGGGGTGAGCGTTTCAAACAGCTGATTGAGCGGGTTCCCAATGCCGACAAAGTGATCTGGTCTACCCACTGTCACAATGATCTTGGTATGGCTGTTGCCAACTCACTTGCCGCTGTGATGAACGGTGCGCGACAGGTTGAATGCACCATCAATGGGCTGGGTGAACGGGCAGGCAATGCATCACTGGAAGAAATCGTGATGGCAGTGCGTACCCGCAGCGACATATTTCCAGTAGAAACCCGCATCGATGCCACGCAAATTGTGCCGGCCTCCAAACTGGTATCAACCATCACCGGCTATCCCGTGCAACCCAACAAGGCCATTGTTGGTGCCAACGCGTTTGCGCACGAATCCGGCATTCACCAGGACGGCGTGCTCAAGCATCGTGAAACGTATGAAATCATGCGTGCGGAAGATGTGGGCTGGAACGCCAACAAACTCGTACTCGGAAAATTATCAGGTCGCAATGCATTTCGTACACGCCTGAAAGATCTTGGCATTGAATTAAGCGATGAAGCCCTGAACGCCGCATTTGTTCGTTTCAAGGATCTTGCAGATAAAAAATCAGAAATATTTGATGAAGACCTGCAGGCATTGGTCAGCGACATAGAGCCCGGTGACAAACCGGAAACCTACCGACTCGACAGCCTTGAAGTGCAATCAAAAACCGGTACACGCCCTCACGCCCAACTGATCCTGAATGTGAAAGGCGAACCGGTGCAAACCACTGCCGAGGGCAGCGGCCCGGTAGATGCAGCATTCAAGGCGATAGAAAAAGTGGCGCAAAGCGGAGCAGATTTATTGCTGTATTCTGTCAATGCCATCACCAGCGGCACCGATTCGCAAGGTGAGGTGACTGTGCGTCTGGAACGCACTGGCCGCATTATCAATGGCAACGGTGCAGATACAGATATTGTCGTGGCATCTGTCAAAGCCTACCTGAATGCACTGAATCTGTTAACGTCAGGTGACGTGCGCATCAATCCACAGGAAGGCGACAATATCTGATGGGCAGATCAATTTGATAACCGAGCACACGTAATGGAAGAGCTGTTGCGACTCGATTACCTCAAGGCCATGGGCATCACCCAGTATGTGGCACGCATGCCACTACCGGGTGCACGCCCTTCGCCGGTTATACACATGGAGATTCCCGCGCCATCACAGCCATCACGTGTCAGCGGGCTGCTGGATGAAAACGCTACCGACTCAAAAAAACCACCAGCGCCTTTACCACAAACGCCTGTGTTACCAACATCATCTACTGGCACTTCATCAACTGCTGTACCGGTTGTTTTTCAGTGCCAGATTGCTATCTGGACAGTTGCGGATTTACTGATTCTGGCTGACGCACCACGCCTTGATAACAGTCAGATGACACTGCTGCGCAATATCCTGCAAGCCATTGGCCGGGCAGAAACCCTGTCTGATGCCAGACAATTTTCCTGGCCTTTGCCGCAACGCAAAGACAAAAATGTGATTGCCGCCAGAGAACATTTCCAGGGATTGCTGGATGGCGGTTTGCTCCAAACTATAGGGCTGAGACAAATTCTGTGTTTTGGCGACAGCATCGGCGCGCTACTCAGCAGCAACGACACAGAAAGCAACCTACAGCAATATCAGGATTGGCCCGTCACCACAGTGTGTGCATTGCATGAAATGCTGGCGCAACCATTGCGGAAAGCAGATACCTGGCGCGCACTACAAGTGCTGGTTCGCAATTGAATATACGGCCTGCCCGTCTCAAGGATTTTGGCGAACTGCTGTTTATTGAAGAACAGGCGCATATCTATCCCTGGCCTGAATCAACGCTGCACTGGTGCCTGGAACAGCCACATTTACGCTGCTTTGTGATGGAGCATGAGCGAACTATTACCGGCTTCGCCATATACGAATGCGTGCTGGATGAAGCCACGTTGTTGAATCTTGCAGTCAACCCTGAAGTTCAGGGTAAAGGCCTGGGCCGGAAATTGCTGCGCCAGAGTTTACTGGTATTGGACGCAACGATTGGCAAAGTGTTTCTGGAAGTGCGCGTTTCCAACGCAACAGCTTTACACCTCTATTTATCTGAAGACTTTGTTGAAATTGGCACCCGCCGCAATTACTACCCGATAGCAACAGGACGGGAAGATGCGCGGGTACTTGAACTTAATCTTGACGCTTATCGCACGAAGTAGCACCCATACTCCGGAGTGGATAGATATCAAACCGGGTAGATTCCCCCGCTATCACCAAATCCGGCTTGCAGTTATCAAGATGTGGCGCATGACGCGGCCTTTTGACCACAACACGATAACGCGCAACCTTCAGCGCCAATGGCAACAACGCATCCGCATCTTCATCTGCCCCCACCAGCGTATGGAATGCCGCCATATCTTTTTTGACTGCAGCACTTTTTCTTTTTTCAGGGAACATCGGATCAAGATATATTACATCTGGGCGAGCATGATCGGGTAATACAGCCATGTGCTCACGCGCATCCAGTGACAGCAACTGCATGCGATTGACAATGGCGCGCACTGCAATATCTTCACTGGCACTGGCGCGCAAAAGGCCATCCTGCAGAAGCAAATGCACCAGTGGCGAGCGCTCACATAACTGTATCGAACAACCCAGGGATGCCAACACAAATGCATCACGTGCCAGGCCAGCCGTACAATCCAGTACCGATGGAACAATATTGCCGGATTTAAGGCCGATTGCCCTGGCAACAGACTGTCCCCGCCCGCCCCCATGCAAACGCCTGTGATGATTTGCACCGCTTGTAAAATCGACAGCAATCTCACTCTTGCCTTGCCGCAACGCCACGCCTTTTTCATCAACATGCAACAGAAATGGGAAACTGGAGCGCAGGGATTCCGGTTCACCTGCTGCCAGTAATGGCACAGACAGCTTGTCTGCTATTGAAGTGGCCCGGACAAGACACGATGCCTGCGATGACCACACTGCCAACGCAGACGATAGCCGGGATTCACACTCAGGCACGCCGGGCGCGCCTGCGGCGTAACCACGACACCATCAGTGTAACCACTGTCAGAAGTACAGGCACTGCAGCCATATTGATCACCTTGAGCACAAAACCCAGGTGTTCGACATCGCTATTCAACTGGCGCTGTACATCGCGCAAATTTTTCCTGATTTTCAGTTTTTCTTGCTGGAATTTATGAATTTCTGCTTTCTGCTCTGGCGTAAGTTCAACAGCAGCGGGATCTGCACCCTGTGCACTCAGTGCTGCAATTTTTTGCTCTGCCACAGACAGTGCTTGCGTAAGCGCATCTTCCTGCTCACGAAGCCGGCTACTGGCTGCTTTCTCCAGTGCATCCACCCGTGTAAACGGGCGCTGGTAAGTGCCACGGCTGCGCAAGCTGACCAGATCCATACTGCCACCCAGTGCATCAACCATGTTGACCAGCATGTCTCCATTCGCTGCAAAAGGCGTCGCCATTACCTGGCCGTAATAATCCTGCCGGTCTACCCACATACGGTCACNNGGTTTCCCATCCGGGAATGCCGTTTTGACGTTACCGTTAACGAGTGCAGCAAAATGGTAACGCTGGTTGCCTGGTTTCATCTTCGCCAGCAATTCTGCATGGTTGCCAATGGCACTGTATTGCTCGACATCCATCAATTCCGTCTTGTCGCTGGATGTCAGCAACGGAATAAACTGTGTGCCACTTCCAGCAATCGGCGACAACGCACCCACAGAGGCAACATTGATATTTTCCAGATTAGCAATCACATTCTGCTCGCGATTGATGGCCGCGCCTTCCAGACCAAGAATGCCTGCATGCGGCAACTCACGACCATTCGGTTCTACAGGAATGCTATGTGCATATCCCAGATCCAGCACAACCTTTTTGGGATCATACGCAATGCCCCAGGCAGTAAACAATTGATCCAGACTTGAACTGCGATCTGCAAAACCGTCACCCAGCATAGATTCGCTGTCATCCAATTCAGCAAAAGGATCAACAAACGTGAGCAACCTTCCCCCGCGTAATACAAACTGGTCAAGCGCAAACAAGGTTTTCTCGGGCAACAAATGCGGATGGATGACAATTAACATATTCAGGTCATCATCGATCTTGTCAACGCCAGGGTCTATCTGGCGACGTATATCAAACAATTGCTTCATCTGGTCAACAATGAGCCAGCCCGGGCGTGGACGATTGGTTTTTGGATCCATGCTACGGAAAACCGGCAACCCGGAAATAACACCCACTAAAAGGGGTGCAGGACGATTGAGCCGGTAAATTAACTGGCTTATCTCATATTCAAGCAGGTTTTCCTTTTGCGGATTGAACAGCGCGATGGTTTCAGTACGATCACCACGTGAACCTGCAAGACCAAGATAAATTGATTCGCTGCGCCCGTTGGGCAACCCCTGCAATCCAGCGGCTGCGGCAGCATCTTCCTCTTCAGAAAAAACTTCCGGGTGAATAACCTCCAGCTTCAGCTTGCCATCAGCAGCACGCTGATACTCTTTTAACAACTCATCCACACGTTTCGCGTAATTGCGTAGCGCCGGTATTTCACGCGCGAGCGATTCAGAATAATAAAATTTCAATGTGATGGGGTCATTGATATTCTTCAGGATATTTCTTGTGCCAGAAGACAAGGTATACAATTTGCCTTCTGTCAGGTCGATCCGCCACTGTCCTAAAACAGACAAGCCCATCACGCCAACCAATAACAGCATCAACAATGCCGGCAAAGATAATTTTTTCATAGAATCACTCGGCCTTTTTCTGTTCAATCACAATACCTGTGGCAGCAAGCCAACAAGCAATGAAAAGCACATAGAACAACACATCCCTGAGGTCCAGTACGCCCCGCGAAATCGCATCAAAATGGGTCAGCAAACTCAACTGGGCAACGGTATCTATCAACAACTGGGGCAAAACACCTANNCTGAAAGACTGTCCAACAATTGCGGCGTACCCAACAAGACGAACAGGAAGCACGTGCTGACGGTAAGCACAAACACTATCACCTGACTTTTACTGGTCGCAGACAAACAGCAGCCTATAGATAAAAACGCCCCCGCCATCAACCAGCTGCCAAGATAAGCCGCCAGAATAGCGCCATTATCAGGTTCACCCAGATAATTCACGGTGATCCAGAGTGGAAAAGTCAGCAGCAATGCCAAGGCAACAAATAACCAGGCTGAAAAGAATTTCGCCAACACAATCGAACGCAATGTCAGCGGCAAGGTCAGCAATAATTCTATCGAGCCACTTTTGCGCTCTTCGGCCCAGATACGCATCGCAATAGCCGGCACCAGAAACAGGTACAGCCATGGTTGATACGAAAAGAATACTTGCAGGTCTGCCTGGTTTCGCTGATAAAAACCACCCAGTTCAAATGTGGCAAACCCGCACAACACCAGAAAAACCACCAGAAAAACATACGCCAGCGGTGTGGCGAAATAGGCTTGCCACTCTCTCCTGGCAACCGTCATAAATGCAGGCATCACACACCTCCCGTGACAGAACGGAACACATCNNGACTCTGAACGCGCCGCCAATGCAGCCGGCGTGTCATCCACCAGCATCTTGCCATGGGCAATAATCATTGCACGCGTACAAACAGCTGCGACTTCCTCCAGGATGTGGGTAGAAACAATCACCAGTTTGTCTTGTGAGAGGTTTCGGATCAGTTCGCGCACGTGGTGCTTCTGGTTAGGATCCAGACCATCAGTTGGCTCATCAAGCACCAGCACCTGCGGATCATGCAGGATTGCCTGTGCTATACCAACGCGTCGGCGATAGCCTTTAGACAAGGTATCAATCGTCTGGAACAACACATCGCCCAAAGCTGATTTCTCTACGGCGATTTCAATGGCGCGCTTTTTTTCCTGGCCGCGAAAACCCCGTACTGCAGCAATAAAATCCAGGAAACCTTGCACGCTCATTTCCCCGTAACTGGGTGCGCCTTCAGGCAGGTAGCCAATCATTTTCTTGGCGGGCAATGGATCACGCCAGATATCATGGCCAAAAACTAGTACGCGGCCGCCGCTGGGGCGCAGGAACCCTGTCAGCATTTTCATGGTGGTGGATTTACCCGCACCATTGGGGCCAAGAAAACCCAACACCTCACCCGGCCTGACTGTAAAACTTAAATTATCGACAGCTGTAAAATTGCCAAACTGGCGGCTTAGGTTTTCAACCTGGATCATGATCAGTTTTTCCCCTTACAAAGACTACGTACAGGATTGGCATACATTGCCAGCCAGTATTTGCGGCATTCTTCCGGACAATTCAAGAGGCGCTGTTCAAATAATGCCCGCTCCTGCTGGACACGCTCCAGACTGAAAATTTCCGCCGGGTATCCGCATCTCCCTTCTGCTTTTTCACCCAAGGCAGCGATCGCCAGATAATTACTGGGGAAGAGCACATAATTGCCGATAACCTGCCTGTCGATTTCTTCAGTGACAGCTTCCGGTGTATCAAAATCTGCACGCAAGACATCCCCGAAACTGACATGCACCCTGCCCTTGTTTCCTGCAATACCGGCGGCAATGCTTTGTACATCTTCATGCGTGTCTTTCTGGTAACTGCCGTGCGTTGCCTTTTCATACAACTCACGTGCCTTCGGAATATCGCAAGGATCCCATTCGTAGGAAATGGATACAGGCACGATATTCAGTTCGCGCACAAAATCAGCAAAGGCTTGCTCCTTGGGTTTGCTGATGGCGAACATTTTTATGATGGCTTCTTCTGTACGATCCAGCCCGTCTTTTGCACGGCCTTCCCGTTGCGCAATCCACACAGAAGATTTTTCGTTGACAATGGAATGGTGGATATAGGCTGACAGCTGCTTGAGTGCTACATAGATTTTTTTGGGCGCTGTCTCACCGCGTTTTACCAGAAAACTTTTATTGAGCCGCATCAGATCAGATGCAAAAGGTTTTGTGAGCAGGTTGTCACCGATGGCGATTCGCACAGTATCCATGCCGTTATGCCACAACACCCAGTTCACAAATGCCGGATCCATAGCAATATCGCGATGGTTGCTGACAAACAGATACGCCTGACCGGCATCCAGACGATCCAGCCCGGACACTGTCAGGCCAGTACTGGTGCCGGTAATCATGCGCTGCATATAGGATTCGATAACAGACTGGAAGCTTTTCACGTCTTGCACAGACCGTGTCTGCCGTTGCAACTGCCACTGCACCAACGGCCTGAGGATACGCCCCGCCCAACCGGGCAAGGCGGGGAAACGGAAACGTAGCAGCGCAGCAAGAAATTCAGGATCAGCCAGAATACGCGCCAATACCCCTTTTACTTCTTCGTCGCGGTATGGGCGGATGTCGTCGAAACGGGCAGTATCAGTGTGTTCAGGAGAAGACATACGCATCACTAGCATTGGAACGAGCCGAGCACGTTACCGAAATCAGCAAGCTTTGCAAAGACTGTCGACCAGCTCCTTGAATGTTTCACGATTCTTCTGGTTCAGCGTCATCAATACCTGATGCGCCTGCAGCACCTTTTCCCTGGCCTCTTTCTCGTCCAGTGTGGCTGCCTGCAGTTCACAATCAGCTACTGCACAGACTTCACGGGTGCGCTGGATATCGAATATCTGCTCGAAACCCATGCTGTTCAGCAAGCGGATAATGCTGTCATTGTCTGTGACCGCCAAAGGCCGTATGTGCAGTTGCTTGCGCACAAACAACGCCATCTTTGCCAACATGCCCAGTGTTGTACTGTCCAGGCCTTCTGTTTCCGTCAGATCGACGATCACCGACTGGCAGGACACACAGGAAAACATTCGCTCAACAAACTGGTCTATCGTCGAGGATAGCGTCAAGCGCACATCCCCCACCAGTTTCAGTACATATGCACCGTTATGCTCGGCGACCAGAACACGTCCTTCCATCTCACACCTGTCTTACAAGGATTCTTTCAGGGTTAGGCACGCTGGCTCTCGCTTCATGCGGTCTTCACCAGTGTCATGATGGCGATGTCATCAGGAGCATCGCCTACCGCATCCATGTTCAACTGTTGCTCAATGCCACGCTGCGTGCGATCACTGGCCGCTACCAGCTCAAGCAACATGGCTTCCTTCTCGATCAGTCCTTTGGCGGGTATCACTTCCAACACACCATCTGAACACAGCACCAGCGTAAAACGCGCTGGCAACTGCACACTGTAATTCTGGTACCGGGCTTCATGGAGTATGCCAACCGGCATCCCGTTACCCCCAAGATATTGCACCCCCTCATCCGTTGCCAGTATCGGCATCGGCAGGTGGCCGGCGACACTATACGCCAGTGTANNCCGGCTGCCAGCAGCTCTCGGTTGTAGTAAGACAGCACATCAGCCGGCGTGGGAAATGGCGATGCATCGCCGCGAATCGCTGCCTCACGGGTCTCCCGGAACACATTCAGGGAAAAATGGCGCAACAGGGCAGTCACAAAGGCTGATGACACGCCATGGCCAGAGACATCGGCAATATAGAAACCCAGGAAATCCTCGCCGAATTTCACGTATTCAAGGAAGTCACCGCTGAGATACAGCGAGGGAATGATGCAGTGCGAAAAATGGTAAGGGCCAGCGGTGAGGTCCTGCTGCGGGAAGAGCTTGAGCTGTAACTGCCGGCCGGCCTGCTGGTCCTGCTCCAGTTCGCGCAAGTATTCAGCCATCTCGCGATTGGTCTTTTCCAGCTGCTCGCGGTAACAGCGGTTCTGCTCGACCAATCGCACACGCTCCAGGCACTTGTCGATAGCGTGTTCCAGCACCCTGAAATCAACGATCGGTTTGACCAGATAGTCCGCTNNCCACATCTTGCATGCTGCCTGCCCCGGACATCACGATGACGGGCACAGGCTGGGGAGATGCCGCTACCGCACGCAACAGGGCAAGACCATCCATACGCGGCATTTTCAGGTCAGTAATGATCAACGATGGCGGATTATGCTGGAAAGCGGCGAGCGCGCTGGCTCCATCGGCCACTTGTTCCACCTTATAGCCGCTGTCTTCCAGGAATGCGGCCACGCTCAGACGCACCATGGCATCATCATCAACCAGCAATATTGTGCCCGGGACAACAATTGAACCTGGAACATTTACAGGACCGTCGGACATTCTCGCCGCTCTCCAGTGCCGGGCAACCGGCTTTTGACTGGGTGGAAACCCTACTCCCATCACATGGGGCACGCAAGCTTGACGGACACCGCCAGATGGGATGGCCCAAACCCTGTAGGGCAAACGGGTGATGCCATGATCACAAGGCTTTTTGTATGCTGCCAATATTCATGAGACACGATGACACCTATGGCTTCCCTCCACTTTACCCCCCTGCAAATCCTGCACATGGCCGGCCATCTGGCCTGGGCCTGTGTGACCAGACCACTGTTTTCCGCTTTTCGGTCTGACGATGTCGAAGGGTTCTACCCGGACCCTTATCCCGTCTACAAAAGGATGATCAGGGAAGCGCCGATTTTTTACTCCCCGCGAAACTTGTGCTGGGTGATCAGCGAATCGTATGACACCGTCATCAGCCTGATGAAAGATGACCGGCTCAGTTTCAACTTCAAGGAATGGAAATTTGCACCACAAAAACCGGAACACAAAAAAAATGCCCTGGATCACATCACCGACAATATGTTGATGGCGATGTCCAAAAAAGACCATATGCGTGTGCGGAAATTGGCCATTCCAGCTTTTTCACCCCGCATCGTTGAAAATATGCGCCCGGAAATACAGCGTGTTGTCCGTGAACATTTTGATGCCATCCATCAGCGCGAATTTAATTTTGCCCCACTGGCCAAGTCTATCCCGCTTGCAGTATTGGCAAAATATGTGGGTGTCCCTACAAACTACCAGAAAGAATTTGAAGGTCTCTCACAGGCTATTCTCGGCAATTATGATCCGACAGAAAACTTTGACCTGGACCTCGCCCTGAAAGGCATCATCATGCTGAAAGAGCTTGTGGCTGAAAAACGGGCACATCCACAAGATGACTTGATCAGTATCATGGCCACAACAGTGGAAGATGGCGAACGACTCAGTGAAACGGAAATGCTGGCGCTGTTATCGGCAGTACTCGCAGCAGGCCCTGATACAACCCGCGACCACCTTGCCAATCTGGCATTGGTACTGGCACTGCATCCCCATGCATTACAGACGCTGCACGACCATCCTGAACGGGTAGATGACATAGCAAGGGAAGGCATGCGCTGGCGAA
This sequence comes from Cellvibrionales bacterium UBA2034, assembly GCA_002333095.1. Lineage (GTDB taxonomy): Bacteria > Pseudomonadota > Gammaproteobacteria > Pseudomonadales > UBA7239 > UBA7239. The sequence continues at coordinate 11,116 of DDBK01000161.1, forward strand.
ACTTCGGTCACAGCGGTGCCACACGTTTTGCATTGCACGATATGGAAATTCTCGGCCAGAAAATTGGCAAGGGAGAAATGATACGGCTGATGTTTCCCTGCGCCATGTACGATGAACGCGTGTTTGCAAATCCTTCAACATTTGATATCAACCGTCCGAATCTGGAAAAAGTCGTATTTTTCGGCGTAGGTGTACATTACTGCCTGGGAGCAGCACTGGCACGAACGATCACAGAGGAAGTGCTGATCGAGTTAGCAAAACGGTATCCACGGCTGGAGCNNGGAGCTGGCCGAGCCGCCGGTCTATCACAAGAACATGATTTCACGCCGTATGGAATCACTCAAGCTGAGAGTCCCTGCATAAAAAACTGACCAAGGAGAATCTATGATGGTTTCAAATAGCACGATGACGTTTGCAAAATGTATCACTGGCCTGGCGGCTATTGTCTGGATGGGTTATGGCGCCTGGTTGACTGTCGACCCGAAAGGCCTGTCGTACATGGGCATGGAATTCAACCACTGGAGCGTCACGGTTGAAGTGATGGCAATGTACGGCCTGACAGAATTTTGCCTCGGTGTATTTGCCCTTCTGGGAGTGCTAAAACCCAAGCGTTACCTGCACGCCAATCTCGTGTTGTGGTTCCTGATTTTTACAGCACTCTGGGTTGGCAGAATTATCGGCATTGCTGTATGGGGAGGCGATTACACGTTCACATTTGGCGCTGCAGGCTTACCTGCAGGTTACAACCCCGGCACTGCATACTTCTATGAGTTTCCGTTTTCAGTGTTGTTTGGCATTGCACTCTGGCAGACACGCAACCATCCGGATATTTGATCCGGATATTTGGCCAGTTTTTTACATTAAAAAACCGCTTCTCAGCGGTTTTTTTCTTCCTCCGTCAGCTGACGGGCTTCCTCTTCCAGCATCACCGGAATGCCATCCCGTACCGGGTATGCCAAGCCGCTTGCTTTGCAAACCAATTCCTGATTCTTCTCATCGTACACCAGCGGCGCCTTGGTAACAGGGCATACCAGAATGGCCAGCAGTTTTTCATCAATCATAGGTAACCCCCTGAAATTTTATGCATATTAACATTTACCCCCGAGAAAAAAACACAATACAGGCAAAGGGGCATTATTGATCAGGATTCACTAGTGTCGTCGCCGGGTAAACGTTGACTTGACACGTTTTGATTTAAGCATATAGACACACCAACAGAGAGACACCAGAAACAGCCTTAAAAACTCATTAACATCTTTTTGCGCCAACGCCCCCATCTCATCAGGGAACAATAATTGCAGCCCAACCATATCAATCAAGGAATACAGGACAATAGCCGCCTGAAAAATTATATAAAACACAGGGTATGTGTTCCTCTTCTGGAAAAAAATCACAACCAGAAATAACGAGAAAACAAATAAAGGAACAAGAATAAACCACTCCATAAAAACAGCATTGACAAACCAACCATCCGGGTAACTATCCTTAACGATAGAGAGCTGGATATTTGAAAAAACAATTACATAGTTACGGGCCGCTGCCAGCAATATCAACGGGCACATCACAATGCCTAACGCATGCAACGCCAACCAACCCCGTATTCCCTGTAAAGCCGGATCAGCAACATACCCGGAAAGCCCGGCAGGATCATACAAATACAAATACTTCCAGAATACAAAAAACGAAACCCCAAAAATCGACAGGGAAATGAAAATCATCGGCCAATTTACATCCGAAGAAACCGGATAATCTTTACCGAAACCAATCGAAGGGCTTGGCTTCTGAATGGAATAAGACGCCAAAGAAAGCACCTTATCAATATTTTCAGCGTGAGAACCTATATCTTCAGGCAGCACATAATCACGGAGTGACTTGTAATTATAATCAATCTGCAACTCTCCTTTCCCAACCTTTACAGATCTGGAAAATACAAAAGCAGGATCCTCAACCGTACTGAATTCATCCTCAAATTGTGATTTTGGCGGCAACGCAATTGTAGTATGGTGCGTATAAGCCACCGGGTGATTTACCGAGTAAGGCATTGTCCTGACAGGGGATGTAACCCTCTTGATATTGTCCCTAATTAGAAACGGCTTTAAATTAACCTGGATATATCGACCATCTTCCGTTTCTTCCCAAATATTTTTTATTGCATAGCTTTCAGCTGTCTCAAACTTGTTATTTAAAACATCATCCATGATTTTAATTTTTGAAGAATTAGATATTTCAGGATAACTTTGCGAAAGATAATTTAAATAATTATTTTCAATTTTATCAATAGAAATCTCAGAAAACTCTTTCCGCATATTATCAGCAAAATACCCGCCATAAACAGAAGAAATAGAATAATCAGCAGGGCCAGGGTTATTTTTGCTTAAATCAATTTTTTCATATACCAATTTTGCGTGTAGCTTTTGTATATCATCAGCCATATGAACAAGTTCATTTGTATCCGGGGCAACCACTAGCGCGTAGTCATAATGCGGCGTATACAGCGCCCGCAACGATTTAGCCTGATATGTCAGGGACGGATCCAGCCAATAGCGCTTCCCTCCTATTCGCACATGTACAATCACATGGTTAAAAGCCACTGGCGTAGGCAAACCTTCAAGCAACAACTTACCGCTATTGTTATGCACCAGCGCCGGAAATGCCTCAATATGCAGCGCATTCAACAACCTGACCAGCAATCTTGACTTGTCCTTGCAGTCACCGTACCCCTGGCTGACAACATCATCAGGCGAACCGGGTTTATGCGAACGGGAACCCATTTCAATACCAAGATACCGGATATTATTCTGCACGAATGCCAGAGCCGCCATAGCGCGCTCTTCATCCGAGTTACCTGCAAGTTTGAATTGTGCAACCAGTTCTTGCAGCTTTGGCGAAAGGCTATCCGCTTCATAAAGAGGCAAAGCCCACTTCACAACCTGCTGCCACTCATTCATATTGCTGATGTAAACACCAGGCATGGCATCGTACCAACTGGGAATATTTTCATCCATATTTTTGGCAGGCACATCCTGCGCTTGCCACACATATTCCACAACTCCATCATGTGTTGCAGTAATCGGCTTTACATCTGTATTGTGATTGCGGAAATACAGGGGAGTATTTTCTGGCCACAGCAAGCGTGAATACATTAACCCGACCGGCACACCCCATTGCATCGGTATATATGTTGCAAAAATATCCTTTAAAATCGGATTAATCCCTTCAATGGTATAGCTATACTCTACAGTATCGCCTACTTGTACATCTTCCATAAACGCATTGAATGTCCTGACCCCATCATAAATCTGGTAAGCCAACTCTCTTTCTTGCTGTATAACACTTATTTTACTTTTCTTGATTCTATCAAAGGATTTTCCATTCCGTTTCACCACCATGCTATGAATACAAAGCACTTCATATGCGGGATCAAAATCGATAGACAACCTGGATATTTCTTCCACACCAGAAACATTCAGGGCCTTGGCTGCAATATGCCTGTATCGCGCCTTCTCCTGGCCTATCGAACGGGTCTGGTAATCCAGAAGTGGATATGAAACACCACCACTACCTGTTTCCCGGTCTGCCAAGTGATTCGGATCAATCTGGATGTCTGTTACCCAATCGGGTTTATCGCTGATGCAATACTCTTCTGCATTAGCAGGCAATGCCATTATCAGCATCACCCATAAAGGCACCACAACCAGTTTGCAAAAGAGCTGCGCAAGATATTCGTTACGTCCGGGATTCAATGGATATCCTATGGCTTCAAATGGGTTCAAGTTACGGCAACTGTTTGCAATCCTAGCAGACGCCGGGCATACCCGAACACATAGATTTATAAATCCAGGAAAGCAGCATATTCCTCTGGTGTATTGATATTGATGAAAGACACTCCTGCATCATCCCAGTCCAGCGCCAGTGCATCCACAGATTCATACCATGGCATCACTTTGCGTTCACCACCTGCCAGATAGGCATTGAGGCTACCCAGCAAATCTCGCCGCACTATGGCATACAGCGGCTGCGGCTTGCCTACCTTGCGCACATACACCAATGGCACATTCTGCTCACGCGCCACATGCAGCAGTCGAGTGGCAAAGTTGGCAGGCAATACAGGGTTATCACAGGGAGCCGTGAGCAGCCATTCCCTGCTGGCGTGCTTCAGCGCAGTGGCCATGCCTCCCAGCGGCCCGAGATCCGGCTCGGCATCCTCCAACACCGGCACACCCAGGTCAGCTAACTGGCGCGGCACCGGCGCACCGGCCACCACCACCTCATTGACCTGTTGCTGTAGCTGGATGAGCAAATGCGCAATGAAGGTATTGCCACGATAATCAAGGAACAACTTGTGCTGCCCCATGCGTCGACTCTGGCCACCGGCAAGAATTGCTGCTTGTACTTCCGGCAGGATAAGGGGAATGCGCATGCCTGCTGTCCCGGTTATTTCAGCTCGCGCAGAAAATTCAGCACCGCCGATGAAAAAATATCATTCTGGTCTCCGGCCACCATGTGGCCAGCATCCTGGATATCCACATACTGCGCATGCGGCACCATTTCCAGAAATGCACGCGCCGATTCCGGGCTTACCAGATCACTGACACGGCCACGCACCAGCAATGTGGGGATCGTCAATGCACGCGCCGCTTCTTCCAGAAAATTGACACGGATTGTATCGCCGGTATTGTGCGGGCGCCGGTCAAGGAATGCCGGATCCCAATGCCAACGGTAACGGCCATCCTCACACAAGCGTAAATTTTTTTTCAGGCCTTCGTGATTCTTTTTTTCAGGATCGGTTGGACGTGTACGATGCGGTGTGTAGCTGGCCACAAAATCTGCCGCATCGTCCAGCGTCGCAAAACCAGCAGCTGCATGTTCCAGCATAAAATCACGGATACGCGACAAACCATCGGCTTCCATGTGCGGCGTGATATCGACCAGCACCAGGGCATGCAACAAATCCTGGCCTGCCATATCGTGTGCCGTCAGCGAAGAAATCCCTCCCAACGATGCACCCACCGCTATCGGTTTACGGTCAAAACTGCCTGCAACATCAATAATATCTTGCGCATAAGTACGGAAATCATAATCCTTGTCATGCGCCCAATCGCTTTCACCATGGCCGCGCAAATCCAGCGCCACTGCATAAAACCCTTCATCCGCAATTTGCTCTGCTGTTTTGCCCCAGGCATGGCGTGTCTGTCCACCACCGTGGGCCAGCAAGACAGGTTGCCACTGCGGATCACCATACGCATCTGCCATCAAACGGATATTGCCGCGTGTGGTTCTGAACTCTATCGGATGCATATGTTTGCTCACAGGTATTTTGACATTAACTCGCCGAGCGTTTCATACGTGCGTGTCTTCAGGTTCAACCACCATGCACTGTCGGGATTATCGCGTTTTTCCTTTGCGTCATTCGCCTTGTCCAGAATATAGGCATGCACAGCATCAGCATCCTTTTCATTCAGCACATCGGCAAAACCTACCATGCCCAGCCCCTTCAACGCACCGCCCAGCACAATCGGCTTGAAGTTCTCATGGAACGGCGGCGCCATCCAGCGCAAATCCGGCACACTTTTGTTCGAAACAACATTCACACCATGGCATCCCACACAAAATGTGTTGTACACGTTTGCGCCGTGCTTGAGTTGCTCTTCACTGACAGCCATCCGTGNNTGGTGGATCAAACCGCTGATCCGGTGGGAGTGCAGGCAATTGCGCCGTGCCACCCAGCTTGAATGTGAGGATCCGGCTGCGAGGCTCACCAGGCGGTGTAGGCATGCCGCCGGTAAGACCGAAAGCACCGCCCCAGCCCGCCATGACAGTGACATACTGTTCACCATCCACACTGTATGTGACAGGCGGCGCAATCACACCGGCCTGTGTTTTGTATTCCCACACCTTGTCGCCATTGTCCGCACGATAGGCCACAAGCCTGCCATCAGCAGTGCCCTGGAAAACAAGGTTTCCTGCTGTGGATAACACACCACCATTCCACGTTAATGGATGTTGCACTTCCCATACTTTCTGTTGCTTCACTGGATCCCATGCCAACAATGAACCGCTGGTGACTTTGCGGCTGATCACATCCTGGAACAGTTGTTCACCCGGCGGCAATTCAATGGTGCTCGTGCCTGTATTCCAGTAACCATGGTGCCGCTTGAAATTTTTGTCCTGACCGTACTGGAACATACCATCGATCACAGGAATATAAACAAGGTGCGTCTGTTCTGAATAAGACATGGGATGCCAGTTGTGCGCTCCCATCGGCGAAGGACGAACCAGTGCAGGTTTGTCACGATAATTCACATCAGGATTTTCTATCGGACGGCCATTCGCATCATAGCCCAGCGCCCAGTTCACCCGTGCATAGGGCACGGCAGATAAAAATTTTCCGCTTTCGCGATCAACC
>DDBK01000100.1 GCA_002333095.1 Cellvibrionales bacterium UBA2034
CGCGCGACAACCACCGAGCCAGCGTTCAAATAACCCGCCGGCGAATGCCGCCAGCATGCCGGCGATAGAGGCGATCATGCCTGTTGTGCCTATGCGTTCCAGCGTGAAGCCGGCATCCACCAACAGCGGCCGGATCATGCCGGATGCCATCGAATCTGCAATTTTGTAGGTCAGCAATACCGGCAACCACAGCCGCATGCCGGGCAGGGCGAGCAAGGGGCGCCATTCTTGCCAGAGCGTTACGCGTTGCTCATGTGATGGATGTNNTGTAATGGGTGTTCATGTAATGGGTGCTCCTGTGGTGGAGGCGCCTTGTCGGATGCTGGCTTCTGTGCAACGGGTTCGTGAAAAAGCAGCACAGGAATCATCAGCAATAGCAGGCCAGCGGCCAGCCAGCGAAATCCATCTTGCAGGCCGATACTCGCCATCAGGATCAACAGGCCATTGCCGCCCGCCAGCATCCCCAGCTTGTACCCGGCTACCTGGATACTGTTACCAAGCCCGCGCTGTTGCACCGGCAATATCTTGACAGCCAGCGCGTCGGTGGCGATGTCCTGTGTGGCGAGGCAAGTATTGATCAGTAGCGCAGCAAGCAAGAACCATGGCAAGTTGGCACTGAACCAGTTTTCAGGACGCAGCAGTGACAACATCGCCAGCGCCAGTAATCCGGCGGATTGCATCAGCAAAATCCAGCGGCGGTAATGGCTGTGTTTGCCTGCGCCGATACGGTCTACCATCGGTGCCCACAGGAATTTGAAAAACCACGGCAATGCCAGCAATTTTGCCAAACCGATCAGTGTCAGCGATACGCCGTGTTCACGTAATAGTGTAGGCAAGGCATGCGCAAAAAAACCGGATGGCAAACCTTGCGAGATATACAGGCTCGACAAAAGCAGCGCCAGCCGCAGATTCATGTGCGTGGGCCCGCGGTCTGGGTGAGTGCGTCAAACCAGTGGACGGGAAAATGCTGCTCAATGGCATCGGCTAGCCGATTGATGTCCGCCTCCTGTCTTGCGCGGTAATCAAACGGTTTCACGTCGCGCACACCCGCCCACGCTAACAGGCTGGCCAGAGAATCAGTCTGGTCAAAAATGCCGTGGACATACGTGGCAATAATCTGGTTGTCAGCAGAGCGTGCGCCATCACGATGATCGCCAAGCTCAAGCGCCGGATAATCCAGCGCTGCACCCGCACTGACGCCACAATGAATTTCATAGCCTGATACGTGTGCACCGCTTGCCAATAATGTGCCTTCAACCCTCAACAACTGTTTTTCCGGTTCCAGTACAGTGTTGAAATCCAGCAAACCCAATCCAGCGGCGTTGCCGGCTGTGCCTTCAATGGCGTGTGGATCATCAATGGCATGGCCGAGCATCTGGAAGCCACCACAAATTCCCATCAGTTTTCCGCCGTAGCGCAAATGTTTTTGCAAATAGGTTTCCCATCCTTGCGTCCTTAAAAAATCCAGATCGGCGCGCACACTTTTACTGCCTGGCAAGATGACCAGATCAGCAGCCGGTATTGGCTCGTTCGCCCATACAAACGTCAAATCCACTTGCGGATGCAATCGAAGCGCATCGAAATCCGTGTGGTTGCTGATGCGCGGTGTGACCGGCACCACAATGCGCAAGCGTTCACCGTCATGCAAGTCATCCTGCTGTTCGGCAATGGCGTCTTCCGCTTCCAGGTGCATGCCATGCAGATAGGGCATCACTGCCAGTACTTTTTTGCCAGTGCGTGCTTCCAGCCAGTCGATACCGGGTTGTAGCAGTGACACATCGCCGCGAAACTTGTTGATGACAAAGCCGACTACACGTTTCTGTTCGCTATCATCCAGCAGATCCAGCGTGCCGCACAAATGTGCAAATACGCCGCCGCGATCAATGTCTGCCACGATAATAACCGGGCAATCAACGGCTTCGGCGAAACCCATGTTGGCGACATCGCGGTCACGTAAATTGATTTCAGCCGGGCTGCCGGCACCTTCGGTAATAATCACATCGTATTGTGCAGATAAACGTTCAAACGATTGCAACACATACTGCATCGCTTCGGTTTTGTAGTGGTGATAACCCCAGGCTTCCATGTTGCCAATCGCCTTGCCATGCACGATGACCTGCGCGCCGCTGTCTGTGTTCGGTTTCAGCAGGATAGGATTCATGTCGGTATGCGGTGCAAGGAAACATGCCTGTGCTTGCACGGCTTGTGCGCGACCAATTTCACCGCCATCGACAGTGACCGCGCTGTTCAGTGCCATATTTTGCGGTTTGAATGGCGCAACTTTTACACCGCGCCGCGCCAGTGCCCGACAGATGCCAGCTACCAGGGTGCTTTTTCCTGCATCAGATGTGCAGCCTTGCACCATCAGGCAATGTGACGAACGAAATGGCGGCGAGCAAAATGATGGCTGGTTCAGCATTTATCCGAAACACCAGCAGAATCAAACGAAGCCATTTCGTTCAGGAATAAAACAGCGGATGCAATCAGCGGGTACGTCACTGCAACGCCACTGCCTTCACCGAGTCGCAGACCGAGCGACACCAACGGCGATACCTGCAAATAGTCGAGCATTTTTTTATGCCCGGATTCATTCGAAAGGTGTGAAAACACACAATAGTCGCGAGCGTATGGCTCCAGTGCGAAAGCGATAGCTGCGGCGCTGCTGGCAATAAACCCGTCGATCAACACGACCATGCGTTGTTCACAGGCCGCAAGAATGGCGCCGACCATCATCGCGATTTCAAATCCGCCAAACGTACACAGGATAGTGAACGGATCGGTGAGTGGGCCGTGCTGTGCCAATGCAGCTTTCAACACAGCGGTCTTGTGCAACAAGCCAGCGTCGTCCAGCCCGGTGCCGCGCCCTACGCATTCATCGATGCCCATGCTGGATAATGCAGCAAATAACGCAGTGGCAGATGATGTGTTGCCGATGCCCATCTCGCCGAAGCCAATAATGTTGCAGCCGCTCTCGCTGGTAGCACGCACCAGTGTGGCACCGCGGGCAATGGCCTGTTCGCATTGCGCCGGTGTCATCGCGGGTTCATGCAGGAAATTTTTTGTACCGGGCGCTACTTTGGCATGTGTAACAGGCAGGCCGGATAAATCACCATTCACACCGGCATCAATTACGTCGATAGCAATATTGTGCTGGCGGCAAAATACATTGATCGCCGCGCCGCCGTTAACAAAATTGTGAACCATTTGCTGTGTCACCACCTGGGGAAAAGGGCTCACACCTTCAGACACAATGCCATGGTCGCCGGCAAACAGCAGCAAGTGTGGTTTGTTGAGGGATGGGGACAAGGTTTGCTGGATCAGTGCGACTTGCAGTGCAACGTGTTCGAGTATGCCGAGCGCACCAGGGGGTTTTGTCTTGTTGTCGATCTTGTGCCGGATACGGACAGCGAGCGCAGGGTCTACTGCGTCTACCGTAAACAACTGTTGCGCATCAAACATGTTTTTTATCCTGCTGTTCAGCTTCCGCCACAATGCGCGTCATGTTCAGTACGCTGTCCGGGTTGAGGGCGATAGATCCGATGCCTTGCTGAACCAGCCAGCGGGTGATTTCTGGAAAATCACTCGGTGCCTGGCCGCAAATGCCAATGTATTTATTGTGTTTGCGGCATGCAGCAATGGCCATGCCCATCAGCACGGCCACTGCAGGGTTGCGTTCATCAAATTGCGGCAGTAAACCCGAGTCGCGATCGACGCCCAGTGTGAGTTGTGTCAAATCGTTCGAGCCAATGGAAAATCCATCGCAATGTTCCAGAAACTGGTCGGCGAGCAGTGCATTGGCGGGAATCTCGCACATCAGAATAAGGCGCAAGCCTTTCTCGCCACGTTTCAATCCGTGCTCAGCCATAAGTACAGACACTTTCTGCACTTCTTCTACGGTGCGTACAAAAGGCAACATCACTTCCAGATTGGTCAGGCCCATTTCCTCGCGCACTTTTTTCAGTGCACGACATTCCAGCGCAAAACACTCACGGAAACTGTCGGCGTAGTAACGTGATGCGCCGCGAAAACCGATCATCGGGTTTTCTTCCTGCGGTTCAAATGTGGCACCGCCAATCAGTTGCGCATATTCATTGGACTTGAAATCACTGGTGCGGATGATGACAGGCTTGGGATAAAACGCAGCGGTAATTGTCGCAATGCCTTCTGCGAGCTTATCAACATAGAAATCAACAGGGCTGGCATAGCCATGCGTGTGCTCGAGGATTTCTGCTTTCAGTTCTGCAGAGAGAGAATCAAATTCCAGCAGTGCACGTGGATGCACACCAATGTGGTTGCTGATAATAAATTCCATGCGCGCCAGGCCAACGCCGCTGTTTGGCAACTGTGCCACGGTAAACGCCTGGCCGGGATTGCCGGCAATCAGCATGATATGCGTTTGCGGTTTGGGTAAGTCGCCCAGATCAATCTGTTCGCGCACAAAAGGCAACAGGCCTTCGTACACAATGCCTTTTTCCCCGTCCGCACAACTCACTGTTACGCTGCTGCCTTCCTGCAAAATGTCAGTAGCATTACCTGTGCCGACCACCGCAGGAATGCCGAGTTCGCGCGCAATAATCGCAGCATGGCAGGTGCGTCCGCCGCGATTGGTGATAATGGCACTCGCGGTTTTCATCACAGGCTCCCAGTCGGGATCGGTGATGTCAGCCACCAGCACATCGCCAGGCAGAATGGATCCCATCTGGTGTTTGTCTTTGATAATGCGCACGGTGCCGGCGCCGATGCGCTGGCCGATACTTTTTCCCTTGGTGAGTACGCGGCTTTTACTTTCTAGCCGGTAAACTTCCTGCAGTAAAGCATTGCTACCGGCGTGTACCGTTTCCGGCCGGGCCTGCACGATAAACAGTTGTTGCGTCACGCCGTCACGCGCCCATTCAATATCCATGGCGCAACCGTAGTGTTCTTCAATCACTAGCGCCTGTTTGGCGAGTTCGATAATTTCACTGTCACTGATTGCAAACTGCTGCTGGTCTACCGTATTGACGGTTTCATTTCTGGTGGCATTGCCGTTGGTGTGGTCATACACCATGCGCAGCGCCTTGGAGCCGAGCTGGCGTTTCAGTATCGGACGAAAACCTGCGCGCAATGTCGGCTTATGTACAGTGAATTCATCCGGGTTCACAGCGCCTTGCACCACGTTTTCACCCAGGCCATACGCGGCAGTGATGCTCACCACATCACGGAACCCTGATTCTGTATCAAGCGTAAACATCACACCGGACGCGCCGATATCTGAACGCACCATTTTTTGCACGCCAATCGAGAGCGCCACTTTCATGTGCGCAAAACCTTTGTGCACGCGATAGGCAATTGCCCTGTCGGTAAACAACGACGCAAACACGTTTTTACATATAGACAGCAATGGCTCGAGGCCGCGAATATTCAGGAACGTTTCCTGTTGGCCGGCAAAAGATGCATCCGGCAAATCTTCTGCGGTTGCAGAACTGCGCACAGCAACATCGGTATCCTTGCCATACTGTTTTTCCAGTTCGGCATAGGCAGTGGCAATCCCTTCACACAATGCAGGTGGCATCTCGCCGGCCATGATCCACCGCCGGATTTCTTCACCGGCACCCTGCAGGGAGGCGACATCAGTGATATCCAGGCCTTCGAGCCGTGCAGTGATTTTTTCGCGCAAGTGATTGTGCTGCAGATACAACCAATAAGCGGCGGATGTTGTAGCAAATCCGTCAGGTACCTGCACACCGCGTGGAGCCAGTGTGCTGAACATTTCGCCGAGGGAGGCATTCTTCCCGCCGACCAGTGCAACATCGTTGCGGTTCAGTTCGGCAAAGCGACGGATCAATGCGTTGGTCATGGGGTGCCCTCTTTCACGGCTTGTAGTCTCATAGATTGACAGGAACGGTGTATATGCGTTTGCGATTAAATAGCGGACACAGGTACTCAATGCGGCAGGCTTGCAGTNNTCACCAATCACCGGATGGCCGAGTCCGGCAAGGTGTCGGCGTATCTGGTGTTTGCGTCCGGTATCGATATGGATGTGCAAATGTGTCTGCTGGTTGCCGGCATCGTACACCGCATGATCGATCCATGTGACAGCATGTTTGCCATCGATGTCGCTGTCTATTTTCACAGGCAGTTCTTTCTCTGGTGACAGGTCAGCTGGTCGCCATTCGCCAGCAACACTGGCGCGATAGTGTTTATCAATCCTGTTTTTCTGGAATAAACCAGACAGCGCAGCAGCAGCTTTTTCAGTATGCGCAACCAGCATCAGACCATTGGCTTCGCGATCAAGACGATGCACCAGAAATGTTTTTCGATTCATGGTTTGCTCGACAATGCGGAGTAGCGAGCAGTGGTCACCCTGTTTTGATCCTTGTGACAATAATCCGGCGGGTTTGTACCATACTGAATACTGGTTCTCGTCACACACCAGTGTGGGGGTTGGTGGTTCGAGTGCAAGGATAGCGGCGTCGTAATACATATGGAGTGTGCTGTTGGCAGGCAATTCACGTGTGGCGCGCCGCAACCGTTCCTGTTTTTTCCCGGTGTGTAACCAGACCGCGCCGTTGGCCAGTGCTTTTTTCAGTTGCATGCGTGAGAGGGGCGAATTTTCTGCCAGCCAGTCGATAGCGCGTTTACCATTGCTGGTAATAGGAATTTTCTTTTCAATGTTCATTTATATTGGAAAGGATATGGCGATAACTGGCCAGACGTTCAGGAAAAAACTTTCCTTCCTGTTCGGCAGCCAGCAATGCGCAGCCGGGTTCGTGTTCGTGGCTGCAGTCGCGAAACTTGCAACCATCGGTGTATTCACGCAAATCCACAAAATGGGAAATTAATTCCTGCGCAGGCAGATGCTGCAACGTGAACTCGCGGATACCTGGCGAGTCAATCAGGTCACCGCCTGCAGGCAAGTGGTAGAGTCGTGCAGTGGTTGTGGTGTGTTTACCTTTGTCGCTGGCGGTGGACAAGGCGCCGACGGTGATATCCACGCCGGGCAGTAATGCGTTGATCAGCGAAGATTTCCCTACGCCGGATTGCCCGACGATGACAGAAATTTTATCACGCAGGAAATCAGCAACGGCAACCAATCCACTTCTGTCGTAGGAAGACAAGGAAAAAACCGGATAGCCGATGGTGCGATAGACATGCAGTAATTTTTCTATCGCCGCACTATTGGCATCATTGATCAGATCAGTTTTATTGCAGAGGATAACCGGCTGGATGCCATACAGGTCAGCTGCCACCAGATAGCGGTCAATCAAAAACGGGAACGGTTCCGGCAATGGTGCAATGGTGATCAGCATGGCATCGACATTGGCAGCAATCGGTCGCAGCAGGCCGCAGCTATCCGGGCGAGACAGCAAAGAGCGCCGTTCACAACCGGCCACCACAACACCGGCAGCGCCCGGCTCGCTGCCTTCCACCGGCAGACGCACAATCACGTGATCACCGGTCACCAGTTGGGTGATATTGGCGCGCAGTGAACAACGGACAGTGCGTGTTGTATCACCCGGCATTTCCACATCCAGCTTGCGGCCGTAATGCGCAATGACCAATGCCTCCTGCTCGCTGCCCAACCCTGAATCGTCAACCACCCTTGCGGTGTTATCAACGGCGTTGCGTTGCTGCGCCTGGTGGTGCGCAATGCGGCGGCGTTGTTGGTCGGTCAGGCGTCTGGCCATGCTTTGGCTTCACATCCACGGGAATAGCGGTAAGAATGGCGAACACCTTACCAAGAGACAGACAATATGAACAAGGACAACCTGATCTGGATTGATCTGGAAATGACCGGGCTCAATCCCGACAGTGATGTGATCATAGAAATCGCCACCATTGTGACAGACAGCGAACTCTGTGTACTGGCAGAAGGGCCTTCATTGGCTGTGCGGCAATCACAAGCCACGATGGATGGCATGGATGAATGGAATACCCGCCAACACGGTAACAGCGGGCTGACTGCGCGTGTGTTGGCCAGTGACATTGACGCGGCAGAAGCCGAGCGCCAGACGATTGCCTTTCTGCAGCAGTGGGTTCCCAAAGGCGCATCGCCGATGTGTGGCAACAGCATCTGCCAGGATCGTCGCTTTTTATGGCGAGGCATGCCACAACTGGAAGCATTTTTTCACTACCGCAATCTGGATGTGAGTACTGTGAAAGAGCTGGCGAAACGCTGGCGGCCGGAAATTGCAGAGGGTGTGAAGAAAAACAGTTCGCACCTGGCGCTGGATGACATCCGCGATTCCATTGCAGAGTTGCAGCATTACCGTAAATATTTTTTTGTGCTTTAGGTGATACATGATGCGTACATTAGGTAATACCAACATCCAGATCAGCGCACTCGGCCTTGGTACCTGGCAATTTTCCAATGGCGGCAATTTTGTAGGCGGTTACTGGGAGGCGCTGCCAGCAGACACGATGCGTGACATTGTGTCTGCCGCCATCGCTAACGGCATCAACTGGTTTGATACCGCGCAGATGTACGGCAATGGCACATCAGAACGCAATCTGGCGCACGCCCTGACAGCGGCCGGCAAACGTCCGGGTGATGTGGTGATCGCCACCAAGTGGTGGCCCGTCCTGAAAACGGCCGATAATTTGCGTGCGACCATGGATGATCGTCTTGCCTGTCTGGCCGGGTTTCCGGTGGATCTGCACCAGATCCACCAGCCCTTGTCGATTTCATCTGTTGAAAAACAGATCCATGTCATGGCAGATCTGCTGGATGCAGGGAAAATAGGCAGCGTAGGCATCAGCAATTTCACGGCAAGAGCCATGTGCAAGGCGGATGATGTGTTGCGTTCACGCGGTTACAGTCTGGCAGCCAATCAGGTGCGGTATAACTTGCTGGCACGACAGATCGAACGCAACGGCATCCTGCAAGAAGCGAAAGACCGGGGTATTACTATCATTGCCTGGTCGCCGCTGGAGCAAGGCATGCTGAGCGGGCGTTTCCATCGCGAACCGGATCGTATCGCCCGTTTGCCGTGGATGCGCCGGTACGCATTGTTGTTGCAGAAATCGCGCATTGCAAAAAGTTTGCCGCTGATTGAAGTGATGGAACGTATTGCTGTTGCGCATGGCGCATCTGTCACGCAAGTCGCACTGAGCTGGTTGATCCATTCGCACGGCAATACGGTAGTGGCTATTCCGGGTGCCAGCAGCGTGGCGCAAGTGGAACAGAATGCCGGCGCTTTGCGCCTGCAGCTGACGGATGCCGAGCGCAATGCAATGGATGAAGCATCCGCCATATTTTAAATCAGGAAAATCTACAGGAGATATTGAACATGGCCAAACTCACGCCTGAACAAATCGAACAGGCCGTCATCGCGGCAGAAAAAATGCGCGAGAGTGAAGACCCTGATTTTGTCGGGCACTATCTGTTGCAGCTGCATGATCGCAGCAAGCATCTCGAAGACGTTTACTCACACGTTTACCATTACCTGCATTCAGGCATGGCTGCGCGGGAACACAGTATGTTATTGCGGGCGATTGAAAAAGCTGAAAAAGCTGCGCATCCGCACGAGGATTCGCCAGCAGTATTCCCGGGGGATTGAGCAGGGCGTCCCACTTAGTCCAGCGTTTGCCGCATTTCCAGTGAGGGTGTCGCGCACTCGGTCTTGCCGATCTGTTTGGCTGGCACGCCGGCCATCAGCGCGCAATCCGGCACGTCCTTGAGTATCACGCTGCCAGCGGCCACTTGTGCGCAGTGACCAATCCGTATGTTGCCCAGTATCTTGCTGCCCGGGCCGATCATCACACCAGCGCCAATTTTGGGATGCCGGTCGCCGGTTTCCTTGCCCGTACCGCCCAATGTGACATCCTGCAGGATGGAAACATCATTCGCTACCGTGGCCGTTTCGCCAATCACAATGCCTGTTGCATGATCCAGCATCACGCCGGTGCCGATGCGGGCGGCAGGGTGAATGTCCACGGCAAACACCACCGAGATGCGGTTTTGCAGGAAATACGCCAGTGCTTTGCGGTCTTGTTGCCACAACCAATGTGCCACGCGCCACGCAGTCAGTGCGTGGAAACCCTTGTAAAACAGCAACGCCTGCAGGTGGGATTGGCAGACGGGATCGCGCACAAAAATCGCGTCGATATCCAGTGCCACCGCATCCGTGATGCAGGTATCACCGCAAAACGCTTCAGAAAATACTTCCTGCAATGCCAGTGATGGCAGCGCCTGGCAATCCAGTTTGCCAGCCAGCAAAAAGCTGATGGCGGCACACAGGCTGTTATGGCGCAGCACGGTGTTATGCAGGAAGCTCGCCAGTGCGGGCTCGCGCAGCGACTCCTGCTGTGCTGCGTCGCGGATGGATTGCCAGAGCCCGGGTGTCATGATGAGGGTTTGTCTCCATAAAACAGTTGGTCAAACGTGCCCTGGCTAAAGCCGTCCATACGTTTGCGTCCGACAAGAATAACAGGTACACCGGTCGCGTTGAGTTGCTGGTACTCATTCCAGGCCTCTTTATCGCTGTCGATTTTTTTCTCGGTAAAGACAATGCCGCGCTCATTGAAGTATCGCCGGGCTTTCTTGCAATATCCGCAGCGCTCGGTACTGAACATCACAACATTTTTCACGCGTGGCTTGATTTCAGGTTTATAAAAACCCTGCCATTCCGGCGCATCGCTAATCGACACGTCCTCAAAGGTGTTGATGTTGTCCAGCGTGATGGATTCAGCCGCTTGCTCGGCAGGCGCGGCATCGCTGTAATGGGTTTTGCCATTGCTGTCGGTCCATTTGTAGATCTCTGCCCATGCACTG
>DDBK01000075.1 GCA_002333095.1 Cellvibrionales bacterium UBA2034
AAACTCACAGAAGCCTACATCACTGGCCGTTTCGGTTAATAGGGGATAGACATGGATAACCTGAATTTTGATCAGCACATCTCCCGCCAGTTCAATACGGATCTGGAAGCGCTGAAGGCGCATTTGCTGCAAATGGGCGGTGTGGTAGAACAGCAATTGGCNNTGGCTGATTGTGTGGAAAGCCTGGAATCTGCCGATAGTGATCTTGCGCAGCGCGTGCTGGCAGCAGAAATCCATAGCAACAATTTTGAAATCAGCATTGATGAAGAATGCACGCGAATTCTCGCGCGTAGACAACCTGCCGCTAGCGATTTACGCATGGTATTGGCGGTGGCAAAAATTGTACGTGACCTTGAGCGTATCGGTGATGAGTCATCAAAAATTGCCAAGATGGCGATTATCCTGTCAGAGCAAGGTGACTCGCCGCGTGGGTACACCGAAATACGCCATATCAGCAGCCATGTCTGCCATATGGTGCGCAATTCCTTGACCGCGTTTGCCCGCTATGATGCAGAGTTGGCGTTGTCAGTGGCGCGTGAAGACAAGGAAGTGGATATGGAATATGGCTCTGCCATGCGCGAGATGATTACGTTCATGATGGAAGATCCACGCACCATCTCCCGTGTGCTGAATGTCTTGTGGGCATTGCGTTCACTCGAGCGCATCGGTGATCATGCCCGCAATATTGCGGAGCAGGTAATTTATCTGGTCAAGGGCAAAGACGCGCGCCACCTGAGCTTGCCGGAAATGGAAAAGCTGGTGCAAGAATAAATTTTAAATTAAGCAGAACCTGATGAATTACTGGTTGATGAAATCCGAGCCGGATACATTCGGCATTGATCACTTGCAAAAACGCCCGAAGCAGACAGAGCCATGGGATGGTGTGCGCAATTACCAGGCGCGCAATATGATGCGCGACGGCATGCAGGTCGGTGACAAGGCCTTTTTTTACCACTCAAATTGCGCAGAACCCGGTATTGTCGGCATTGTCCAGATTGTCAAAGCGGGCTATCCCGATACCACGGCGCTGGACCCGGAGAGCAAGTACTACGATCCGAAAGCCAGCAAGGACAATCCGCGCTGGTTTCGCGTTGATGTGCAGTTCGAGAAAAAATTTGCCAGAACCATCAGCCTCTCCACGTTGAAGCAGTGCCCGCAACTGGAAGGTATGGCCGTGCTGGCGCGTGGCAGCCGGTTGTCCATTACGCCTGTCACAGTAGCGCAATGGAAGTTTATCCAGACATTGACGTGACGCGCGTGGGCGGGTAACGATTGCGCCGTGGGTATGCTGCCCGTAGACTTCCCGTTCGTTTATCAGCCAATGCCGGACATCTGCCAGCAATGCCATTACGACCCTTCGCAGCCCTGCCTCAAGACAGTGTGGGAATTGTTATCCCGCAACAGATCGATTTTCCGGAGCCGGTGCTGCTGTCTTCTGGTCGTGCGCTGCCGGTTCGCATAGTGTATGAAACCTACGGCACCCTGAATGCGGCGCGCAATAATGCGGTGCTGATTTGCCACGCGCTGTCCGGGCATCACCATGCAGCGGGTTATCACAGCGCATCGGATGACAAGCCTGGCTGGTGGGATACCTATATCGGCCCCGGCAAGCCAATAGACACCAACCGCTTTTTTGTCGTGAGCCTGAACAATATTGGTGGCTGCAATGGCAGCACCGGCCCTGCCTCCATCAACCCTGAAACCGGTAAGGCATGGGGGCCTGATTTCCCGAAGCTGCGGGTACGCGATTGGGTCAAAACCCAGGCCATGCTGATGGACGCGCTCGGTATCGGTGTGTGGGCCGCCGTGATCGGTGGCAGCCTTGGCGGCATGCAGGCCATGCGCTGGTGTGTGGATTATCCGGATCGATTGCGCCATTGCGTGGCGATTGCATCGGCGATGAAGCTCTCGGCACAAAACATCGCATTCAATGAAATTGCGCGGCAGGCGATTACGTCTGACCCTGATTTTCATGATGGCCGTTATCTGGACCACAACACATCACCGCGCAAGGGGCTCGCCATTGCCCGGATGGTGGGTCACGTGACGTATCTATCCAGTGATGCGATGGGCCAGAAATTCGGGCGTGATTTGCGCAGTGGTACTTTTGAACCAGGCAATGATGCAAAAGTGGAGTTCCAGGTTGGCAGCTACTTGCGTTACCAGGGCGAAAGTTTTTCGGACCGTTTTGATGCCAACACCTATCTGCTGATGACGCAAGCGCTGGATTATTTTGATCTGGCCCGCGAGTTTAATGACAACCCAGCCAGCGCGTTTGCAAAAACCAGTAGCCGGTTTATGGTTATTTCATTTACGACAGACTGGCGTTTTTCGCCCGAGCGTTCACGCGAGATAGCTAACGCGCTGATTCGTGCCGGAAAATCTGTGAGTTACGCAGAAATAGATTCAGAATATGGACACGATGCTTTCCTGATTCCTATCGAGCGTTACCAGAAAGTGTTGTCTGCGTATATGCGCAGCATCGACATCGGGGCCTGATTATGCGTAATGATCTCGATATTCTCCAGCAGTGGATCAAGCCGGAATCCCGTGTGCTGGATTTGGGTTGTGGCAGTGGCGAATTACTGGAACGCATGACACGGGAAAAAAAGGTAACAGCGTACGGCATTGAAATTGATCCTGAAAATATCACCCGTTGTGTTGAAAAGCGCGTGAATGTCATTGAGCAAGACCTTGACGAAGGCCTGAAAAACTTTGATGACGGCAGTTTCGACACGGTAGTGATGTCGCAAACACTGCAAGCAGTGCGCTATCCGCATCTGGTGCTGGATGAGATGCTGCGCGTAGGGCGTGAGTGTGTAGTGTCGTTCCCTAATTTTGGTTACTGGCGCTGCCGGGTTTATCTTGGCATGCGTGGCCACATGCCTGTGTCAAAATTCCTGCCGTATACCTGGTATGACACGCCAAATATCCATTTCTGCACCATCGATGATTTTGAAGATTTTTGCCGTGAGAAAAATATCCGCATCATCAACCGCCGTTATGTGACAGCGGGGCGTGATGATGATGTTTTATCAGTGCGCTGGCCGAATATGCTGGCAGAAATGGCGATTTATCGCCTGACGCGCTAGTCGATCCCGGCATGAAAAAAATCGTCCTGGCATCCGGCAACGCCAAAAAACTGGTGGAGTTGCAAGGACTGTTGTCTGGACTGGCAGTGGAGGTTTTTCCGCAGTCGCAGTTTTCTATTCCGGATGCCATTGAAGACGGGTTGTCGTTTGTAGAAAACGCCATTATCAAGGCGCGGCACGCCGCACGCCTTTCCGGGTTGCCGTCTATTGCGGATGATTCAGGTATTGCTGTTGATGCGCTGGGCGGCGCACCGGGAATCTATTCGGCCCGTTTCTCGGGAGAGGGCGCTGATGATGCCCGGAATAACCAGAAACTTCTGGAAATGTTGCGTGATGTGCCAGAGAACAAACGCACTGCGCAATTTCATTGTGTGCTGGTCTGTATGCGCCATGCAGAGGATCCTGTGCCAGTGATATGCCATGGTGTATGGTCTGGCAATATTCTTTTTTCACCTCGGGGTGAAAACGGTTTTGGCTACGATCCATTATTCTGGGTGCCAACCCATCAATGCAGTTCTGCAGAATTGGCGAAAGAAGAAAAAAACCGTATCAGCCATCGCGGCCAGGCTATGCGTTTGTTGCTGGAGCAGCTGCAGTGGCTGGTGCGTTGAGCCATGCTGGTATTGCCACCGCTGTCGCTTTACATCCATATTCCATGGTGCGTGAGGAAGTGTCCTTACTGCGACTTCAATTCTCATGAAAGCAGTTCGCACGAAGGTAAATCTATTCCCGAGCAGGAATATGTCGCGCAGTTGTTGCGTGACCTGCAGTACGATCTGCCGTACGTGCAGGACAGGCCGTTGCAAACCATTTTTTTTGGCGGCGGCACGCCATCGCTTTTTTCTGGTCAGGCCATAAAAAATATTCTTGATGGCGTGCGGAAAAAAATTCCATTTGCGGATGACATCGAGATCACGCTGGAAGCGAATCCCGGTACGGCCGAAGCAGAAAAATTCCGCGATTTCCGGGATGCCGGTGTCAATCGCCTGTCTATCGGCGTGCAGAGTTTTTATCCGCATCACTTGCAGGCATTGGGGCGCATTCATGACAGCGCGCAAGCGAAGCAAGCGGTACAGATAGCGCAAGCAGCAGGGTTTACACGCATCAATATTGACCTGATGCACGGTTTGCCAGAGCAGACCGTGGATGAGGCGTTGGCTGATTTGCAGCAAGCAATTGCGTTGGGCGTGTCGCACCTGTCGTGGTACCAGCTCACGATTGAGCCCAATACGGCTTTCTACAGCCGCCCGCCCGTCTTGCCCGTAGATGACACGCTGTGGGATATCCAGCAGGCCGGGCTGGCGCTATTGCATCAAGAAGGTTTTACCCAGTATGAAGTCTCCGCCTTTTCCCGCGATGGCGAAGCGTGCCGGCACAACCTCAACTACTGGCAGTTTGGCGATTACCTCGGGATTGGTGCCGGTGCGCATGGCAAGGTCACGCTGCCGCACGAGCGGCGTATCTTGCGCTACAACAAATCCCGGTTGCCGCGCGATTACCTCCAGCGCGACAGCTGTTGTGTGGCGGGACAATATGATCTGGCAGACGCGGATCTGCCGTTCGAGTTCATGATGAATGCCTTGAGGCTGGCGCAGGGTGTCCCTGGAACATTGTTTGCCCAGCGCACAGGCCTGCCCTTGGAAGCCATTGAGCCGCTATGGCGTGACCTGCAAGCCCGCGGGCTGGTGGTGGAGGGCGGGGCGCAGCTCGCGACCAGTCCACGTGGTTTTTTATTCCTGAATGATGTGCTGGCAGCGTTCCTTGCAGATTGATCTGCCGCAAGGCTATTTTCCTCTAGAAGCGTACAATGCACGGCCAGTAACTTCACTCCATTAAGAGGATTGGAACATGCACGTAGAACACCACCCGCTGATCAAGGAATTTCCGGAACACCGTGAGCGCATCCATAGCCTGAAAGTCAGCGACGCCCATTTTGCAAAACTTGCAGACCAGTACGAGGAAGTGGACAAACATATCTGCCGTGCTGAAGATGCGGCTGAAGGCCACGATGAAGACCATATGCACAAGTTGAAAGCCGAAAGGTTGCGCTTGAAAGACGAAGTGTTCAAGGCATTACAAGCGGCCTGATCAGTCCTTTTTGCGCCGGGCAGCGAGCTGTTGTTCCAGTTGCTCGGCGCTTTCCAGTACATTCACTTCCACAAACAGCTTGCTGGCCGCGGTGTGGTTGGTGAGTGCATCCGCTGCAAGCAGGATGGCGCCCGATGTCCAGGTGGGTTTTTCATCCGGCCATAATAAATCTTCAGCAAACTGATAGCCTGTCCAGTACACCCCTTCATCATCACGCCACTGGTGCAGCCAGCTGTACAGTTCGACAGCGCGTGCATGATCGCCGGCAGCGAGCAACGCCATGGTGAGTTCGCACGATTCGGCTACGGTCACCCAGGGTTGGTCAGACACACAACGGCATCCCATGCCCTGCACAACAAATTCTTCCCAGCGCGCATTGATGCGTTGCATGGCGATTTTTTTATTGTCGATTGCACCGGTCAATACCGGATAGAACCAGTCCATGGAGTAGCGTTTCTTGGATTCCCATGTGCGGTCAAAACGTTCCGGATGATGGCGCAGGACATGACCGAGTTTTTCGCGGGCTTTGCGCCAGTGGGGTTTTGGCTCACCCAGAACAGTAAAAATATTGATGGCGCACTCAAGGCTTTTGTAGATAGAGGCATTGCCGGTCACCAACGCATCACGCAAGGGTTTTCCCTGTTTGTCTACAGCCCAGTGAATGTCTCCATGTTCTGTTTGCAAGCCAATGACAAAACGCATGGCATGTTCAACGGTATCTGCCATTTCACACAGAAAAGAATAATTGCCGGTAATCAGGTAGTGATGCCACACGCCAGTTGCAATATACGCAACAAAATTGGTTTCGCGGCGCTCATCATTCTTTACAGTGCGGTCCTGGTAGTGCACCCACCAGCTGCCATCTTTCAGCTGCTCGCTTTTCAGCCACTGGTAAGCGCGTTCTGCAGCAGCGTGTTCGCCGCCAATTGACAATCCCATGGCTGCTTCGGTGTGATCCCATGGATCAGCATAGCTGCCGGCAAACCAGGGAATGCAACCATCGTCCAGTTGCGTTTCCAGGATGTAATCGACAGCAGGGCGCAGCAATTCGTGCGGAAAAAATCCTTTGCTGAAAAACGGGCCGCTCATGCAGGTTTTCCCGGTGCGCTGGGTTTGTAGAAATACATGACGACACTTTTTCCGATCAGTGGATTGAAGATGCTTTCCAGTGTGGCGGTCAGCGCTGGTTGTTCCATCATGTCCCACACCACGAATTTATGCCAGGTTTGCACCAGTGGATTGGTGTCTTTCGTATGCCAGAAGGCACATTGTAACCACCAGTACACGCTGTGCAGTGCATGCGCCCAATGCCGGCGGATAAAGCACAAGCCTGTGTTCTCGATGTCGCGCTTTAACTGGTGTTCCTTGAAAATGCGTAGATGTCCGCCTTCATTGCTGTGATATTCATCCGACAATGCCCAGCAAATCCATTCAGGTACAAAACGGGGCACGCTGATCGCAGCTACCCCGCCCGGTTTGAGAATGCGTGCAATTTCCTGCAAGGCGCCGCGGTAGTCAGGGATATGCTCCAGCACTTCCGAGCACACCACTTTATCGAAACTGTCGTCTGCAAACGGCAGCTGCAATGCATTGCTGCAGGCGAGGTGAAGGTGCTTGCGTGTATTGGAGGGTTCATTGAAGGGTATAAACTTTTCTGCCGTTTTTTGCAGATCAGAAAAACCGAGATCGACGCCAATAGCGTGCACATCAGCTTCCACATAGAAAGCAATCACATGGCGGCCTTCACCGCAACCGAGATCCAGCACCTTGTCACCAGTGCGAAATCCTAACGTATCGAAATCAACGGTTTTCATGCGGCAGTTTCTTCTTTTTCAATGGCTGGTATTTTTTCCAGCATTTTGTAGTAATAGCTTGAGAATTGTTGTGCGGCAAGATTCCAGCAAAATGTGTCGAGGATGCGTTGGCGACCAGCATGCGCCAGTTGTTCACGTTTGGCAGGATTTTCAAACAGGTCGGCAATCGCGTCGGCAATTGCTTTTTCGTTGCCGGCTTTTACTACAATGCCAGCATCGCCCACGACTTCCGGCAATGCGCCGCCATTGGATGAAATCACGGCTGTGCCGCACGACATCGCTTCGCCGGCTGGTAATCCAAAGCCTTCATAGAGGGAAGGGCAGACAACCATCTCTGCTTCGTTGTAGTGGCGCACTAGTTGTTCCGTAGAAATGCCGGATACAAATTGCACAATGTCATTGATGCCAAGGCGTTTGATCAGGCCTTCTGTGTAACCGCCTTCATTCAGCTTCCCCACCACCAGCAATGTCATTTGTGGATATTGATTGCGCAATGCAGCCGCGGCTTTCAATAAATACTTCAGACCTTTTAATGGTTGATCCGCTGAAGCAGTGCACATGATGCGATACGGGATTTTTTTAACATCGGGTAGCGGTGCAAACTCTTCGGTATCGATGCCGTTGTAGATCAGGTCAATATCGCTTTGTGGAATGCTGAAATCCTTGGCGATGTCAATTTGTGAACGCTCGGATACGGTCACAATGTGATCCAGTTGCCTGACCACTTTTTTCTGCATCCGCAAAAAGGAATGCCAGCGCAGGATCAGCAGACGCATATACCAGCGTGGCTCGGCTTTCAGTGCGATGCGCAGGTCGTGGGTAATCGGATGATGGAATGTCGCAACAACCGGAAATCCTTTTTTCTGTAAATCGAGCAGGCCGTAACACAGGCTCTGGTTGTCATGGATGATGTCGTACTGGTCGCGGCGGTCTTTCAATAGCCGGTTGATGCGGCGACCAAAACTGTATGCCTCGGCGAAACCGCCGGTGAACATGCTCCACCACTCCACAAAGTCAGCCCATGAGCGCAGATGGTGAGGGCGCAACGCCAGCGCGTGATGCACAGGGCTTTCAAACAGGTTCAGGCTNNGGCACCTTGATCAGCTTCACACGCGGGTCGAGATGCGGGTAGGGCGGGCCGGAAATCACATCCACCTGATGCCCTGCATTTACCAGCGCCTTGCTCAGGTACTTGATGTAGATACCCTGGCCACCACCGTAGGGGTGGCTGCGATAGCCCAGCAAGGCAATGCGCAAAGGCTGCGCTGCATCGCGGTGTGCGGGCAGATCGATCACAGGCTGGTCAGCGGTCACGGCGTGAAGGGTCACAGGTTGGTCAAAAAGTCGGCAAAAAGAGAGGCGCNNGTAATGAGCGGGGAGGTTTAACGCCACTGCGACTAGCCACAGGCGGTAGGTTTGGCCACAATGAGGCCGTATTAATGCCCCGTGCCGCTGTTGAGTTGTATTTATGCATCACGAACCCTCCCTGATCGTCACCATTGCCGCCAGTTTCGGTCTGGCGCTGGTGCTCGGTTTTGTCGCCGCCCGCATCAGGTTGCCTGTACTGGTGGGCTATATGGTGGCAGGCATAATCCTGGGGCCAGCTTCTCCAGGATTTGTGGCAGATGTCGCCCTGTCACAGCAGCTCGCTGAAATTGGCGTGATTTTGCTGATGTTCGGTGTCGGCCTGCATTTTTCGTTGGAAGACTTGTTTGCCGTGCGCCGCATTGCGTTGCCGGGCGCCTTGCTGGAAATGACGTGTGTGACTGCGCTGGGCGCTGGCGTTGCTTCTCTATGGGGCTGGAGCGTGGGCGGTTGCCTGGTGTTTGGCCTGTGTCTCTCGGTAGCCAGCACGGTGGTACTGGTGCGCGCGCTGGAGCGGGCGGGACTGCTGGAATCGGTCACCGGCCATATCGCGATCGGCTGGCTGGTGGTGGAAGACCTGGTCATGGTGTTGGTGCTGGTATTACTGCCGCCTTTGGCTGGTGCGTTGGGAGGTGATGTCGCGCCTGTCAGCGAGCACTCCCTGCTGATCACTGTGCTGTTCACACTGGTCAAGGTAGCTGGTTTTATTGCGTTGATGATGGTGGTTGGCAAGCGTCTGTTCCCGTGGCTGTTATGGCAAGTGGCTCATACAGGTTCGCGGGAATTGTTCACGTTGTGTGTGATTGCTGCCGCCATTGGTATCGCTTACGGATCGTCTGTGTTGTTTGGCGTATCGCTGGCGCTGGGTGCTTTTTTTGCCGGCATTGTGATGCGTGAGTCGAGCCTCAGTTATCGCGCCGCACAAGAATCCTTGCCGCTACGTGATGCTTTTTCCGTGCTGTTTTTTGTATCGGTCGGGATGTTGTTTGATCCGCGCGTGCTGGTGGATAACCCGTTGGGTGTGTTGTCTGTTGTCGCGATTATCATGTTTGCCAAATCCATGACAGCTTTTACATTGGTCAGACTTTTTCGCTATCCACTCAATACAGCGGTAACGGTTTCTGTCGGGCTTGCACAAATCGGTGAGTTTTCTTTTATCCTTGCCAGCTTGGGCGTGACATTGGGATTGTTACCGAAAGAGGGACAGAACCTGATTCTGGCCGGTTCACTGATTTCCATTGCGTTGAATCCGCTGGTGTCTTATGCAGTAGAACCTATACAGCGCTGGATCCGTTCGCGTTCACGTCTTGCCCGTTTTCTTGAACAGCCGGATGATCCGTTGGCGATATTGCCGATGACATTTACATCCGAGCAGCTAACAGATCATGTAGTGTTGGTGGGGTATGGTCGCGTAGGCCGGCGTATTGCAAAAGCCTTGTATGAGCGCGGAATGGCTTACGTGGTAGTGGAAGAAAGCCGTGATCTGGTAGAAAACTTGCGCTTGAAAGGCCTGCCTGCTGTAGCAGGTGATGCAGTGGAACCCGAGGTGTTGATCCAGGCGCATATTGCACGCGCCGCGATGCTGATTGTGGCAATGCCGGATGCATTGCGCACATGCCGCATGCTGGAAGTGGCTCGACTGCTGAATCCGGATATCCGTTCCATTGCGCGTGTACATAGTGATGAAGAAGCCGCTTTGCTGCAGCGTGAAAATGTTGGCGGTATTTTTTATGGCGAACAGGAGTTGGCCAACGCGATGATCAGCAACATTGATACCCAGAAAAAAGAGCCAGCGCGATGAATCTTGCCTGGCAAACACTGGATCAGCCGACGTGGCGGCAATGGCGGGCTGAATATGAAATCATCGAGCAAGACGGCTTTGGCCCCAAAGTGTTCCGCTGTGATAACGGCGATTACATCAAGGTTTTTCGCGTCAAGCACAGGATCAGTCTGGCGCGCATCCTCAATCCTGCGCAACGTTTCTGTGACAACGCATTCAGGCTGCAAACGCTCGGCATAGATACCTTGAAGCCGTTGGCGTTGTACCGGATACCACACAATGGCCGCTTTGCCGTGCGTTACCGGCCGCTGGCAGGTGAAACTGTACGCGGGCTTCTCAAGCATTTTGCGTTGCCAGGAAAGGCCATTGCAGATCTCGGAGCGTACATTGCGCAGTTGCACGACAAGGGAGTCTATTTCCGTTCGCTGCATCCGGGTAATGTGGTGCTGCAGCCGAATGGCAAGTTTGGTTTGATTGATGTGCTGGATTGCAAATTCAGCTGGTTTGGTCGCCCGTTGAATGCGTGGCAGCGCGAGCGCAATTTCCAGCATTTTTTCCGTTACAACGATGGGAGATTGCTTGAAGAGGGCGTGCGCGCGGCCTACAAAAAATCACCCCCCGCTACGAAATAGCATCAATCGCCAGATTGCGCGCGGCCACGCCATCCGTTTTTCCGCTGCCCAGTTTCGGGATCGCAGCCACTTGCACATATTCAGCAGGCATCATCAATGCAAGCGTATCGGATGACAGCATCATGCGGCGCAGATCGTCTTCTTCTATATTGGCCGCATAAAGCAATACAATTTTTTCGCCTTTTTTCTCGTCAGGCACATTCACCGCCAACAGGTCGACAGCATAATCCGTGATGCTGCTGCCGGCAGCCATCACAGCGCGTACAGTGTCTTCCACGGCAGTGAGCGAAATCATTTCACCGGCAATTTTGGCAAAACGCGAATAGCGATCGACGATGACTAAAAAGCCGTCTTCATCGAGATGGCCCTTGTCGCCTGTCTTGTACCAGCGTTGCCCATCAAGCTCGACAATCACACTGGCTGTTTTTGCAGGGTCGTCAAGATAGCCGAGCATCACTTGCGTGCCTGCAATCAGGATCAAGCCATCTTCATTCGCAGGCAGGGTTTCCATTGTTTGTGGGTCAACAATGCGGAATGCAGTGCCGGGCAATGGTAAACCCACAGTGCCGACTTTTTGTCCACGCTGCACATGCCAGTAGCGATCATCGAGTTGGTCGGGAATATTTACGCTGGCCACGGGTGTGGTTTCAGTCGCGCCATAGCCTTCAAACACATCGCAACTGAATTTCAGTTTGAATGCATCGCGTACATCTGGCGCAAGTTTTTCTGCGCCTGCTACCACCACGCGCAAGGATTGCAGCATCAAGGGGTGGATTTTATGGTTGCGCACATACAGCCGCAAAAATGTTGACGTGCCGCACAGAACTGTTGCCTTGTGGCGTGCAATCGCTTTGGCAGTGCCCATTACATCCGTGGGATCGGGATGGCACACCACAGGAATGCCTTCCAGCAGCGGCATGAAACCTGTGACGGTCAAACCGAAAGAATGGAACAACGGCAAGCTGCCAACCATCACATCGTCACTGCGTGTATTCAGCACATCAGACACCTGCAAGCAATTGGCGACAATGTTGCGGTGCGACAACAACACCCCTTTGGGTGTGCCTTCGCTGCCGCTGGAAAAAAGGATCGCAGCCGGATCATCCAGTGACGTTTTCTTGCCGAACAAGGTTTTGCCGTACAAGCCATAGAGCCAGCGGGCAGGTAACAATATTTTCAAGGCAGTGGCGAACATATCAAATGACGAGATGGCGGCTTTCATGTCTTCCAGGTAAACCATTCTTACGCCGCCGAAAATTGCT
The DNA here is from genome assembly GCA_002333095.1 of Cellvibrionales bacterium UBA2034. Lineage (GTDB taxonomy): Bacteria > Pseudomonadota > Gammaproteobacteria > Pseudomonadales > UBA7239 > UBA7239. Next base: position 12,034 of record DDBK01000075.1, read on the forward strand.
TCAACAGCCACACCTTTCTGCTCCAGTTTTTTTACGAAAAGACGTGAGCTGTAAACGCAGCGTATATCTGCTTTGTCCAGTGCGGCATCAATCGCATCAGCGCTGGCGGTGTAGTTGAGGTTTACCACGGTCTTGCCGGCGAGCAGTGCGGCCATATTGCAGATCAGTCCAGCGCTGGTTGTGGGTAACAGCAGGCCGACATTTTTCTCTTTGCTGCGTTGCCGGATATCTTTTGAAAAAATGAGTACGGCAATCATAAGGCGATAGTTGTTCAGCCGTGTTCCGCTGCTATCAAAAACGCTCTCCTGCAGTAAGCGTCGTTTGGCAGTGCGCAACCAGGCCAGCGGTATTGGTTCCAGCCAGTCGGTTTGTTGTTGCCATGCGCCGATAGAAAGCTCGGCTACTTCCTGCTTCTCNNTTCAGCTGGTGAGCCTTGGTGGTGATCGGTAATGGTTCGCCGAAAGCCACCAGGATATTGCGCTTGATACCGCGTGACCGGTTTTCATTCAGTTTGCTACTTGCGCGCGACAAGCGACTGCCCCACAGCCCGTGCAAATAAAACGGTACGATGCTGCCATGCACACCTTCAATGGTGCGTTCGTANNAGGCACACCACTTCGCCTTTCAGCAATAACTGGTTAATCGTAGCGAGTGCGGTTTTGCTGTTACCGCTGGCAATAGGGATCGCGCCAAACGCCTTCAGGAAAGGTTTCAGGAACCACAGATTATAGATTTCACGTTGCATGACAAAACTGATCGGGCGCGGACAGGCAATCTGCACCATCGCCCAGTCAATCCAGCTGATATGGTTGCCGAGCAATAGCACACCACCGCTGCGCGGAATGCGGTCAAAGCCGCTGACATCAATGCGGTATGCGCCGCGAAATACCGCGCTGAAAACAATGCGCACAAAGGATTGTGGCAGTTGTGAAACGGTATAACCTGCGCCGGCGATAGCCACAAGTGTCAGCAGTACAAACATACCGCTACTGGTCAGGCCAATCCACGACGCACTGGCGGTGACAATCAGGAATGCCAGCATCGTCACGTTCTGTACCCAATTGTTACCCGCGAGTACCGTGCCAATTTTTTCTGCGCTGGCTTGATACTGGATGAGTGAATTCAGTGGAATGATAAACAATCCCCCGGAAACCCCCACCACCAACATCAGTAATGCGGTAGTAACCGTGTGTTCGACAGTGGGCAATAACGCGAGGCATGTTGCAATACCCACAGCGCCTATAGGAATCAGGCCGGTTTCAATATGGTGCCGCGACAAGCGTCCTGCGACCAGCGATCCCAGCATCACGCCGATGCCTGTGCAGGCCAGCATGGCTTGTATCGCCACCGTGTTATGTTGTTGCAAACGTTCTTCGGCAAAAGTCGGGAATACAGCGATCAAGGCTTGTGCCAATCCCCAGTAGGTCGCCAAACCCACAATCGACAACCAGATCACGCGCTGTTCGCGAATAGTTGCAACATTGGCGCGCAAATACACCCCGCGAAAATAATCGCGTGCTACAAAGGGTTCTGTATTGTTGTCGCGTGTAAAAACAGGCAGCCGATACGCCAGTGCCAGTTCAACTACGCTGTTGCCTACCAATAAGCAGCCGAGCGGAATCATCAGCTTCAGCATATCAGCCGGCGTTTTTGCATCTGTATGCGTTGCCAGTATTTTTTCAAACAGGAATGAAAACACAAACATGCCGGACAGGATGGCAACCGTGGTAGTGGCTTGCACAATGCCATTGCCGGCAGCGATATTGTCGGTGCCGCTGATTTCGCGGATGTATCCGTATTTGGCCGGTGAGTAGAACGCGCTCTTGCCTGCCAGCACCAGTGTTAATGCAAACGCTGCCCAGAACCAGCCCATGGCATAGCAGGCGGTAATGAGCAACGTCACGGCCACTGCAGCCCATGCAGCCAATTGCATTACACGCGGTCTGGGGTAACGGTTGGCAATGTGGCCGGCCGNNCGCGCTCTGGGTAGTGCCGTCATAAATCTTGAAGACGGTGTTCTGGATAACGATCTTGTGGCCGAGATCCACAAAGGCGTTGAGGAACAACATCGCCACATATGGCATGAAGCCGCGAACCCTGAATAACTCCCGCATGGCTATTCTCCTTGGCAAGCAATGGAACGTATCTTATTACATATTGCCTATACGGTCTGATGACGGCATTGGTTATAGTCGACGCTCAGGTTTGCCAGATATCACTTTACCGAGGTCGCCATGGTTTCCAACGTCATCGATTTTAACGTCGCCAGCATTTTTGAGCGTGTTGCACAGAATGTACCCGATCGCGAGGCGATTATTTGTGGCGATGCGCGCCTGACGTACGGCGAGTTCGACAAGCGCGCTAACCGTATCGCGCATTACCTGGCCAGCGTCGGTATCAAAAAGGGTGACCATGTCGCCATCTATGCCTTCAACCGCCTTGAGTGGGTAGAAGCCATGCTGGCTTGCTACAAACTGTGTGCGGTGCCCGTGAACGTTAACTACCGTTATGTGGAAGATGAACTGCAATATTTGCTGAATGATGCGGATGTAAAAGCAATTGTGTTCGAGCGCCAGTTCGGGCCGCTCTTGAATGCAATCAAGGATCGCTTGCCAACATTGAAACATTACGTCGTGATTGAAGACGGCAGCGGCGCATCGCTCGCCCATCTGGATGCTGCGGATTACAACACGGTGATGGCACAGCAACCGGATACGCCATTAAGCATTGATCGCAGTGGCGATGATTTATACGTGCTGTATACAGGTGGCACCACCGGTATGCCGAAGGGCGTGGTGTGGCGGCAGGAAGATGTGATCATGGCGCTGGGCGGCGGTCTGGATATGGCAACTGGCCAGCCATTGGCTTCTGCGGAAATCATGGCAGACCGTTGCGCACAGCCGAATGCGTTTGCGATGCGTTCGTTGCAACTCGCACCGTTGATGCACGGCGCGGCGCAATGGGGTTTGCTGCGTGCGCTGTTTGAAGGTGGTGCAGTCATTTTTTCAGATAAAAAATCGTTTGATGCTGATCATGTATGGCAGTTGGTCGGCAAAGAAAAAGCGAATGTGATGTTGATAACCGGTGATGCAATGGCTCGCCCGCTGATGGATGCCATGAACACACGCGCAGAAGCCGGCGAAGCCTATGATTTGTCTTCCATGTTTGTCCTCGCCAGTTCGGCAGCAATTTTTTCGCCTTCACTGAAAGATGCATTCACGGAAAAACTGCCGAACGTATTGATAATGGATAATATCGGCGCGAGTGAAGTGGGTTATTGCGGCGCTGCAGTACACAGTAAAGGCGGCGCAGACAAAGATGCCGGCGGCCCGCGTGTACAGCCGGGGCCGGATACTATTTTGCTTGATGAAGAATTCAATGTGATCCCGATGGGCAGCAACCGTGAAGGTTGGCTCGCACGTGGCGGCAATATCCCGCTGGCGTATTACAAGGATGAAGAAAAAACCAGGAAAACCTATATCACTGCAGGTGATGGCCGCCGTTATGCCATTCCTGGTGATCGCGCACGTGCGAACGAAGATGGCACGATTACCTTGTTGGGTCGCGGTTCAGGCT
>DDBK01000059.1:0-13502 GCA_002333095.1 Cellvibrionales bacterium UBA2034
GCAATTTGCAGGGAACGTGCGTGGATTGGACATTGAACAATATATGCCGCTGAAAGATGCCCGAAAAATGGATACGTTTATCCAGTATGGTCTGGTAGCGGGTATCCAGGCGATGGAAGACAGTGGTTTTGTAGTGACCGATGCTAATGCAGACCGTTGCGGTTCTGCTATAGGTTCTGGTATTGGCGGTATTGGTGCGATTGAAGAAAACCGCGACATTATCACGACCAAAGGTCCACGACGCATTTCACCGTTTTTTGTACCCGGCAGTATTATCAACATGGTGGCGGGTAATCTTGCGATCAAGTACGGCTTGCGCGGCCCGAATATTGCCGTGACAACGGCCTGTACAACTGGCACACACAATATTGGTCTGGCCGGCCGGATGATTGCGTTGGGTGATGCTGACATGATGGTTGCTGGTGGCGCTGAAATGGCATGCACACCGGTTGGCCTGGGAGGATTTGCTGCTGCACGTGCTCTCTCTACACGCAATGACAATCCATCAGCTGCGAGTCGTCCGTGGGATCGCGATCGCGATGGTTTTGTATTGGCAGATGGTGCCGGTGTGATCGTGCTGGAAGAATATGAACACGCCAGACAACGCGGTGCAAAAATCTATGCCGAGTTATGTGGTTTTGGTATGAGTGATGACGCGTATCACATGACATCACCGCCAGAGGATGGTAATGGTGCAGCAAGATCAATGATGAATGCTTTACGCGATGCAAAAATCAATGCCTCTGACCTGCAGTACATCAATGCACATGGCACGTCGACACCGGCTGGTGATATCGCCGAATGCCGCGCAGTAAAAAGTGTGATGGGTAATTCTGCGGCGCAAGTTGCTGTGAGTTCTACCAAATCCATGACCGGCCATTTACTCGGCGCTGCAGGTGCTATCGAAGCTATTTTCTCGATTCTAGCGATTCGCGATCAAGTGGCACCGCCCACCATCAACCTCGACAACCCTGACAATGAGTGTGACTTGAATTTTGTACCGCACAAGCCGCAATCCATGGCCATACGTTACGCGATGTCCAACTCTTTTGGTTTTGGTGGTACCAACGGCACATTGTTGTTTGGAAAAACCTGACACATGCGGCGGTAGGCCATGATGCATGCTGCTGCCGCCACTGTCCCTTCATGCTGGGATAGAGCCGTCTCTTACGGCGATGGTGTATTTGAATCTGTACTGGTTATTGAGGGTATTGCGCCTTTGTGGGCATTCCATCGCTTGCGGTTGCAGAAATCGATACAGCGGCTCGGGATTCATTGTGATATCGCCGAGTTGGAAAAATCTTTCTGGCTGCAGGCACAGCAAAATTCCAGCGCGGTGATAAAAATTATCCTTGCCCGTAGTGGCGGCGCCCGGGGTTATGACGCGCGTCCAGCGCAGGATTACACAGTCCAGGTAAAGGCTTATCCCTTGCCGCATTTTTCCAGTGGGAGAATTATGGAGGGGGTGCGCCTGCACGTTTGCCAGCAGCGCTTGTCACATAATCCCGCGATTGCTGGCATGAAGCACCTGAACAGGCTTGAACAAGTGATTGCAGCGAGTGAACGACCACCAGGCTGGGCAGACGAAGGGCTGATGCTGGATATCACAGGCGCAGTTATTGAATGCACGTCCAGCAATATTTTTATGCTGCGGGAGAATATTCTGGTAACACCGCGTCTTGATCATTGTGGTGTGGATGGCGTAATGCGTGCAGTCATCATGGAAAGCATTGCAGCTGACATCCCGTTGCCGGTACAGGAAGCACGTCTTACCCTGGCCGAGATACTTGCTGCCGATGCGGTTTTCATATGTAACAGCGTGTTTGGCGTATGGCCAGTGTGTTCAATCGGTGTCAGCCAGATAAAAGTGCAGCATGCAATCACCGGAAAAATCTGGCAGCGTTTGAATGCAATGGGTTATGCGAGGCTCTATGGTTAAGACCGTGGCCCGTTATTTCTTTCTCAGCGTTTTTCTTCTGGTAGCTGGTGTAGGCATGTATTGCCTGATAAAAATTAATCAAGCGGTCTACCAGCCGTTAGCACTGCCTGAAGATTCACGCACATTGCTCGTCGCACAGGGTGAAACACTGACCAGTGTAGTCAACAATCTGGAGAAAGAAGGCGTTATACGCAACCCGAAATGGTTATTGCTGTTCGCAAAATTGCAGAAGCAAACAAGTATCCGTGCAGGTGAATATGAACTTCAGCAGGGATTGACAGGCGAAACCCTTTTACAGCGTCTGGCCAGTGGCCGAGTGATCCAATATCAGGTGACCTTTATTGAAGGCAGTACATTGGCTGAAAATATGAAGAGGCTTTCTGCCGAGAAGAAGCTGATTAATGACATCGAGAATATCGATGCGGAGCAATACCGTTCCATTTTTGGCTTTACTCCTTCCGAAGCTGAAGGTTGGTTTTTCCCTGACACATATACATATGTCAGTGGCATGAAAATTTCAGATGTATTGCGCCAGGCACACAACAGGATGCGTACAATCCTTGATGAAGAGTGGCAAAAACGTGCTAATGGTCTGCCTTACCAGAACCCGCATGAAGCGCTGGTAATGGCCAGTATTGTTGAAAAGGAAACAGGTGCTGCGCATGAGCGAAAGCAGATTGCGGGAGTTTTTGTCCGCCGCATGAAACTGGGAATGAAACTGCAAACTGACCCTACAGTCATTTATGGGCTGGGTAAAAACTTTACTGGTGATCTCAAGCGGAGTCACCTGAAAGAATATTCCCCATGGAATACCTATGTCATAGATGGTTTGCCACCAACACCAATAGCATGGCCAAGCCGCGAGGCGATTAACGCGGCGCTGAATCCGGCCCAGGGTAACGCATTGTTTTTTGTTGCAAAAGGCGATGGTACACACATCTTTTCAGAAACGCTGGCGCAGCATGAAAATGCAGTGAATGAATACCAGATGCGCCGTAAGGCCAATTATCAGTCATTGCCGCCAGTCTCGCTGGAATCGTCAACACTGGAGCCAACCACAGCGCCAGAGGGGCAGCCATGACACTGCGAGGCAAGTTCATCACAATTGAAGGCGGGGAAGGGGTTGGCAAATCCACCAATATTGCTTGTGTGGAAAACTTCCTGCGTTCACATTCCATTCAGTTTATAAAAACACGTGAGCCAGGCGGCACGCCATTGGCCGAGGAATTGCGCAACATTCTCCTGACGCCGCGTGAAGAAAAGGTCTGTGAAAAAACTGAACTGCTGCTGATGTTCGCTGCCAGGGCCCAGCACTTGCACCACGTCATTCTGCCTGCATTAGCGCAGGGAATCTGGGTGATCTGTGATCGATTTACAGATGCTACCTACGCATACCAGGGTGGTGGGCGCGGGCTTTCAATAGCCACCATTTCAATTCTGGAAAATCTTGTACAGGACGGCTTGCAACCGGATTTGACAATATTGCTGGATGTGGATGTCCAGACGGGTATGTCACGGTTGAGCAGTCGGCCCGATACAGACCGGTTTGAACGTGAGCAGCAGGACTTTTTTGAGGCAGTGCGTGTTGTGTATCGCCAGCGTGCACAACAGTATCCGGAACGTTTCAGGCTTATTGATGCCGGCCAATCCCTGGAATCCGTTCAGCGGGACATTATCAGTGTGCTGACACAGTTCACGGGGCTTTCCGATGACTAGCCCAGCTATCCCGATGGCCCCCTTGCCCTGGCAGCAAACCCAATGGGAATCATTGTCCGAGCGTAACTTTCATGGGCGTTTGCCGCATGCCCTGTTGTTGCACGGCACAGCAGGGGTGGGGAAAGGCCATCTGGCCAGATTGCTGGCTTCTGCGCTGTTGTGTGAAAGTCCAGTCAACACATTGGCTTGTGGCCATTGTCATTCATGCCAGATGTTTGCTGCGGGCTCGCATCCTGATTTCTTTTTTGCCAGCACTGCTTATGGAATGCATGACTCCCCGGAAGACGAAAGTGATGGCAAGGTCAGGAAAACAAAAAAGCCAGCAGCGCCCAGCAAGCAGATTAAAATTGACTGCATTCGTGACCTGATCAATTTTAGCGTGCATTCTGCACACCAGAGCGGCAAGCGTGTTGCTATTATCGAGCCAGCAGAGTTGCTTAACCACAACGCAGCTAATGCATTGCTGAAAACACTTGAGGAGCCTGGCGAGGGTTTGTTTATTATTCTCGTATCGCATCAGCCATCAAGATTGTTGCCCACATTACGCAGTCGTTGCCAGGCGCTGTTATGCCAGACACCAGATCATGCGCAATCCATTGAGTGGTTACGCCATCATATTTCTCCGGAGAGGGCTGAAACTGCACTGGCATTCAGTCATTCTGCACCATTGAAAGCGCTTGCAGCAGTGCATGCAGAACATGATTTACTCTATCGTGAAGTAATGCTTACCCTGGAGGCTTGCAGTCAGCGAGAAGTCACGTACCTTTTTGCGGCTGAATCATTGGCAAAGCATGATGCGATTATGGTGCTGGAATGGTGGTTGGCATTGGTGCATCGACAATCATGTGCCAACCCTTCAGCCGATATGCTCGGGTTCAGTGATCGCTTGATGGATGCTCGTAGAAAAGCGCAGGGCACAGCTAACCCTAATGCACGCATGCTGTTTGAAACGCTTTTGATCGACTGGATTAATGTAAAGAATTGAGGAAGTCTGAAAAATGAAAAGACCTGTCTGGTTATTCAGTATGGATAGCGAACGTTTCTCTGCTGCACCAATGACTACCGGTGGCTTGAAATCGTGCTTTCAACAGTATGGGGAAACTGCTGCCGACACCGAAATCAGTCTGGTGCATTTTATTGTGCGCGAAGAAATTGATCCCTGGTTTACAGAAAGCTNNAGCCGACAGTACGCGAGGCATTGGCTGCAGGTATACAGCCAGTAGTTGGTTTCAGTGTATATACCTGGAATGCCGCAGAGTTTATTGACCTGATTCGTCGTATCCGTCAAAGCTGTCCTGAGATCTGGATTATCCTGGGCGGTCCTCATGTGCAACAAGTGGAGGACTACCTGCTTGTCGATCCAATCGATGCGGTTGTCATGGGGGAAGGCGAGTTCACATTTGTGGAGTGGCTGGATACCGCTCACCTGAAATCATGGCGTGATATTCAGGGATTGGCGTTTGTCGAAGATGGCAAGATTGTCAAGAATGCCAGTCGTCCGAGAACACTTGATCTGTCTGTATTTCCCTCTGCGCTGGATGTGATCCCGCTGACTGGTGACGATGGCAAACCGCTCTATGAATCTGTTGCCTATGAAACCAGTCGGGGTTGCCCGTTCAAATGCTCGTTTTGCGAATGGGGAACGGGCATGTTGGGTACAAAGATTTACCAGTTTCCACTAGAGCGCATTCGCAGTGACTGGGAAAAGATAATTGCTGCAGGTATTGCAAATATCTGGCTCGCTGATTCCAATTTTGGTGCTTTGAAAGAAGATATTGAAAAAACAAGAATCGTCTGTGAACTGAAAGACAAAACAGGCTTGCCGTCAACGTTTGCTACATCATGGTCGAAAAAGCACAATCCGCGTGTTCAGGAAATTGTGCTGATGCTCAACCAACACGGCTTGTTGCCCCATTACCAGTTAGCATTGCAAACATTGACTCCGCTCGCGCTGGAGTTGTCGAATCGCAAGAATATGGCGGCGAATGAATATGAACCTATAGCCAAGGCCATGGCAGAAGCTGGAGTACCGATTGCAGCTGAGTTGATCTGGGGATTGCCGGGGGACAATCTGGCTGATTTCGAGCGCAATCTTGATAAATTGATTGCGACATTTCCTAACGTAAATATTTTTACGTACAACCTGCTACCTGGCACTGAATTTTATGAAAGGCGTTTTGAATACAAAATAGAAACAGTGCCGGTTGCTGGCTATGGGCGCGCAAAAGGTGAGTATGTCATCGGCTGTCATACGTTCAGCGTAGAGGAAGGGCTGGAAGGGTATTTCCTCATTGCTGCCCACATGGTGCTGGTGCATGGCACATTGTTACCTTTCACTATCCGTTATCTGGCGTTGGAGGCGAGCATCCCGGCTTCCCCGCTGATGAGAGCTATCCTGAAGAAATTGCTGGAGCATTTTGGTGAGATCATCACTGCGTCGCCAGTGAATGAAATGACAGTGCATGACAAACTGAAAGTGTATGAAAATCGTGCGGAGCTATATGTTGCATTATTCGATGATATTGCCGCGACATTCGGGATCATCCGCGAAGCCGTGCATGAATGGTTGCGCTCACATGGTGCAGGAGAAGAGCTGTACAGGCGTGTCGACCTGATGTTGGCACTGGATCTTGCGCTTTGTCCTCGCAAGGGCAACCCCTCTGTTGAATTTCATCAAGTGGAGGGTGATGCCCGGTGCATTATCAAGGCGCTGGAAGCGATGGATTTGCCGGATAGCAAAGCATTTGAAGGATTCAGCGAGCTGCAAGTGGACTATCCCGGTGGTGTGGGCACTGTACTGAAGGATCCTGACGGGGGTAGCTGGATGCGTGGTAACTGGACGGTAGTGCCTCCAACTGGCGGGAATGCCACCAAGGTTATCGACTTTGTAGCGGCCGGATAGCGTAAGCTATTGTCAGGGTCAGGCAAGCTGATTAAGCTGGCTGAATACGCGGTTTTGTCCGCACCAAGAATAAGAGAAGGAACGATAGCTGATGCAAGACAACACCATTCTGCTGGTTGAGGACAATGCTGACGACGAGGCATTGGCTTTGCGTGCACTACGCCACAGCGAATTCGTAAAAGAAGTCGTGGTTGTGCGGGATGGTGCTGAAGCGCTGGATTACCTGTTTGGCAACGGCCAGTATGCTGATCGTGACACTGCTCTGCAGCCGCGCCTTATCCTGCTGGACATGAAGCTGCCCAAACTGAATGGTCTGGATGTGCTCCGTCGTATCCGCCAGGACGAACGTACCCGATATCACCCTGTTGTTCTGATGACGTCTTCCCGTCAGGAAACAGACATCATTGCCGGCTACAGTCTTGGAGCCAACAGTTATGTACAGAAGCCAGTGAATTTTGATGAGTTTGTGGAATCCATCAGGGATCTGGCGCGGTACTGGATGCAGATTAATCGCACCCCCAATTTATCAATCGGCATAAACAGATAGCATTTCAGGCTGTCACTTATAAATAGAGAAAAAATGCCCTCATGTATTTGAATGTATTGATTGCAGATGACTGTGAAGACGATGCGCTACTGATAGTCAGGGAGTTGCGCAAGAGCGGCTATGAGCCGCAATTTGAGCGTGTTGAAACCCGTGCAGGCATGGAGCAGGCGCTTGAGCAGCGCCATTGGCAATTGATCATTACAGATCACACGATGCCAGGTTTCAATTCGACTGATGTACTTGAAATGGTCAAGCGCAGTGGCCTGGATGTGCCGGTCATTATTGTTTCTGGCACCATCGGCGAAGAAGTGGCTGTTCATGCCATGAAGACTGGTGCACATGATTACATTATGAAAGACAGTCTGGCGCGTCTTATCCCGGCGATAGAGCGTGAGTTGCGTGATACAGAAACGCGCAGGGCGCGCAATCAGGCTGAACAAGCACTTTCACATATGGCTTACCACGATTCATTGACCAATCTCGTGAATCGTTCGATGTTGCATGATCGACTGGAACAGGCATTGGTGCGCGCCCGACGCGATGACACGCTGCTTGCCCTGTTGTTTATTGATCTCGACCGTTTCAAGATTATCAATGACACATTTGGCCATACGACGGGTGACATGCTGTTGCAAAGCGTAGCGGAGCGGTTACGGACTTGTGCCCGACGCAATGATGTTATATCTCGTTATGGCAGCGATGAATTTGTGATAGTGATGGAAAACCTCGATTCGCGCAATGAAGCGGCTGCTGTTGCACAAGCTGTCATCGATGCGATGCTGAAGCCTTTTCATATTAACAAGCATGAAATGTACATTGGTTCCAGTATCGGGATTGTTTTCTCGCGTGATTGTGATGGGCGCGGTGAAATGCTCATCAGAAAAGCAGATGTGGCCATGTTTCGCGCCAAGAACCTTGGGCGTAACAAATACCAGTTCTATGTTGCAGAAATGGGTGATGAATCCGAATCCAGAAACCAGCTTGAGCAAAGCCTTTATCAGGCGCTGGGCCGGGATGAATTCGAGCTTTTCTTCCAGCCCCAGGTGCATATAGAGACAGGTTTGTTACGTGGCGCGGAAGTGCTCTTGCGTTGGCGTCATCCTACCCTGGGTCTGGTTTCTCCGGCACAATTTATTGATCTGCTGGAAGAGACGGGGCTTGTATTGCCAGTGGGCGAATGGGTGATGAGAACTGCCTGCGAGCAATGGTATGAGTGGTTACAAAGTGGACTGATTACAGAGCAGCATATTGTGTCTGTGAATATTTCTTCCTATCAGTTCAAGGGCGCAGATCTGGTTTTTTCTGTTGGTAGTATTCTGGCAGATACCAACTTGCCACCCCACATGCTGGATCTGGAAATTACTGAAGGCACGCTGATGGAAGACACCCAGTTGAGTCAGCAAATTTTACAAACACTGAAAGAGATGGGCGTTAATCTGTCTATTGATGATTTTGGTACTGGCTACTCATCACTCAGCTATCTGAAAAAATTCCCGATTGATTACCTGAAAATAGACCAATCTTTTGTGCGCGATCTGATCAACAACCCGGATGATGCTGTTATTGCCACTGCCATAATTGGGCTTTCACATAACCTGCATATGAAAGTAATTGCAGAAGGTGTTGAAACAGTTGAGGTGCTGGATTTTCTGGCAGGGCAAAAGTGCGATATCTATCAGGGCTACTATTACTCGCGCCCGGTTCCGGTTGATGATTTTTTTGCCATACTGCAAAGAGAAAAAAACCAGCAGCAGATTACTGCATAGCCTTGTGCTGGCGGAGTAGTGTCTGGTAGGCAATCAATGTGGCTGTCATTGCTACATTGAGCGATTCAATACCGTTAGCCATCGGAATCCCTAGCGAAGTATGTTTCAGTTTTTGTACTTCTTTTGAGACGCCTTCAGTTTCATTTCCCAGTACGTAAATCACTGATTGCGTGGTCTTGTGTTCAAACAATGTTTGTCGTGCATCGGCTGCCATAAGGCAGATGTCCATTCCGGAACCAGACAGTTTTTCCAGTAATGGTGGTAGCTGTTCGCAAACAAAAACAGGGGTTTTGAAGAATGTGCCCGCACTGGCTTTAATGACCAGCGAATCCAGTCTTGCGCAGCCACGTTTCGGGATAATCACGCCGTCCAGTCCACCGGCAGCTGCTGAACGCAGGATCATGCCGACATTCTGGGGGTTGGTGATCTGGTCCAGTGCCAACAGTCGCCACACTTTTCCATGTGCCAATCGGGGCAAATCGTCTGCTTTTTGCAGGTTTGGCATGCGAATATCCAGCGCGACTCCCTGATCCTGTTTTCCATTCCGTGAGATACGCGACAGTGCCATCCTGGTGTGCAGCACCTGCGGAACCTTTCGGGACTCTGCAAGTTCCAGAATCCCGGCTAGCGTTCCGCCTTGTTGGTTGGACTCAGCCAGATGCAGCTTATAGGGCAGTATATGGGGATCGCCGAGAGCCTCCAGCACCGCCTGACGGCCGTAAATGGTGAATATGTCATGCGGTAAGGAGGGTTTTATCGAAGGCATAGGTCACGGATAACTGTGCACTGTAATGGACCCCAAGTATAACGGTGCTTGTCTATTGCACGCCATGCGCTGAGAATTGACACTACACGCATTAAGGGAAAATACAGGGACTAGCATGACAGCCACCGTCAGCCTTTCACGCTTTATCAATCTGGGTATTAATGCCAACACTGTGCGTCCTTACAAGCCATTCAGTGAGCTGAGTGACAAGTATCGGAAACAGGTTGTATTTGCGAGTGAGATTATCGAATTTTCCAAGGGAGACTCTGTATTAAAAGGTCGGCTGGATCGCAGCTGCTATTACTACCTTCTCAAGGGCAAGCTCACATTTAAAACCGGTATGCTTTCGAAAAAAACCATCAGTAGTGAAGACAAGAATGCACTGTTCGATATAGGCACGCTTCTGCCGGATGACATTGATATTATTGCTGCTGAGTCAGGCCATATGCTTTCAGTCAAGATTGATATGATGGATGCTGCTTTGGCGTGGACACAGGCCAGCGAAGCAGCATCTGAATCCGGGGCATCTGCGAATAAACCAGTGCCTGCTCCAACCATTAGTGATGATGCCGAAGAAGAAAATGACTGGATGAGCGCCTTGTTGGCTTATCCGCTGTTTTTTAATTTGCCGCCGGCAAATATATCGCGTGTTTTTGCATTGTTTGAAAAGATAGCGGTAACCAAGGGTGAAGAGATTATTCGCCAGGGTGATGAAGGGCAGTATTTTTATGCATTGATAAAAGGGAAAGCCAATGTCATTACGGATAACCAGCATGACAGGCCAACGGCTATGCTGGCCAGTGGATCATACTTTGGGGAAGATGCACTCGTATCCGGTGCACCGCGTTCTGCATCGGTGATAATGACCAGTGATGGTGAAGTCGCCAGGCTTGACAGGGATAGCTTCCAGAGTCTGTTGCAGGATCCTGTTGTCAAATACATATCACAGGAAGACGTCGGCAAGAATCTAATGAAACGCACTGTTCGCTGTGTGTTGATTGATGTTCGTTCACGTGAAGAATTTGAACATGCACCATCACCCAACAGCCGGAATATTCCCTGCCGTGAATTGCGCGCCAGCATTGCTGAACTGGATAAGGAATCTCTTTACCTTATCAGTCCTGAAGGGGGGAAACGCAGTGAACTGGCTGCGCATCTCATGTCACAGGCCAACCTCAAGGCTTTTGTTATCCAGAATGTATAATCGTCCACAATCTGCTGAATCCGGAAATTATAATGAGTGAAAAGTTTGATGTTGTTTTTATTGGTGCCGGCCCTGGTGGCTATGTGGGAGCAATCCGTGCGGCACAGTTAGGCTTGAAAGTGGCCTGCATTGAAAACATGAAAGGGAAGGATGGCAAATCGACACTGGGTGGAACCTGTCTCAATATCGGCTGTATCCCTTCCAAGGCTTTGCTTGACAGCTCATACAAATATCACGAAACGCAAGCATCCCTCGCTGTACATGGCATCAGCGTTAAAGATGTGGGTATTGATGTGCCGGCGATGATCCGGCGCAAGGATGATATCGTCAAGCAACTGACTGGCGGGATTGCGCAGCTATTTAAAGCCAATGGTGTTGCCCATATAAAAGGCACAGGAAAATTATTNNGGTGTTATCGGCCTGGAACTGGGCAGCGTCTGGAAGCGTCTGGGCAGTGAAGTGGTGTTGCTGGAAGCCATGGACACGTTTCTTGCCAGCATGGACCAGTTTATTGCCAAAGAGACAAAAAAAACGCTTGGTCGGCAAGGTCTCGATATTCGACTGGCTTGTCGTGTCCTGGGTGCCGAAGTTAAAAACCAACAAGTGCATGTCAGTTACAGTGACAAGGATGGCAACCAGCAATCAGATGTATTTGACCGGTTGATTGTTTGTGTTGGTCGTCGTCCCAACACAGACGGTTTGTTTGCAGCGGATAGTGGCGTTGAAACAGACGAACGCGGGCGTATCGTGGTGAATGATTTTTGTGCCACCAACACGGAAGGTATATGGGCAATTGGTGATCTGGTGCGTGGCCCGATGCTGGCGCACAAGGCATCAGAGGAGGGCGTGATGGTGGCTGAGCGGATTGCCGGCCAGAAGGCTCAGCTGAATTATGCCCTGGTCCCTGGCGTGATCTATACCCATCCGGAGGTAGCATCCGTTGGCCAGACAGAAGAGCAGGTCAAGGCAACTGGCAATGATTACAAGGTCGGCATGTTCCCCTTTGCCGCCTCTGGTCGCGCATTGGCTGCCAATGACACCACAGGATTGGTCAAAATCATTGCTGATGCTGTAACGGACAGGATTCTAGGCTGCCATATCGTGGGAGCCAGTGCGGCTGATCTGGTGCAACAGGTGGCGATAGCGATGGAGTTTGGTGCCACTGCAGAAGATATTGGCACGATGGTATTTGCCCACCCGGCCTTGTCTGAAGCTGTGCATGAAGCGGCATTGGCTGCAAACGGCCATGCCATCCACATTGCCAACAAGAAGAAGCGCTGACAGCCGCTCCTTTACCACTGTAATCCCCGCAATTACGCCTGCATTTCCTGCAAAACGGTTGGGATATGTGGCTCCAGCGTGTAAACTTCGCGCGTTAATTTTGGGGGTGGTGCGGGCATTATTGGCCCTTTGCCATCGTTTCAGGCAAAACCGGCAACTTGCCGGGTCAGTAGAGAGCGGTAAAACATGAATCTTCATGAGTATCAGGGCAAATTGCTGTTCGCCCAATACGGCTTGCCCGTATCCAAAGGTTACGCTGTCAGCTCTGCCAAAGAGGCAGTAGAAGCGGCAGATACTATCGGCGGTAAGGAATGGGTTGTTAAAGCCCAGGTACATGCTGGTGGTCGTGGTAAGGCTGGTGGTGTGAAACTGGTCAAAACCAAAGATGAAATCAAGGAATTTGCTGCCCAATGGCTGGGCAAACGTCTGGTAACTTACCAGACAGATGAAAACGGTCAGCCCGTCAATAAAATCCTGGTAGAAACCTGCACTGATATCGCCAAGGAATTGTATCTGGGCGCGGTGCTCGATCGCAGCTCACGCCGTATCGTGTTCATGGCATCAACCGAAGGTGGTGTTGAAATCGAGAAAGTGGCGCACGACACACCAGAAAAAATTCTTAAGGCCATTGTTGATCCATTGACTGGTGCACAACCTTACCAGGGTCGTGAACTGGCATTCCAATTGGGTCTGGAAGGCGTTCAGATCAAACAGTTCGTCGATATCTTTCTGGGTCTTGCAAAATTGTTCCAGGAAAAAGATCTGGCGTTGATTGAAGTGAATCCACTGGTTATCACCACAGCTGGCAACCTTCACTGCCTCGATGCAAAAATTGCTGCTGATGGCAACGCCCTGTACCGCCAGCCACAATTGCGTGAAATGCATGATCCTTCACAGGATGACGAGCGCGAAGCATTGGCTGCACAGTGGGAACTTAACTACGTAGCACTGGAAGGCAACATCGGCTGTATGGTCAACGGCGCCGGTTTGGCAATGGGCACAATGGATATCGTGAAACTGCACGGTGGCCAGCCTGCCAACTTTCTTGATGTAGGCGGTGGTGCCACCAAAGAGCGCGTTACTGAAGCATTCAAGATCATTTTGTCTGATGCAAATGTAAAAGCAGTGTTTGTAAATATTTTTGGCGGTATTGTCCGTTGTGACATGANNGCAGTGAAAGAAGTCGGCGTTAAAGTGCCTGTGGTTGTCCGACTTGAAGGCAACAACGCAGATCTCGGTGCAAAAAAACTGGCCGAGTCTGGTCTGAATATCATTGCTGCGAACGATCTGACTGAAGCGGCACAAAAAGCAGTAGCAGCAGCCGGAGGTGCCAAATGAGTATCCTGATTGATAAAAACACCAAGGTCATCTGCCAGGGCTT
>DDBK01000059.1:13509-13750 GCA_002333095.1 Cellvibrionales bacterium UBA2034
GTAAAAGATGCTGTTGCAGCTACAGGTGCCGACGCTTCTGTTATCTACGTTCCTGCTCCTTTCTGTAAAGACTCGATCCTTGAAGCTGCTAATGGTGGCATCAAGCTGATCGTGTGCATCACTGAAGGCATTCCTACGCTGGATATGCTGGAGTGCAAAGTGGCGTGCGACAATCTCGGTGTGCGCCTGATCGGCCCTAACTGTCCTGGCGTTATCACACCGGGCGAGTGCAAGATCGGCA
>DDBK01000027.1 GCA_002333095.1 Cellvibrionales bacterium UBA2034
AATCCTAACATTATCGGCTACGTGGATGCCTCTGCTGTGAACAGTACGGTAAAGGTACTGCTCAGGATTCCCTGAGTGAGTTGTAATGTTGTGAAGTGTTTTACATAAAGGCTCCTTAGGTAGCCTTTTTTGTGGGCAGTTGTCCTCCAAGTTTGACATATTGCGTGCAGATGGTTGCTGTTTAGCGCGCAACACAAAAACAGATAAAAAGGATGTTATATGAGTTCTATAAGAAAAATTGCAATGGTATTGGTTGTTGCTGCGCAGTGTTCTGCTGTGTGCGCTGTTGATACGGATCTGCCTGTGAAAATAGACGGTTTTGGTACGCTTGCTGGCGTGAAGAATGACAATGCAGATGTCTCGTTTTATGGAGCAAATGATG
Source organism: Cellvibrionales bacterium UBA2034 (assembly GCA_002333095.1). GTDB lineage: Bacteria > Pseudomonadota > Gammaproteobacteria > Pseudomonadales > UBA7239 > UBA7239. Next base: position 383 of record DDBK01000027.1, read on the forward strand.
AAGTAGACTGGGATACTGATTCTGTTCTGGGCTTGCAGATAAAAGTCCCGCTCTCAGATAAATTGAGTCTCACAGGGCAGGTCGTTGCCCGAGGCTATGAAGACTACGACACAAAAATGGAATGGCTTTTCATGACATACGGATTGTCAGACAATCTTGATGCCAGAGCTGGTCGCTTGCGTATTCCATTTTTCATGTACTCGGATTCGTTGGAAGTTGGCTATAGCTATCTCTGGGTCCGGCCGCCAGTCGATGTTTATGGACAGCTAGGTTTTACATCTTTTGATGGCGCTGATGCACTTTATTCAATTCCTGTTTCATCAATGGAGCTCAATCTGCAGCCATACTTTGGCTCTGGCAATCACGACATCATACGGCCGGGCCAAAATGGCAAGCTTGAAGTAACCAATCTCTGGGGTTTGCATGCAGTGCTGAGCAATGACTGGATTGCCTTGCATGCAGGACACACAGAAGGCGATTTCGATATCAAGAATATTGATGCAATCGATGGATTTCTTGTGGGTCTGAATTCTGCCGGTTTTCCTGCCGCCGAAGACCAGTTTGGCACGAACAATCGTCATGGTACATTTGACGGTGTCGGCGTCGATGCAACTTGGGAAAATATCCGTTTTATCAGTGAATACACCAGGAAAGGGACAGATGGCTTGATTGCAAATAGCACGGGCTGGTATGCAACAGTCGCGTACCAGTACAACACGCTGACTCCACACATTACTTTTTCGGAGCTGGAGACTGATGAGGATTACGGCGGCGAACAATTGGTTGCAGGTGCGATGCCGCCACCGCTGGCGATGGGAACGATGCAGTTTGCGCGTCAGAATACAGTTAACCAGTCTTCTGTGACGACAGGCTTACGTTGGGATGTAGCGAAGCAGACAGCAATAAAATTCGAGTGGCAGCGTATCAATCCAGATAATGATTCTTCGCCTTCCTTTTTGGTGGTTAATCCTGCCTATCCGGGCGATCCTGTCAATGTTTACACCGTCGCTGTCGACGTTGTTTTTTGAGGAGATATCTATATGAATCTCTTTGTAAAACAATCAATGCTCCTACACTCTATGCTAGTGCGTCTGGTTTCTGTCATGTTGCTATCGGGCATATCCATGGCCCATGGAGAAATAGCAGTTATCATTAACAACAGCGTGTCGGCATCGAACATTACCCTGGATGTGGCTGCTAATATATTTCTTGGCAAAGTTGACGAGTTGCCAGGCGGCATCCNNTCGGCTACGTGGATGCCTCTGCCGTGAACAGTACGGTAAAGGTACTGCTCAGGATTCCCTGAGTTCTCAGAAAACCGGTTGTCCCCTGGATTGCAGAGAGCGGCTTGGGGGCATAAAAGAGTAAAGCGCATCCATTGCCTCATCACAGGCTGAACGGATCATACTCTCCGTAATAGGCAGCTCGTTGCCATGATCGTCGAGCAGTGCGGCATGACCATACCGCGAGGCAAACAACTGCAGCGGGATAAGGTAGTTGTCTGGGGTGTTGCCGGGCGTGTCCATCATCTCTCTTTTCTCTTTCTGATTCAGTTGCACTCTAGGAAGTCTAGATCAGAAAAATGACAGCAGCATGACGCAAGTCAGGCTTGTCTTGAATCATTGAGTCAATGGTTTTTTGCTTCATTGAGCAAGTGCAACATGATGCGCCGAATGGTAAATGACGCGCCGCTTTTGACTGCAAAGCGCAGTTGGTGAATATGGCTGGCGTGTTCGTCGGCGACTGAAGGAGGCATGGTTTCCTCTTCGGGCTGGAACCGGATGGCGCTCCGTGTGGTGAGAAGTGTCAGGGCTTTCTGGGTCAGTACAGCCTGGTCAATGGCTTCCTTGTTGATGATGTCGACGTAGCGTAAGAGCCCGGCATCAGCCAGCCAGATCATGGCGCTGAAGCAGGCTTGGTGTCGGTCGCTGTGCAAGCCGTATTCATCTGGTTCGTCCGGCCCGGAAATATCTGCGACATACACGGTATAGGGTCTGGGAAAATACTGGTACAGCACCAGAAGTACTCGCGCAGCATCCTTGTAAAAATCGTCAATATGGATGTCGCTCATACATCACCCTTTACTGCTGATATTTACTGATGAAATCGGCGAACTGTTCGATGGCGTATTTCAGTTCATCAACCCGCGGCAAAATCACGATTCTGAAGTGCTGTTGGTCAACCCAGTTAAAACCGGAACCCTGCACGATCAGGATTTTCTTCTGCCGCAGGAAATCCAGTGCCAGTTGCTCATCATCCTTGATCGGATAAATTGCTGGATCGAGTCTTGGAAACATGTAGAGCGCGCCCATAGGTTTCACACAGCTGACGCCGGGAATGTCGTTCAGCATTTTCCAGGCAATATCGCGCTGTTCACGCAGGCGGCCGCCAGGCTGTATATATTCCTGGATACTCTGGTAGCCGCCCAGCGCTGTCTGTATGGCGTATTGGGCCGGCACATTGGCGCAGAGTCGCATGGAGGCCAGCATGTCCAGGCCTTCGATGTAATCGCGGGCCAATTCTTTTGCGCCACTGATAATCATCCACCCGGAACGGAAGCCTGCGAGTCGATAGGTTTTGGACAGGCCGTTGAATGTCACGCACAACACGTCAGTAGCCAGCGTGCCCATAGGGGTGTGCTGGGCATCTTCGTAAAGGATCTTGTCATATATTTCATCGGCGAAAATGATCAGGCCATGCTCGCGGGCTATATCAACAATCTGTTCCAGAACCCGGTGATCGTACAAGGCTCCCGTGGGATTGTTTGGATTTATCACGACGATAGCACGGGTTCTGGCGGTAATCTTGCTGCGGATATCGGCGATATCCGGATTCCAGCCATTGTTTTCATCGCACAAATAATGCACAGGTG
>DDBK01000099.1 GCA_002333095.1 Cellvibrionales bacterium UBA2034
CAGTGAGATCGTGTTCACCGGCCGAGATAAAGATTTTTGTGCCCGTGATTTTGTAGCTGCCATCCGCTTGCGGTTCTGCACGGGTTTTCAGCAGACCAAGATCCGAGCCGCAATGCGATTCGGTGAGGCACATGGTGCCGCTCCACTGGCCGGACACCAGTTTCGTCAGGTATACGCGCTGCTGGTCCGGTGTGCCGTGTGCCTGCAAGGTGTGCTTCGCGCCGTGTGACAGGCCGGGATACATCGCCCACGCCCAGTTAGCCCCGCCGATCAATTCGTTCATCAGGATGCCCATGGACTCTGGCAAACCCTGGCCACCGGCAGATTCCGGCGCGGAGAGGGCAGGCCAGCCGCCTTCCATAAACCGCGTGTAGGCCTCACGAAAACCGGCAGGTGTCTTCACGCCTTCTGCGCTCCAGGTACAGCCCTCGGTGTCGCCTACGCGGTACAGTGGCACCAGTTCCTCGGCACAGAAACGTGCCAGCTCTTCCAGCACGGCGTTCAGGGTGTCGCGGTCAAAGCCTTCGCAACCGGGAAGGGTCTGGTACAGCGCAGGGAAGTCCAGCAATTCGTCGCGTACAAACTGGATATCGCGAACCGGGGGATGGTAGACGGCCATGGTGAAACTCCTTGCCTTGCGTCGTTAGTACATCTGACAGCATAGCCTTTATGCGGCAATAACCGGATAATCGCACGCCGTTGCCTGTATGACAGTTATATCACAATGATATTTAGCTCCTACATTTTTGTTCTCGCCTTCCTGCCGGTGGCTGTGCTCGGCTATTGGCTGATCCACCGTTGGCGGGGACTTGAATCAGCCATGGTCTGGCTGACCCTCTGTTCGCTGTTTTATTACGGCTGGTGGAACCCGGTCTACCTCCTGCTGATCGGCTCGCTGATGCTGGTCAATTACGGCGTCGGCCTGATGATCTACCAGCGCCGTTTTGCACCGAAGTTACTGATGATTGGCGGCGTCACGTTCAACCTGGTGGTTCTCGGGTATTTCAAATACATGGATTTTTTCATCGAATCCACCAATGACATCGCCGGCACAGATTTCAATCTGATGCACATTGTCCTGCCGCTGGGCATTTCATTTTTTACCTTCCAGAAAATTGCGTTTCTGGTGGACAGTTACCATCGCAAGATCGAGCATTACAGTTTCCTGCACTATTGCCTGTTCGTGACATTTTTCCCCCAGCTGATAGCCGGCCCGATTGTGCATTACCGCGAATTGATGCCGGAATTCCTGCGCATTCGCCAGAACGGATTAACGGCCCGGCATCTGGCTGTCGGGTTGTCTATTTTTGCGATTGGCCTGTTCAAGAAATCCGTGATTGCAGACAACGTATCCGAGCCGGTCGGGCCGGTGTTCAATGCCATTGCACAGGGTGTGGCGATCACTTTTTTTGAAGCCTGGGGCGCATTGCTGGCGTACACCGCACAGCTGTATTTTGATTTTTCCGGCTNNAATTTTTTCTCGCCGTACAAATCGCGCAATATTCTTGAGTTCTGGCAGCGTTGGCATATCACACTGAGCCGTTTCCTGCGCGAGTACCTGTACTTTGCACTGGGTGGCAACCGCAAAGGCCAGTTTGCCCGTTACCGCAATCTGTTTCTCACCATGTTGATTGGCGGCTTGTGGCACGGCGCGGCGTGGACGTTTGTTTTCTGGGGTGCATTGCACGGAACATTCCTGGTGCTGTGCCATGGGTGGACTGCGCTGGTGGGCGGCTATAAAAATTGCCCACGTTTTGGCGCGTTCATGAAGCCTGTTGCCTACGTTGTCACGTTCCTGTGTATTGCCGTTTCCATGACATTTTTCCGCGCAGACACCCTCCCGGCTGCATGGCTCATGATCAAGGGATTATGCGGCTTGCATGGCATGTTTATTGATCCAGAAGAATTGACGTTCTATCACTGGCTCACACAATTTGGCTTGCCGGTGGAGTATTCGCCATACGCCATCCGTTATGTGGATAAAACGGTGCTGCACAACCTGATCATGGTCTACATCATTATCTGGTTCATGCCGAATAACGCACAGATTTTTGCCGCCCAGCATCCTGCCATCAGTGAAGCAGAACTGGTGCGCGCGAATCCTGCGCGTCTGGCCTGGCAGGCAAACTGGCGCTGGGCAGTCTGTATCGCAATGATGTTGGTGGTGTCGCTGCTGAACCTGAACAATGTCAGCGAATTCTTGTACTTCAGATTTTAATTACAGGCAGGTTTTAAACAATGCCATACCGTCACTATGTTATTGCCGTCTTGTCTTGCCTGGCCTTGCTGGTGACCGGCGCGATGCTGATGAACTGGCTCGTGGATCCGCTGGNNTGTGTATCGCGTTGTGCGCAAGGAAGGATTCAATCGCGTCAAGAGTGCCTACATTCCGTATGCGCGACTGGCCAAACCCTCACAGATCGAACGTGGCCAGTATGAACGTCTTGCACTGGGTTCATCGCGTATGTTGATGGGTATTCCTGTCGATCATGCTGCATGGATACAGTCCGGTGGTGCGTCCGGTTTCAATGCCAGTATCCAGGGCGCGGATTTGCGCCAGATCCGCGACCTCCTTGAACACGCCGTGGTTACCAGCCATGTGAAAAGTGTTGTGATCGATGTAGACCTGTTCATGTTCAACGCCTGGGTGCCCACGGGTGAGTATCCCTATCCCGTGGCCAGATTTGGCGAGACAGCGCGTGAGCGGTTTGTTCGTGAGCGCGATACCGGTTTGAGCCTGTTGTTCAGCCCGAGCATCACCATGGCCAGTATTGACACCCTGCGCAAACAGGATGAAAAGAAAGACAAGGTGATGNNTGATCGACGGTACGACCAATCCTGCAAAAGAATTGAGCCAGGTATTGAAAGACGGTTATGAAGTGCGCTTCCGCCAGTTTGAAGACAGGATGGTGCGCACAGGCTGGAGCCCGTGCAGTGATAACCGCTATGCCTTTGCGATGGGCAAGACAGACAAGCTGGAGTATTTTCGCGACATACTCCACGTGGCAAAAGAACATCACATCGATGTGAAATTTTTCATTTCCCCCGTGCATGTACGGTTGCAGGAAATGATACAGGCGGCCAACTTGTGGAACAGCCAGGAAGAGATGAAACGCAAATTGCTGGCAGAAATGGTGGCGGTGTATGGCAGCGATTTGCAGGGTGTTGCGCTGTGGGATTTCAGTGGCTACCACAGTTATGCGCAGGAAATGGTGCCGCAACAGCCGGGCATCCCGATGCAGTGGTATCTGGATTCTTCACATTTTTCACAGGCGCTCGGCCGCAAGATGCTGGATGTCATGTTTGCTGCGCCTGCAGCGGAGTCTTCTTTTGGCGTGCAGTTGTTGCCAGACAATATCGATGAGGTATTGCAGCAGCAGCGTGTGCAACAAATTGCGTGGCAAACCGGGCACGCAGGGTTATCACAGGATTTGCACCAGCGGACCGTCGCTATCTTGCGCGATAAGGCAATCAATGGCACTGCGTGCAAGGCAGCTGCCAATTAACCGTTGATTATTGTCGGGAGTTCCCATGTCTGAACATGCTTTGCCTATCAATGCCATGATTGACGGCGATTCTGATCGAGTTGCGGCGNNCGCATCAACCATACACTGGTACAGAAGCAGTTGCCGGCACAGGAAGTCAGCCGTCTGGCGGCGGCACTCGAAATGATGGCCGATGAAGTCGCTTCTGTGCATGTGCCTGACCGCACGCGGCCGTTTGGTGAAGTGGCGGAGGGCGAGAGTGATGCAGGGAGTGGCTACGATTATGGTGCCGCCAATTCACTGTCGTATCGCCCGATCAGTGGTAACTGCAACGCGCTCGCAGCGCCTGCAAAATATTTCAAGGGTGAAGATTACCTGAGCGCTGTGGTGACATTTGGCCCGGCGTTTGAAGGCCCGCCGGGATTGGTGCACGGTGGCTATATTGCGGCCTACATGGATGAGGCTTTCGGCATCGGCATTTCGCACAGCGGGCTGGATGTGCCTGCGATGACTGGCACACTGAAAACCATTTACCGCATGCCGGTGCCGCTGAATCGTGAACTGACATATCAGGTGCGTTTGACCGGTGAAGAGCGCCGCAAAGTGTTTATGCACTGCACATTGAAAGACAGTGATGGAATGCTTTATGCGGAAGGCGAAGCGATTTTCCTCAAGATTGATCCGGCGTTGTACGCACAGATGGGCGGGAAATAAATACCGCAACAGCGGAGCATAAAAAAAGCGCCCGTGAAGGGCGCTTATGTCAAGGTGACAAAGGAGGTAGAAGGGCTGCCGGTGCGCTTGGACAACGNNTTATACGCACGCTCGCCGTGCGATGTAACATCCAGACCGATCCGTTCATCTTCTTCACTAACACGCAGACCCACGACCAGATCCACCAGTTTGTAGGCAATGATGGAAACAACGCCAGACCAGACAATGGTGGTTACCACGCTGATGGCTTGCACTTTCACTTGTCCCATCATGTCAAAAGCGCCTGCAGTGTTGGCAACATAATCCCACCAGCTCAAGCCGCCCAGATCAGGGGAAGCCAATACGCCAGTCAGCATTGCACCGAGAATACCGCCTACACCGTGTACACCGAATACATCCAGCGCATCATCAGCACCCAGCAATTTCTTCAGGCCGGTAACNNCCCCAGAGGCAGATAACACCAGCCAGCAGACCGATGATCAATGCGCCTTTCACACCGACGAAACCGCAAGCAGGTGTAATGGCTACCAGACCAGCGACAGCACCGGATGCAGCGCCCAACAGTGATGGGTGTTTCTTGAAAATCCACTCAGCCATCATCCACGAACTGGCGGCAGCAGCGGTGGCGATCCAGGTGTTGGCAAAAGCCAGACCGGCAATGCCGTTTGCTTCCAGTGCAGAACCTGCGTTGAAACCAAACCAGCCGAACCACAGCAGNNCATCAGGGCCAGCCCAGTACCACACCATGTGTGCCATCGGGATGTACGAGAAAGTAAACCAGATCACAGAGAACAGCATCACCGCAGAAAATTTCATGCGCTCTGCAAATGCACCCACAATCAGGCCGCAGGTGATAGCTGCAAACGCGCCTTGAAACACTACGTAGATAATTTCATGTATGGGCGTTGCCTTGCTCCATGTAGCAGCGAGCGAGGTGTCATTGACGCCGTTCAGGAAGATCTTTGATGCTGATCCAAAGAACGCATTGCCTTCGGTAAACGCAAAGCTGTAACCGTAGACCATCCACAATACAGAGATCACGGAAAATACGCTGAACACTTGCATCAAGACAGACAGCATATTTTTCTTGCGTACCAGACCGCCATAAAAAAGCGCGAGTCCTGGAATGGACATCAGTATGACGAAAGCAGAACAGATCATCAGGAACGCATCATCACCCTTGTTGGCAACGGGAGCTGCGGCATCCTGGGCCCAGGCGGGCAGTGCCAGCATTGCGCCGGCAGCACCCAGAGTCAGAAGTAGTTTTTTCACGGTAGACCTCCAGAATTCAGGATGTTAGTTACACAGCCGCGTTGCCGGTTTCACCGGTACGGATGCGTATCACTTGTTCAAGGCCGGTGACAAAAATCTTGCCGTCGCCGATCTTCCCGGTATTGGCTGCTTTGGTGACTGCTTCAATCACAGCGTCGACCTGTTCGTCGGCGATAGCAATTTCCAGTTTCACTTTTGGCAGGAAGTCCACGACGTATTCCGCGCCGCGATAGAGTTCGGTATGGCCTTTCTGGCGACCAAAACCTTTCACTTCGCTGACGGTTACGCCTTGCACGCCGATTTCAGACAATGCTTCACGCACGTCATCCAGCTTGAAGGGTTTGATAATAGCTGTTACGAGTTTCATAAAATGATTCCCCGGGTTATTTGAAGGTTTTGACAGCAGAAGCTACAACGGCACCGCCACAGTAGTCATCGCCACCCATAAAGATGACGCAGTTGCCGTCATCGACATTGCTGTCGGTGTAAGCAAGGCCAAAGTTGATATCCCAGAAAGTTTTGTTGAAGCCGATGTTGTAGTAGGTGTATTTGTAATC
>DDBK01000186.1 GCA_002333095.1 Cellvibrionales bacterium UBA2034
TCGGCCACAAATTTTGGCGGCCCTTTCTGTTCGTTGACCAAATAGTTCGCCAAGTACGCGCCTTTTTGCAGATCGTAATACACTTCCAGGCGCGCACCCATGCCAGGCAAGTCGTACTGGTTAACCATGCTGCGAATATTTGTACGCCACAGCGAACCATAGGAATCATAGTTATCTGCCATCACCGCTGCCCAGCTGTCTTCTTCAGCATAGAGCCTGCGTTTGGCGTAAACATGTCTTTTCCCTTCGCGTAATTCGGCAACAATAACGCGGCAACGATGCAGCTCATAGCGCATGTATTTCGGATTCAAATGATTGGTTGTCAACAACTCTTTATAACTGACTTGCGGGTTATCCAGTTCATTGTTGTTGTACGGGATGAATAATTCACGCTCCCCCTCCAGCTTCCATGTGTAACGTGAATTTGCACCGTTGAACAACATGGCGTCATCTACTGTGCGTAACCCGCCAGCGCTGTCTGGAAAATCATAGGCAATACTGGGTGATCGGCGCACACGTCGCGTGCCGGGCAAATACACCCAGGCATCGCGGGATGTATCACTGACGTTCTTGTATTCATGAACCAGTACCAGCATGCCTTTTTCGCGTGCCGGTGCCAGCATCTCTACCATGACCATCGCGGCGATATTGCTCTTATTGAATTCTTCACGCGTAATGTTCATGGAGTAATACTGTATATGGCGATGCTCTTCTGTCTGGCGCATATTGATCTCGCCATTATTGTAGACAGCCGCCGCATCCAGAACACCCTCCGAAGCCCCCATCATGGGTGATGCCATGTGATTCCAGAGCACTTCTGCAGCATTTTTTGGAATCGGGAATGGCACACCGAAATAAACATCACCAGTGCCGTTGCCATCATCATTCAATGTTGTGTGCAATGCGTTCAACTTGGTATTTTCATGCACCCTGTCGCTGTAGCGCACGTCACGCTTGCTGGGGTAAATTGGCATGCGGAAAGTGTCAGGGTACTTTTTGAACATGGCGATCTGGCCATCTGTTAGATTCTTTTCATACTGCTGGTAATTTTTTGCAGTAATTTCAAACAGGGGCTTTTCATCAGGATACGGATTGGGGTAGTGGGTTCCTGTTCCCTTGTAGTTGACCGACTTGGGGGCACCCAGCGTTTCACCCGTCCACTTCGGGATAGTGCCGTCTGCATTGCCGGCAGGGTTTGCCCCCATCGGCGTCAAGGTTGTGCCCAGCCGGTTCGCCTCTTCCTGCGAAACCTTTGCCAATGTCTGGGCTGCCGCGAGCGCAAACATAAAACCCGTCAGATACACTGCTTTTTTCATAATAATTCCTGTAGCCCGTTAGTATTTTGTTATGTGTTCTTAGTTATGTATAAACTGCTTGGCGAACGCTTCGATGCGCTTCTTCTTGAAGTCTGCATTGGTCGGCACAATCTTACCATCCACCATAAAGTTGGCCCCATTGGTCATTGTAACGCCCATTGCCTCCACACGATCGAATGTTCCCGGTTGCGGGTTCAATACTGCGGTCCAGATATCAAAAGGCTTGTGCAACGTGCCGGCCTCCTCACGTGCTGTGCGTATTTTTGATAACACGCCTGGCAGTTGTTCTTCTGTATAGCGCAAACCTAGCCAACCATCATGTCGGGCAGCTCGACGAAATGCAGGATCACTATCCCCACCGATAAATACCGGCACAGGCCTGGTGGTGCCAGGTGACATTTGCAGGGGTGGGAATGCATGGAACTCGCCATGGTATTCCACCATTTCACCAGTCATCAGCTGACGCATGACATCCAGTTGTTCATCCGTACGCTTGCCGCGCGTATGAAAGTCTTGCCCTGTCAGCTCAAACTCGGTTTTCTGCCAGCCTATACCCACGCCCATAATAATGCGGTTATCTGACAGGTAAGCAGCCGTTGATATCGCCTTTGCTGCATTAAAGCTGTCGCGCATTGGCAATACATATATGGTTGTCAGGAAATGCAGGTGTTTTGTTTCACGCGCCAATGCTGCTGCAATGACCCAGGGATCAGGCCAGTGCGTATCGGGATGCCAGAACACCTGGCCGCTCTGCGTGTAAAGGTAATCATCTACCTGATCCTTGGTGGTAATCAGGTGGTCGCCAAATGACACGCCATAAAAACCCAGTTCCTCAGAAAATTTTGCCAATTCAACAGTTTGGTCCAGTTCGCAAAACGCCAGTGATTGCCAGAACTTCATACAGCAACACCGGAAAAGGCGCGCATGAAATGAGTGGCAAAATCGACAAGAATAAATGCCAGCATGCCCGCCGCCAGTGCCTCCAGGACAATTTTGCGCACTGGCCAGATGTCACCCTTGTTCTCCTCTAATCCAAACACCAGCGGGAAGCTCGGTATAAAATAACAGGCATAAAACATCGAACCGTACTTCAGCATAAATGCCAGGTCGTTGTATTTGAAATATGGCGCATTGGCGTCTGTTGCGACCATGCGTGTTTCCAGATACGCCATCAGATACGCCACAGAAACCACTACCACTACCGTCAGTAGTGGGCGCAATACCCCGAGAGGTAACGTCAAGACACGGCGCATCATCAGTACTGCCAATGTGTGATACACCACAAAGAAAGCTGGCGCATTGAAATACATACCCACGGGAACCACTTGTTGGCCACTGCCCAACAACGCCGAATCCAGTGATAGTGTCACCTGCGGGAAGTAATACACCATACCCAGCACATCGAAGAAATATTCTGTTAGAAAATATGTGGCTACGAAGTTGTAAACAAACATCCACAAGACCATCTTGACTGCATAGTTATCCCACCAGGCCCTTCCTGTTTTTGCAGGCCTGAAAATGGCCGGGATAATAATCAACGGCAACAATAGCGCCACATTCTGTGCAACATGCCAGAATGTATTGACGTTCATCCAGCCCATCGCCTGCTTGGCACCATTCAAGCCGAAGAAATACGGAATGTATGCGAGAAAAAATTTTTCACCCCAGGCTTTATCCGGGTTGCGTGAAAACCAGTAACCCCAGCGGCTGGCAACTTGATCATTCATATCAGCACATACTCCACGTTTTTATTTATTATGAGAATAATTTCGGCAGTAGTTTTTTATCCAACAGCCCGCTTTCACCCATCCAGCGCAATGTATCCGTGAAAGTTTCTGCAGAAGGCCGCAATCCCACACCCAACGCACTGATGGCTTCAGCATTTTTTACTTCGGGCCACTGGGTAGCATAACGCATGGTCTCAGCGGAAATCGGTGAAGGCACAGGTTTGAACAGGCGTTTGATATCGTAGATATGTCCTGTCAAACGCAGCACAAACCCCGGGGTCTTGCTACGCTGCAATTGCGCGCCACTGATGTTATCAAGCAAGTCGGCAAACGCAGTCCAGCTCATGTAGTGACCCGCCGTAAAATACCTTGCGGGCTTCCCGTCATTTTTTTCCAGCAACGCCACAATGAATGCTGCCAGATCACGCACATCAATCTGCTGCGTTCCTCCGCTGGTGATGCGGAAACCTTGCGTCATTCGATAGACCAATGACATCAGTGTTGCAGACATACCCGGATCATCCGGCCCGATAATGCCGCCCGGGTACACTGTTTTCACCGCTTTGCCTTGCGCCTGCACACCGCGCACATAGTCTTCTGCCTGTGCTTTGCTGAGTCCATACGCGTGTTTCGATCTGGCTACCGGCGCATCCGGTGTCATACGCGATGCATCGGTATTGAAAATGGCTGTGATGCTCGAGACATAGACAATGTTGTTGATGCCGCACGCGCACGCCGTGCCAATCACATTCTTTACACCAGTGACGTTGGTCGCAAACAGATCCTGCTCATTGGCAGCCTGCATCGGGGTAATCGCAGCCGCATGTACCACTGCATCGCAACCATGCAGCGCCTCACGCACAATTCTGTTGTCTGAAACCGAACCTACCACGAGATGATCCAGCACGATCCCGTGTTTGCTGTAGAGTTGCTGCGCCTTGTCTGCACTGCGCACCAATGCAACAACGGTATGCCCGCTTTTTTTCAGCGCTTTCACAACATGAAAGCCGACAAAGCCTGTACTGCCTGTCACCAGCACACGCATGCGATCAGCCCTCGACCGTGATCACGCGATTGGGGCAACCGCGCACGGCATTCATCACTTTTGCGCGCAACGCTTCTGGCGGCTCTTCCATCAATACCACTACCTGATGATAGCCGCCAACTTGATCACGCACGTCAAACACTTCAGGGCATTCTTCCATACATACGCTGTGGCCCTGACATAAATCCAGATCAACTTTTATACGCATAGTATTCCCTTATTTTTTCTTGCGTTTGAAACGCACGGTCATTGGCGCTTTCGGCTTGACTGTCATACCCGTATGGTCATCCATATATTCATCGGCAGCATTGGCTAACTCAAAATCAAAATCCAGCAGCAAGGTGGCAAAAATAGCTTTCAATTGCAGGATAGCAAACGCATTCCCTGCACACTTATGGCGTCCGCCGCCGAATGCCACCCATGCAAACAAATGTTCCGGTTCAGGGCGATGCATATCAAATTTTTCAGGATCCGGAAATACTTCTGCAATCTTGTGCGCCACGCCAGGTGACATCACCACACGATAACCCTTGGGTATAACAGTGCCCTTGTACTCGAAATCCTGCTCCACTACACGGATCAACGTCGAGAGTGGTGGATGGATTCGCAATACTTCCCGTATAAATGCTTCCATTTTTGGCATGCCTCGCATGGCGTGATGCGACACGTCACCCCCGTCTGCAAACACCTCGACCAGTTCTTGCCGCACTTCTTCCATAAATTGCGGGTTGCGCAGGAATTCAATCAATGTCCACGTCGCTGTCCCGGAGCTGGTATGGTGACCTGCGAACATAGTGGCAATCAACAATCCGGTGATTTCATGCGGCGACATATGCGTGCCATCGGTGTAACTCGCCGTCATGAATGTATTCAATGCATCGCTGTACTCTTCTGTGGATGCGCGACGTTTGGCTACAATATCCTCAACGATTTCGCCGAGCCGCGCGCGTGCCTTGTCCCGCGCTTCAAACTCCGGCAACGGCAGATAGGGATCAATAAATGCAATCGCAATCACTGCATGTTCCAGGTCACGATATAGCGCGCTGAATTCATCGGTCATATTGCGCCGGAAGTCTACACCGAGCAGACAACTCGTGGATGTGTAGAGTGTCATTCGCAGAAACTCATCCACCATTTCCAGTTCACCGCTCTCACCCCATTTATTGGTGAAGTCGCGCACTTCATCGGCGATCACTTTCGCGTACGCTTTCATGTTCTGATAGCGCAGTGCATCGACCTGGATTTTTAATTGCTGTTTCAGACGATCCAGTGACGTATCAAACAACACGCCTTTGCCAAAAATTGGCACCACCCCTTTGTATGCAGCGGATTGGCCAAGCACTTCATCCGGCGCGCGACACCAGGCTTCCTGTGCATCAGGACCGCTCATCAACACATGCGGTTGGCCCATCAGATTATATTCGGCCAACTCGCCGCATTCTTTACGAATGCGCTTCAGGAATGCAGGCTGGTTGGCCTGATATTCTTCCATGTGACCCGTTTCCGGTTTGGCGCCGCTAGCCTTGGGTATCGTTTTGCTCATGTCTTTCTCCCAAAAACTTCAGGCTTCGCCCACGCTTTTCTTCAGGTACTCAAGGCGCGCTTCCAGCATCTTGATCATCATCTTGTTCCGCTCCTGACGACGCTCCATCGCCAGAGGACTCAATACGCCTTTGTCAGCACACTGGTCGATGAACTCCATCGTTTTCTGGAAATCGTAGAAATCACGCTGTTCTTTCCACTGGTGGTTGCCGCCGTACTTGAACCATGATGCGCCAATCACGCGCATGGGCGACCCATCGGCATTTGTCAGGTTGCCGGGGGGCACCTGCCACCACCAGCAGAATGCCTCGCCTTTTTTCTCGTCGATCACAATTTTTTCGTATGGGTACGTCCAGCCCGCGTAAGGGTCCATCGCATCCCCGACGCAAGTGGCACGGATATTTTCACGGCCTCGCGCCTCATACAGGCCGCCGGGAATATCCCACGCGTAGTAACAATCCTCGGTATAGCAATCGGCCAGGCAGCGCCAGTCCCCTGTCTGTTCAGCTGTCTGGTTGGCCTTGAGCCAGGTGTCCATGGTTTTTTCGAGTTCTTCGCGGGTGTATGGCATGACAAGGTTCCTGTCTGGGTGATTTAATTTATAGTACAAGCTATAATTTTATTGTCAACGCAGCAAACTGCTGAGAAGCCATGAATCGCAAAACCCTGTCCCGCACCAGTGAAAAGACCCGTCAGGCCGTTATTGATGCAGCCATTCACTGTCTTGCCACCGAAGGCTACCACCGCGCCACCAGCAACCGGATTGCCCGTGCTGCCGGGTTAAGCTGGGGCGTGATCCAGTACCATTTCGGGGATCGCGCCGGTATTTACCGCGCTGTACTGGACACAATTATTGATGCCTACGTACTGCAACTCGACCAGATCGCACAACGCGGCAAAGGTAAACCCGTGCCAGAAAGGCTGGCCTTGCTGGCAGACAGTCTGTGGGAGCTGCTGAACCACCCTGCCTATCTGGCCACCATGGAATTGNNCTGGCTACGATGGAATTGCTGATGAACCTGTCGCGCGACCCCGAGCTGGCCCTGGATACCCGGCTTTACGTGAACCGCTGGGCGGAACGCATGGCAATACTGTGGCAGGGGATTTTTCCTGAATTTCCAGAAGGGCATGCCGGCAGTGCAGCGGCCCGGCAGATTTTTTTTGCGGCATTGCGTGGATTTGTTGATAACCGCTTGATCGGCCAGTGGCCCAGCCGTTCTGTACCGGAGGGTGTGTTACAGGCGCTCGCGCGGGCGTGTGCCGTTTTGTTGGTTTAACCAGCCATCACTGGTACTGCGATACACGTTTCACTTCAGCTTCTATCCATGTTTCTGCTCGCGTCATCAGCGTTTTGCTGTCCACGCCTTCTTCTTGTATCGGCGCACCAATAGATACAGTGATCAAACCGGGATATTTGATAAATTGTTTCCCGGGCCAGCATTCGCCCGCGTTGTGCGCCACTGGCAACATCGGCACATTCGCCTTGTGCGCAAGATCTGCACCACCGCGTGCATAGCGCCCCACTTTGCCCACATCGGTTCGCGTGCCTTCCGGAAAGATCAGCACCGAAATGCCTTCTGCCAAACGTGAACAACCGTCATCAACAATCTGTTTCAGTGATTCACGGCGTGCGCTGCGATCAATGGCAATTGGCTTGACAGTTGCCAACCCCCAACCAAACACCGGCATTTCTATCAATTCTTTTTTAAGAATGGTGCAAACAGGCGCAAACGGTAACTGCAAATAAAATGTTTCCCACTCACTTTGATGCTTTGCTACCACCACAAACGGGCGAGGCGGAACATTTTCCCAGCCCTCGACGCGGTAACGCACACCACACACCCAACGCAACCACGTAATCACGCCAAGATTCCACCAGTTGATATAACGCACACAAGCGCGATACCCCAGCCATTTGACGAACAGTGGTGTAGTGATACCAAACCATAATGTCCACAACGCGTAACCAACATAAAAAATGGCCGAGCGCAGTGCATACCATGCTTTGCGTACAGCGCTCACCTCAATATTCTTCATCAAGCCAATCCTGCACAATGTCAGCGGGGGTTTGCTGGATCAGATAATCTGCGGCTTCATCCAGGTTATCAAACACTTCCACGCCTTCAAATTCGTCAGCATGCTCTTCCAGTTGCATTTCGGTGTTTGCGCCTTTACCTGTTCGTACCAGTATCGGTATACAACCGCGTGCAACGCCAGCCTGCAAGTCCCGTAAACTGTCCCCGATTGTCCAGGCGCCTTCGAGATCACAGCCAATAGTGGCAGCAATCTGGTCAAACAAACCGGACTGCGGTTTTCTGCAATCGCAATAATCATCGGGCTTATGCGGGCAATAAGCTATGGTCGCAATATCCCCACCAGCTTCACGCACCAGCTCCAGCAATTTTTCATGCATCTGCTCGATCGCATCTTCACTGATCAGACCGCGACCAATACCGGACTGGTTAGTGGCAACCGCGATGGTGAAGCCGTGTTCATAAAGCCGCGCGATGGCATCGATGCTGCCATCAATAGGTATCCACTCATCCAGTGTCTTGACGAATGCATCCGAGTCTTCGTTGATCACGCCGTCACGATCCAGCACTACCACTTTCATCATTATTTTTTCTCTTGCACGAGCTGTGAAATGTCGGCGACTTGCAGAAACAACGCGCTCAATCGGGACAGCAATGCCAGGCGGTTGTTACGCAATTTTTCATCTTCAGCCATAACCATGACCTGATCAAAGAATGCATCCACTGGCTCACGTAAATCGGCCAGCGAGGCCAGTGTCGCCGTGTAGTCCCGCGCAGCAAACAGTGGAGCCACCACCGTCGTTTTTGCAGCCAGCGCTTGCGCCAGATTTTTCTCGGCTTCTTCCTGCAACAGGGCATCATTAACATCAATGTGAGCACTGGCGCCATCAGCAGATTTACTCAGGATATTGGCAACACGTTTGTTGG
>DDBK01000138.1 GCA_002333095.1 Cellvibrionales bacterium UBA2034
GGCGGTTGCCTTGAATATGGCGAAGACATCATGGTCCATTTTCTGGTATTGCATAGCCCGATAGGCAGAGTAGACGCCATTCTGGATAAGTTGAAACCGCTATGCAGTCGATACTGGAGTTTTTCTAATCCATTGGAGTGTCATTCCGGCGTGAATGCACTTTGGCTAACAAGGAGTGATTTATGAATCTGCCCAATAATAGCGTCCCAACATTTATAGTCTTCCTAGATTTTGATGGTGTATTGCATCCAACAAGGGCAAGTGAACATGAGAAATTCAGGCCAGAAGCGATACATGCTGTAAATCGTATATTGGATGAGCTTGAGGCAAATATTGTGTTATCTACTGCATGGAGAATGGACTTTGGCATCGAAAAATTTAACAAATGGTTTAAAGACAGGATTATCGATAGCACGCCTGTGCATGAGCTGGATCTCCAGAAGAAACACCCTCGCTTTCATGAAATCATAGATTTTCTAAAAAGCCGCGAATGGTCGCATGTGCCCTGGATAGCCATTGATGATAAGCGAACGCATTTTCCAGTCAATTCACCCGCATACATCACGGATGCAAAAACAGGTATTACTGACAAAGATGCAGACAATATTATCCTGATCGGACAAAGTATGAAGTTTGCACAGCGCTCACTCCTTGGGCGCATTGGTTGTTGATTCGCTTCTAAAAATTACCCTGAGTTTTGTTTTTCAAAAAATATTTACTCAAGTTTCTGATTTGTAAATTACCCGTCCGAATGTGCAAAGAATCAGTAAATCATATGCTGCTTTTGGTCAGTGACAGGGTGTATTTTCTGCAAGATCATCAGGGTAAGTGGGGCTGTTTTTAACTTGAGTCAACGTACCAGAGGCGCTGGATAACGCCTCTGGTGCTTTGACTGCTGGGTGAGTTATGGCGCCTTGGAAAACTTTTCCTGCCATGCGTACCAGTCAATATTTCTGGTAATCATCATGGTGACTGCCACCAAGCCGAAGATGAGCAAGGA
The DNA here is from genome assembly GCA_002333095.1 of Cellvibrionales bacterium UBA2034. Classification (GTDB taxonomy): domain Bacteria; phylum Pseudomonadota; class Gammaproteobacteria; order Pseudomonadales; family UBA7239; genus UBA7239. Next base: position 1,001 of record DDBK01000138.1, read on the forward strand.
TCCGGTCAGTAGTGCAGCATCTTCCTGTTGCAATATAGTGAAGAGCACGCCGTATAGTGTCGCCAGAATGGCCGAGAAACTCAGGGTTCTCTTCCAATTTTTGAGAAGTGCATGTGCATACACTGTCAGTAGCACCAGACATGCTCCAGCCGCTGCCGCATAAGCCATGGCAAACCCGATCTGCTCCGCAAGGCTCAATAACAACAGGAAGAAAATACCCGAGGCGATGCCCAGCAGGGTGTACTGCACAGGGTGTATGCGCAGATCACACAACACCTCAAACAACACGAATGCCACGAAGGTAATCGCTAGGAACAAAAAGCCGTACTTCAATGCACGAGTCATCTTGGTGTAGAAATTGGTGGGATCGATCATGGTCACGCCAACGCTTTCATTCTGTATCGCATTACATGGATTATTGTAAGCTTCTTGATTCATTGATGATGTTGTACACGCTTTCCACAATGAGCCGATATTGGTAGCCAGTGCTGTTGACAGCCAAGTGGCAGCGAAGCCATTGGCGCTGACATCCCGGGTATCGGGCAGCTGTGTTCCAGTGAATTGAGGGTTTGGCCAGTTGCTTTTGAAGTTCACAGTGGTCTGTTCGGCTGTAGGTAAGTTACGAATCAGTAATGTGCCAATCAGTGACAATTCAATATTCGCTACAGCTTCCCCGCCATTCGGTGTGGCATTTACTGCAGCGCTGATGCCTTGTTCGTTAAACAGTCGGCTTCTCGAGCCTGGCTTATATTGGACTTTCTCGCCGTTCCACAGCATGGCAGCAATGTTTTTGATGCCGTGCTGATCAGAGATAGGCAGTGATAGATAGGCCTCTCCCCACACCAGTGTGTCTTCAGTGGATTTGAGTGTTACAGGGATGGGCTGTTCGCTCCAACTGAAATCGGCTTTGATTTTTATAGCGGCTTTAAAGACCGGCACTGGAAAGATGCCAACTTTTCGTTCTTCTACCGTAACATCATTATCTATCGCCAGTGTCTTGGGCAGGATGCTGATGGTGCCAGTGAGTTTATGCTGTTCGCGCCCTATAGGGTTGCCGTCCTTGTTGAGAACAGGTTCCCAATATGTGTGGGTGTAAGGGATCATCAGCACAGGACCAGAAACATACTGATTGCCGGCATAACTGCGACTCACTGATTGTGTAGCCTCACTTTTGAACGACATGCGTTCATGAGTGATATTTTCAATCCAGCGTACAGGTATCTGTACTAGTGCAAAAACGATTAACAACACAAATGCTTTACTGAGAAAAAATTTCATGACCAACCCTCCGTTATGTGGACAGGTTCAGTCTGGCCTTGCTGTATGGGGGATGGATGAGCTGATTGTGAGGATTGTGTGAGGAAGGGATTATGCCGGAGGTAAATACAGCTTGGCACGAACGCCATTGCTAACATTGGTAATGCTGAAACTGCCACCGTGCAATGCAGCAATCTCTCGCACAAAGGCCAGCCCGAGGCCGGTGCCTTTGCTGCCATCCGGGTGTGGGAGGGAGTAGAACCGCTCTCCCAAACGCTGCAATGCATAATCGGGTATCACAGGCCCCTCGTTTTGGATGCTGATAACCAGTCTGTCATCAGCACGGGAAATGCCGGCTGTGATGGTTGAGTCTTGATCAGCAAACTGGAGAGCATTTTCCAGCAGGTTGCGGATGGCCAAAGCCAGCAGCAGGGGATCCCCCTGAGCCTGAGCCTGATGTTGTGTCGAATCGCAGACTTTGAGAGCAATG
>DDBK01000074.1 GCA_002333095.1 Cellvibrionales bacterium UBA2034
CACAGATATTTTTTCACTGACCGCACGGATAATACTCTGCAGCTCCAGGCTGGACAGCCCGGCAATGCGGTCTATGTTGATCTTGTGAAGGTGAACGCAAGGAATATCCGATTGGAATTCCCGCAAATCGCCTTTCGTCAGCACGGGCAGAAACGGCCGCTCTGGGGTGTGCCGCTTCATAATTGCATGGAGACCCACAGTCAAAGGCATCGTCTTGGGCGGTTCATTGGGGCTCTTGGGCGGCATGGCAATATACAAGCCCTGTTTACCAATCAAAGCCCCAGGAATGATATTGAGGCCAGTTGGCGTAACAGCACTCTCCGGAATCTTGAAGAAAATATCATGGTGAGCATTGGGATTCGGAAGAATAACCAGCTTTCGCTCTTCATGCTCAGGCAGAAAAATATCGTAGTTACTGTACAGCTGCTGCACTGGACCAGAGTAGACACACAGCGTCTTCTTGAATTGCATGATGAAGGCAATAGCACGCGAGCGGTTCTGAATTTTTTCCAGATCCCACACCAGCGGGTCATTGCCGCGTTTCAGTAATTCTTTCGCATCCACTTCAGACACAGGTAGCGCCCCCCTCACTTCGACCACGAAGCCCCCTTCATGGAGGCCACTGAAATGACTCTGGCCGTTACTTTAACAGCAGCGTCAATATACAACAGCCCTTATTGCCAGTTCGCCCGCAAAAATATTCAAGCAGGGCATACAATGCCCACTATGACTGTCCACAGTTTCTGTGGATAACTCTGTTAGTTGAGCTAGAAAAAGCACCCCAATGCCAGACAGCTCAAGCCTGCATATCAGATTGATCAAAAAATGATCAGCCCGTAAAATAATTAAAAATCAATGAGTTAAATGACTTCCCTTACAAACAACATGACCAATCACATTCATCGTGAGGTTTTTACTTATGATCATCCCAGCATGTGTATAACAAAGTTAGCTACTGTTAACTGTGGAACACCGTATTAATTAATCAGAGCGTTTCACAGGATGCCCCCAACGGCAGAAACCAGTGGCATCAGTTACAATGCCGCACCTTAAGAATGTCCCGGAATACTGCATGAGCACGACGCACAACCTGCCCCTTTCTGCACTGACAGCCATTACACCGATAGATGGACGCTATGGCAACAAAGTGGAGGCCTTGCGAGGCATTTTCAGTGAATTCGGGCTGATCCGCGCCCGCGTACTGGTCGAAATCCGCTGGCTGCAACAGTTGGCCCGCCACCCCTACATTGAAGAGTTACCGTCTTTTTCACCTGCAGCAGAGATGAGGCTCGAACAAATCCTCAGTGACTTTGGCCTGGCACAAGCCGAGCAAATCAAAGCCACTGAACGCACAACCAACCACGACGTAAAAGCCGTTGAATATTTCATCAAGGANNACTTCGGAGGATATCAACAATCTGTCTCACGCCCTGATGTTGCGGGATGGACTCAACGCCTGCTTGCTGCCGCTGGCAGAGAAGATTATTGAAAAACTCACCGCATTGAGTCACGAATTTGCCACTGTACCAATGTTGGCCCGCACTCACGGACAGACTGCGTCGCCCACGACAGTCGGCAAGGAACTCGCAAACGTAGTTGCTCGTTTACGGCGCCAGCGCGAACAAATAATGGCCGTCCCCCTGCTCGGCAAAATTAATGGCGCCGTTGGCAACTATAACGCCCATTTTTCTGCNNGATTGACCTTGACCGCGATATCTGGGGATACATCTCACTGGGTTACTTCAAACAGAAAGTGATAGCAGGTGAAGTTGGCTCATCCACCATGCCACACAAAGTAAACCCTATCGATTTTGAAAACTCTGAAGGCAACCTTGGTCTCGCTAATGCGATGCTGGGACATCTGGCAAGCAAGTTGCCTGTATCACGTTGGCAGCGTGATCTCACCGATTCCACTGTGCTGCGGAATATGGGTGTGGGGTTTGCCTACAGCGCGATTGCGTACGAGGCAACATTAAAAGGCCTTGGCAAACTGGAACTGAACGAGAAGCGTCTGGCTGATGATCTGGATAATAGCTGGGAAGTACTTGCTGAACCGATCCAGACAGTCATGCGACGCTATGGCGTACCAGAGCCTTACGAAAAACTGAAAGCACTGACACGTGGCCAGGCCATGACCCGGGCGCTGCTTCAGGATTTTATCGAGGCGCTTGATATTCCAGCAGAAGCAAAAGCCGAGCTGAAAGCACTGACACCTGCCACTTACACAGGCAATGCGGCATCACAAGCTGCGGATATCTGAGCGCGGAACGACATTCAGGAGTGCAGGCGTGAAAATGATTCCAGCGTTTTACCTTAACCATGACCGCATGCAGGCTCTGGCTCAACAACACGCAGAATCGTTCAAAAATGCAAAGCCGTTTCGCCACACATACATCGACAATTTCCTGCCAGATGACATTGCAAATATGCTGGCGGATGAATTCCCCGGGCCTGGGGATATCCCATGGGAACGCGGCGGGGATCGTGCCACATTGCAAACCATGCACAAGCTCGGTCACTCGAACGAAGAACAATTTGCACCGCTGACACGCCATGTCATGCACGAGTTTAACAGCTCAACCTTTATCCGTTTCCTGACAACACTTACGGGGCAAGCCGGGCTGATTGTCGACCCGCATTTCCGCGGCTGCGGTCTCCANNTCCACCGGTCGCGGTGGGAAACTGATGATTCACGCAGACAAGTCGCGACACCCGAATAAAAAAGTCGACCAGATATTCAACATGATCTACTTTCTCAATCGTGACTGGAAAGAAGAATGGGGTGGTCACCTTGAATTGTGGGACAAAAAACTGACGCATTGCGAAGTGAGGATTGCGCCAGTTTTCAACCGCGCTGCATTTTTTCTTACCGGCACCAACACCTATCATGGACATCCATATCCACTGGAATGCCCGGAAGACCGTCGACGCAATTCACTGGCGGTATATTACTACGTGATTGAAAGACAGAAATCCGAGAATTATGAAGGCTGGCGCAACTTTGTGGACTGGATGCCTACTACAGACGAAGAGAAAGCCCGCCCACTGCGCGAAAGCCAACCCCAGGTTTTCCGCTTTGAAGGGAAAAAACTGAATATTCCTCCACAAAAAACGGATGAATCAGGAAACTCGTGAGCTGCCAATGATTAACCGGATGCATTGCTATATTGCATGGAGCCTGGTTGTAGTTGCATTGGCCGCAGCTATTGCAACATTTGTGCTATCCCTGAACCATCCCATCTCTGCCGACCTGGCTATGCTGCATTACAGCGCATGGCTAATCAATGAAAAATCCTTTGTATTGTATCGCGATATTTTTGATGTCAATTTTCCAGCACCTTTTCTTTTTCACAGCGCGCTCGGTCATTTGCTAGGGTACGAAGCCTTGCCTCTGCGTTTTGTGGATTTGTGTCTGGTTCTGCTGTTAGGCGCAGCTAGCTGGAAAATACTCTCTCCCATATCCCGACCTGCGGCCGTGCTGGCGCCATGCGTATTTATCCAGCTTTATCTGATAAATGGGGGAGAATTTACTCTGGAGCGCGATGTTCTTTGCCTGCTACCTGCCGCTGCTGCTTTTATATTTGCTACATCCAGTTTCAACACATCAAACACTCGACCCTTGCCATGGGAAACAGCACTGGCAGGGTTATTTGCCGCTATAGCCTGCAGTATGAAGCCGAATGCTGTGGTCATAGTGCCTGCTCTTCTACTGTGCATATGGCAGCGCGGCACAAAGAAAGATACTAGAGATCAATTAAATCCTGTTGCAATATTTCTCATCAGCATGACAATCATTTCTTCTCTACCATTTTTATGGATATTAAAAAACGGCGGGGTTCAGGACTTCATAAACATTTACAAATCCTTTGTGCCTATCTACACCAATAGCCGGTATGACCTTTACCATTACGACAGCACCACAGAAAAACTGCACACTCTCCTGAAAAACTACGTGATGTATGGCGGCGGAGCTGTTTTATTGTCACTCCCCGGCCTGATCTGGGCCTGGCTCATGAAATCTGGCGACAGGATTGCCAGGCAACGCATCATACAAATAGCTGCCATGACATTTTCATTCACTGTTTACGAAGTCATCGCAGGAAAATTCTGGCTGAACCATATGTTTCCTTCGGCGTTCTGGACAATTCTTTGCATAGTATTATTGCTGACATCTCCACCGGAAAATGCTTCCTATCGAAAATCAATACTGGCGATTTTTTTACTAGTACCCGTTATTTTTACAGGATATTCACTGGCCAATATCAGCATCATGCAGATGCAGTCCGCGTACAACAAGGAGAAACGCGAACCCCAGAACTGGCGCGCCAGGCAAGTGGCAAATTTCCTGGTGGGGCAAAAAACCCAGCCAACAGATACCGTTCAGATGCTGGATATGGCAGGTGATGGGCAAGCTGCCTTGCTCATGGCAAGAACCACGTCTGCAACGCGCCACCTGATTGATGTGCCGCTCTTTATGGAGCCGGCATCGCCTGCAACACAGGCGCTGCGGAAAGAATTTATCCTGGATCTGGAAGAAAAAAAACCGCAATTCATTGTGTATATGGAGCAATTTCTGCATCCAGGCGGCGGCAATCGCCTATGGGAGTTCAAAGCACTCGCATCAATGATCGAGCAGGATTATGAAATTGCCGAACAACGCGAAGGAGGCTATATCATATTCCGGCGGAAGATCAGCCAACTGACAAAATAAGTCAGGCCCTGGGCAAGGTTACACCGCGCTGCCCTTGATACTTTCCACCACGATCGCGGTATGAGACGTCACACACTTCATCTGATTCAAAGAACAGCATCTGTGCGACACCTTCATTGGCATAAATTTTTGCGGGCAGATTGGTAGTGTTGGAAAATTCCAATGTCACATGCCCTTCCCATTCCGGCTCCAGTGGTGTGACATTCACAATGATGCCGCAACGTGCATAAGTGGACTTGCCGAGACAGATAGTCAGCACATTACGGGGGATGCGGAAATACTCCACAGTCCGCGCCAACGCAAAAGAATTTGGCGGAATGATGCAGACATCGCTCTTGATATCGACAAAACTCTTTTCATNNGGATCCACCGTCACAGAGTGCACGTTGGTAAAAATCTTGAACTCGTCAGAACAGCGCACATCGTAGCCGTAGCTCGACGTGCCGTAGGAAATGACTTTCTTGCCCGGTTCCGGCTCGCGCATCTGTCCGGCCTCGAATGGCTCGATCATGCCATGCTCCAGCGCCATGCGCCTGATCCACTTGTCTGCCTTGATCGTCATAATCCCACCCCGTAAACATGCAAAGGCC
>DDBK01000120.1 GCA_002333095.1 Cellvibrionales bacterium UBA2034
CGCCATATTTTTCGCCAAACAACATCATGGCGCCCTTGGCTTTCGCCACATCCATATCGCCAATGGTGGTTTCAATGGCTGTGTTGCGGCGAATTTCATCATTGACCAGCATTTCAATTTCACGCAGACGCTCTGCACCAACCGGTTCTGGCTGTGCAAAATCAAAACGCAGGCGCTGGTTATCCACCAGTGAACCCTTCTGCTGCACATGCTCACCCAGCACCTTGCGCAACGCTGCGTGCAATAAATGCGTAGCGGAGTGGTTCAGTGCAGTGGCCTGGCGAATGTCACCGGCAACATGCGCGTCCAGCGTATCGCCCATCTTTACTGTTCCATGCACCACCACCACGTGATGCAGGAATGCGCCACTGGTCTTTGTTGTGTTGTGTACATCGATGCGCACTGTTTTTGTAGACAAGTAGCCGGTATCACCGGCCTGACCGCCAGACTCGCCATAAAATGGCGTGCTGTCGAGTACAACCACCCCTTCTTCGCCTTCGCGCAATTCAGTCACATGCTCAGCACCGCGTAGCAGCGCCACGACTTTCCCCTGCCCTGCAACGGCTTCATAACCGGTAAAGGCAGTTTCAGCATCAATGCGGACCAGTTTGTTGTAATCCAGTTCGAAACTGCCGGCGGCACGTGCGCGTTCACGCTGCTTGTCCATCTCGGCTTCGAAACCGGCTTCATCCACGGTGAGATTGCGTTCACGGGCGATATCGGCTGTGAGATCCATCGGGAAGCCAAAGGTGTCATACAAAAGAAAAACCACTTCTCCTGAAATGACTTTTCCTTCCATAGCAGCAAGTTTTTCTTCTAGCACTCCCATACCTTTATCAAGAGTACGCGCAAACTGTTCTTCCTCTGTTTTGAGTGTTTGCTGAATGTGCTGCTGCATCTCTCGCAACTGGGGATATGCATCACCCATTTCACTAGCCAATGGGGCAACCAGCTGATTAAAAAATGGCCCCTTAACACCTAGCTTGTGACCATGCCGCACTGCCCTGCGAATAATCCGGCGTAATACATACCCACGGCCTTCATTCGATGGCACAACTCCATCCGCAATGAGAAATGCACAAGAACGAATATGATCAGCAATAACCCGATTTGAGGGATTTTTGAAATCAGGCTCCCCAGTAAATGCAGCGACGCTCATCAGAATCGCTTTAAACAAATCAATTTCATAATTGGCATGCACATCCTGCATCACCGCAGAAATACGCTCCAACCCCATGCCGGTATCCACACTCGGCGCAGGCAGTGGATGCAACACACCATCTGCCGTGCGGTTGAACTGCATGAACACGTTGTTCCAGATTTCGATGAAACGGTCGCCGTCTTCATCAGGGCTGCCTGGGGGGCCGCCGGCAATGTGGTCGCCATGGTCGTAGAAGATTTCGCTGCACGGGCCGCAAGGGCCGGTGTCGGCCATCATCCAGAAGTTGTCGCTCTTGTAACGGCCGCCCTTGTTGTCGCCAATGCGGATGACGCGCTCGGGCGGCAGGCCGATTTCCTTGGTCCAGATGTCGTAGGCCTCATCGTCCTCCTGGTACACCGTGGCCAGCAGTCGCTCGGGCGGCAGCTTGTACACCTCGGTCAGCAGCTCCCAGGCCCACTTCAGCGATTCGCGCTTGAAGTAGTCGCCGAAGCTCCAGTTGCCCAGCATCTCGAAGAAGGTGTGGTGGCGCGCGGTGTAGCCCACGTTCTCCAGGTCGTTGTGCTTGCCGCCGGCGCGCACACACTTTTGCGAGGTCACGGCACGGGTGTAGTCACGCTTTTCCAGACCCAGGAAGCAGTCCTTGAACTGGTTCATTCCGGCGTTGGTGAACAACAGGGTCGGGTCTTCGTAAGGCACCAGTGAGCTGCTGGCGACCACGGCGTGGCCCTTGCCAGCAAAGAAATCGAGGAAAGCCTGACGGATCTGGGAGCAACTTTTTATTGAGGGCATGGAATATACGAAATATCAGCAAAAAAGAGCGCTGATTATACACTGACCGCCTGACTGGCAGGGAGCTGGAAGCCTGCCAGTTTCTCCCTTTGCCGCCAATAACGGCCCGTTAATACGGTGTAGCGCTGGCGGGCATAAAGTTGCAGTGGCAAGACATCCACGCCAGCAAATACTGCCACGCTGGCCTGTAGCACCCCGGCATCCTGGATATCGCCCAGCAGAGTCTGGTACTGGCGCATGGCATGGATGGTTCTGGCAGGATAAACCGGCTGTACCTGCTGCATGATTTCCACCAGATAGCGGAAATGCTTGAAGGCAATCCGTACCCGATGGATGCTGGCCGCATTATCCTGGCGCGCTCGCCTGTCCCGAACGCAGACATTCGCATACGCCGCATCCACTGCCCGCCGGATGGCCTGCTGCACGTTTATGTCACTGACTACTGCCTTCCACTGTTTGCGCGTCTGGTGCAGTCGCCGGTTGATCTTGCGTGACGGGCACTCCAGTAACCGGTCTTTTACATCCAGCAAATGGTGCGCTTCTTGCTGCAGAAGGTCTGCCACAAAAGCCTGGTGGCCTGCAGGGGGCTTGCCTTTCATAGCGCGCACTGTCGCCAACATCACCTGTGTGTCGCGCAAGGCGCCCAGCCCAGCCAGTTGGCGTTTTAGGCGGCGACGCAGTTTTTTCTGGCGACGCAATCCAGGTGCAACCTGCTTCAACAGATCCAGCATTGCCAGCAACCGGCGGATAGACACTCGCAGGTCATGCACCGCCTCTTCGCTGAACAACTGCTGGCAACGCACGACGTGTGTCTGGTACGTTGAAATGCGCTCATCAAACACATTGAGCAATGCGGTTTGCGGCAACACGGGCTGGTTTTTCACCTACACCATTCGCAACAAATACCCACTGCTCACAACGTTGATCCAGACAGGACTTTTACTGCCCCCGCATCCTTGATCAACTTTGTGGTGGGCGTTGCCGGCAAATCAAAGCCAGGAATGCCGATAATTAAATCGATATGGCCATCACTGTTCACATCACCAGCACTCAAGGATGTTCCAAAATAATCTTTGGATTCATCGCCATACAATGTGCTAATAAGTGCATTATCTGCACCATTCCAGATAGAAACGCTTCCGGTATCTTTGGTGATTTTTGGTATCGATGGCATATCATCTTTTGATGCACCTGCAATGATATCTGCAAAACCGTCACCGTTTACATCCGCCGCTGCAACGCTGTTTCCTAAACCGGCTTTGGCTGTTGTTTCGTACTGCTTAGCCAATAGCGAACCATCAAAGCCGGAAAAAATTGCCACACTGCCAGTATCTTTTAGTGCGTCTTCACTATCGTCATCACCTGGCGCTCCGGCTAACACATCAGCATAACCATCGTTATTGACATCGCCACTGGCAACAGACTTTCCGAGATAAGCTTTTGCCACCGTGCCGTATTTTGGCTCCAATGGTGTACCGGAATTAAGATAGACAATTACGCTGCCAGTATCTTTGCGATTGTTTACAACATCATCATCATTCGGCGCGCCAATAACCAGATCCGGATCACCATCACTATTCACATCGCCCACTGCCACAGAAGTGCCAAAATACGCTTTTGGTTTATCGCCACAAAAATCCGCACCCAACAATGGAGCAATACCATCACCGGAAAAAATGACAACACAGCCCGCAGCAGGAATTGAATTCAGGGATTCATTGGCTTTCGGAATTCCCACCACCAAATCTGCATGGTTGTCATTATTCCAGTCTGTCATCGCCAGAGCAGAACCCATTAACGCTTTTTCCTGCGGGCCAAAAAAACTGAATGGCGTTCCACCATCGGGACCATATAGCACAGTGACACTGCCGGAATCTTTGAATACATGCGGCGCGCCAACGATGACATCCGAAAAACCATCGTTATTGATATCGCCGTTTCCTGCCACAGCAAAGCCCATTGCACTTTTTGCTGCAAAACCTGCTATAGATGCCAATTCATCGCCGTTTTTTCCAGAAATCACCACGGCTCGGCCTGCATCTTTCTGGATTTTTGTTGTCAGTGTTGCTGGCAAATCGTAACCAGGTATGCCGATCACATAATCGCCGTAACCGTCGCCGTTGAAGTCCCCAGCGAATGCAACGGATGAGCCGGTTTTGTCTGTTTTGATACTGCCGAGATAACTGTCATCATCAGGCAATGGATCTACATTGTCTTCAAGACCATCTTTATCCATATCATTGGTAAATAACTGCAGCCCAAAAAATACCGTGCCGTAGTTACCAGCCCAGACATTGTTATCACTCCCTGTAACCTCCACTTCGATACGTGTGGCTGTAGCCAATGCCGTGGCATTTTGCAACACAAGGCTCACCGGCAAGGAACTGCCATTCGGGAAACTGTTAGTCACAAAAGTTTCTTCCAGTAACTGGTCCATAGCATCAAAAGCACGCAAATACACCGTGCCAGGATCTGCACTGAAATACCCTTGCCCGTTTGCAAAAAAACTCACGTTATCAAGGGGCGGTGTAACAGTGAACGAGCGTGTCACCGTAGCTTCCACATTAGAAAATGCCAATTGTCCTGTTCCATTCACGCAGGGAAGATCTCCCGTATTACCACTGCAAACCTGAAAACCACCAGTGGAGACCCAATCAACCGTATTAAATGTTCGCGTGGGAATTAAATTGGCTGCGTTCGCAGCGCCTCCTGCCAGCAGGAATATTGGAAGCGCGCAGGTGGATACAAAACGGGAGGATTTTTTCATAAATGGGATGTCTCTATGCGAAGTGTGAAAAAACGGGGCTATACCAACTCAGGAGGGTAACAAAAAAGCCCCTGAACTTATGCAATTCAGGGGCTTTTTGTGATGTACATCACACTTTTGGTGTGACTATTTTCGAATTTAGTCAAACCAGCAGGCGATTCACCCTCGCCACAAAGCCGGCCGGATTCTCCAGCGCCATACCCGCAGACAACCGCGCCTCATCCAGCAACACATGCGCCAGATCGGCAAACTGTGCTTCGTCTGCAGTATCGGTCATGCGCGTCACCAGCTTGTGTTTGGCATTCAACTCGAAGATGGGTTTGCTCGGCGGCATGGCTTGGCCGGCTGCTTCCATCATGCGGCGCATCTGCAAACCCATATCGGCCTGACCCACAACGAGGCAAGCCGGTGAATCCACCAGGCGAGCGGAATAACGTACGCTTTCTACTTCACTTTCTAATAGCGTTTTCAAACGCTCCAGCAACGCGGCATCACCCTCACTGTTGTCATCCGATATATCATCCCCGGCTTTATCTTTTTTCAGTGCAGAAATATCCAGGTCACCGCGTGCGACATCGGCAAACGATTTGCCACCGTATTCGCGCAAGCTGCCCATCATCCATTCATCCAGACGGTCTACCATCAGCAGCACTTCAANNTTGCCGATGCGTTCACGGTTGGCAAAATCTTCGACCATGCCTTCTTTCACTACATTGCCGAAGGCTTGCCAGAACTTTGCGTATTTCTCTGGATCTTCCGTCAGCTTTTCTAGCATATCCAGCACACGTTTGGTGAGCGCTGTTTTCATGCTATCGACTGTTGCATCCTGTTGCAGGATTTCACGGGATACGTTCAGGGAAAGATCATTGGAATCCACCACACCTTTCACAAAGCGCAAATACAGCGGCAAGAACTGTTCAGCATTGTCCATGATGAATGTACGCTGCACATACAGCTTCAGGCCGCGGGCAGCATCACGATGATACAGATCAAACGGGGCATTCTCGGGAATATACAGCAGACTGGTGTATTCCAGCTTGCCCTCCACGCGGTTGTGGCTCCAGCTCAATGGCTCGGCATAGTCATGTGACACATGCTGGTAGAACGACTGGTATTCCTCGTCGCTGATCTCACTTTTGCTACGCGTCCACAATGCCGTGGCGCTGTTGACGTTTTCCCATTCACCGGGTGGCAACTCTGCACCATCTTCGGCAGGCGGTACATATTTCTGCATCTGTACCGGCACGGCTATATGATCTGAATATTTACGGATGATGCCGCGCAAACGCCAGTCATCCGCAAACTCTTTTGCATCTTCTTTCAGATGCAATACCACACGCGTACCACGCCCTGCTTTTTCCACATCGGCAATCGAGAAATCTGCTTCGCCGGTGGATGTCCAATGCACACCCTGTGTGGCAGGCAAACCAGCACGGCGGCTGAATACTTCCACTTTATCAGCAACAATAAATGCCGAATAAAAACCCACGCCAAACTGGCCGATCAGCTGTGTGTCTTTTTGCTGGTCACCCGAGAGGTTTTTAATAAACTCGGCAGTGCCAGAACGGGCAATGGTTCCCAAATGTGAGATTGCATCTTCACGGCTCATGCCGATGCCGTTATCTTCAATGGTGATGGTATGCGCTGTATTGTCCATACTGATGCGCACGCGCAAATCGCCATCGTTTTCATACAAACTGTTGTCGGCCAACGCCGCAAAACGCAGCTTGTCACAAGCATCCGATGCATTGGACACAAGCTCCCGCAGGAATATCTCGCGGTTGCTGTACAGCGAGTGGATCATCAGTTGCAGCAGTTGCCTGGCTTCAGTCTGGAATGACAGGGTTTCTGATTGATGGGATGACATAACGATAGACCTCGGTAAAACAGTTAGAATTGTCGGACAGACTGGCGCAAGATGGGGTCTACAGGGTGTTTTTCAAGGCAATTGAACGAATAAGGACAGACCAGTTGGCCTGGCGGGCCAGCATGGCCTTGCTGTTGCTGCTGGGGATCTACCAGTTCTGGCTGGGGGTTGAACGCTCCCCTTCATCCGATGACGCGCTGTTTCTGTCTGTACCCAAGAACTGGATCAATGGCTACGGTTGGGCCACCAGTTACAGCGAAAAAATCCCCTTCAACCCCGATTTTACCGGCCCTACTGCCCTACTCATGCCCGCCGCATTACTGATCAAACTCTTCGGGAATCCATTGTGGATAGCCGGCGTGACGGGGGCAGTCATCAATCTTGCACTGCTCGCCCTGTGTATGCAGCAAGTGCGCGCCTACTGGAGAAATTCCGGGATTGCTGCGTTGTATCTTGTGTGCGGTTGTATTATTTCCAAACCCAATGATTTTGCATCACTGATCGGCTATTACAGCGGCTCATTGCTGTTCCTGCTAACGGCATTGGTTGCCTTCAATCCTTTCTATTCAATGCACAAAAGAGCAATAGCCGTTGGCCTGATCACCGCTATTGGCCTGCACATCAAATTATTATTGGCACCTGCTTTTGCGATACTGGGATTTCTATTTTTGCTGCAGCTAGTTGTAAAAAATACCATTTCATTCATGCAATCACCCAGATTGCTTATTCTCATGCTGCTGCCGGTACTGCTGCTGCAGGGAAGCTGGCAACTTTACCGGCAACAGTCATTGGCCACTTACAGCAATGAGTATGTTGCAGCACACCAACAGTACGCCGACAATTTTTTCCGCTTTCATGGATCAGGAATCGGACAATGGCAGGAATCGTCAGATAAAGCACTGTATCTAGAAAGAAATACAGATAAAAATCTCTATTTCGTTGAAGAGTCACTGGCAGAATACGGCATAAAGAATCCTCTGCTCGGCGATGCCCCTGCAGATGAGCAGCATATTGTTGCCTGGCTGCTACTTATTTCCCTGATCAGCGCTATTGCGATCACGGTTATGAAAGTACGCAAAGTTAATACAGCTGAATCAAACTGGGTAATATTGACTTTTTCAATGGTCATTCTGGCCTATCTTGTATGGTTTGCTGTATTTTCAATGGCCATGTCACCAGGACATTTTTATTTCCCGAACCAGTGGCTACTCTGGATATCCCTGCTTGCCCTGTCACAGTCAAAATTTGCACAGGAAAAATACATGCGACTCGCGATTTCATCGGTACTGATATCGCTGTCTATACTGGCATGGATGAAATTTGACCGTATGCCAATACAGAAGACACACGCAATAGAGCAAGCAACGAACTACATACAACAAGCAACATTTACCGCACCACTCGCAGGATGCGGCTATAGCGGCTACCCTCGCCATATCGAGTATCTGTTACCCACATCGCAGAATTTTGCAGACTGTCTGGATTTGATTGATGATCATGTCGAGTTTCACGAAAACCACTACCGCTGGAGATCACCACTCAACTTCAATCTGGTATTTTCGCTACAATCCCCGGGCATGAATGTAGCTTCAGCTATGGTTATTCAACAATGCAAGGACAAGACGTTATACAGAAACGATGATGTATTTATATTTTCTTGCGACTTCAGTGAGCTGCAGAAAATTGATCTGGACGTCCTGATGCCAGAAATCCGGAAAACGCATGACTGGTACCGCACCCGCATCAAACCTTGATCAATTTAAAAACAAGCCAGGATCACCATATCCATGGCTCATTTTCGAGATCGATACCAAATTGGGTGCGTACATCACTGCTAATAGCCTCTGCCAATGCCAGCATATCTAGTCCACTGGCACCATGGCGATTCACCAGCACCAGGGCCTGCCTGTCGTGCACGCAGGCAGCACCCATGCAACGCCCTTTCCATCCCAGCTGGTCTATTAGCCAGGCAGCTGCAATCTTTATCTGCCCATTTTCTCCGGGATAAAAGGCAATTGACGGATACTGCTGTTGCAAGCGGGAAAAATGTTCAGGGCTTATCTGCGGATTCTTGAAAAAACTGCCCGCATTGGGCAACACATTCGGATCCGGCAAACGGGTACGACGTACTTCGCAAACGGCTTCTTTTATCAATTGGGGCGTGATGGCCCGCTCTTTTAGCTCAGCAGCATGATGCACTGCCAGATAATCATGCAACGCTGCGTAATCAGCACGAACAACAGGCTGGGTATACAGCTGGAATACAACTGAAGTGATAATCGTCTTATGTGCCAATGCCTGTTTGAAAATACTGTTTCGATAGGCGAATTCACAAGCTGCATTGTCCAGCTCAAATATCTCGCCATTCTCGATAAATACACCACGCACGCTGCTGATGAATTTTGAAATTTCCACACCGTAGGCACCGATATTCTGCACCGGTGCCGCGCCGACTGTTCCCGGAATCAAGGCAAGGTTTTCCATGCCATACCAGCCGGCTTCCAGGGACTTTTCAACCCAGCTGTGCCAACGCAAGCCTGCACCAACACGCACAGTAACGGTTCCATCATCCAGAGATTCTTGCTGGATGCGGGCATCCAGCAGACGCAACACAAGCCCGGGATAATCTTTCGTCAGCACAATATTGCTGCCTTCCCCTAACGGCAATACTGGCAAGTTCTTTTCGCGCGCCATGCCCAAAGCAGCAATGAGTTCATCATGGCTATCCGGTTCGCAAAAGTACGCAGCACGTGCATGCAATGCCAGCGTGTTATATGGCTGCAGATCTACCTGTTCACGTAGCATGCGTTGCAACCTGTAACTTTTCGCGGCAAATGTGTTCCAGCAAACCTTGTGCAGCATCTTCCACCAGATTCAGCACCAGCTCAAAACCCTCCGGCCCGTCACTGTAAGGATCAGGCACCTGGCTGTATTGCCGCTGTTTGCTGAAATCCATAAACAAACCCAGATGGCCTGAAAAATCTTTTGGCTGCAATGCCTTGAGATTACCCAGATTCATTCTGTCCATCGGCAAAATGAAATCGAAGCGATAAAAGTCTTCCGGTTTGACTTGCCTGGATATTTGTTGGCTCAGATCGTAACCCCGCACTGCTGCTGCACGCACTGTACGCGGATCTGGTGGATTCCCCACATGAAACGCTGCCGTGGCAGCAGAATCGATCAGTATGCGATCTGATAGCCCGGCTTCCAGCACCCTCTTCTCAAATACACCATGCGCAGTAGGCGAACGGCAAATATTGCCGAGGCAAACAAACAGGACACTGGTTGTCATATCAGGCGTTCCGGTGTGATGAAAGATACTGGCGCACCGCTTCCAGATCCTGTTGTGTATCCACGCCAGCCGGAATAGACATACATGCTTCTTCCACTTGTATCACAGCACCTTTATATAGCGCTCGCAATTGTTCAAGTTTTTCTGTTTGCTCCAATGCACATGCAGGCCAGCTAACATAGCGGTGCAAAAAACCTGCGCGGTATGCATAAATACCAATATGCCGATAGCCCCAATATGTTTCGACAACACCATCACGCGGCCAGGCAATAGGCGCACGGCTGAAATACAATGCTTCGCCTGCTTCATTGCACACCACTTTTACTGCATTCGGATCACGGAATTGTTGCTCATCACTGATTGGTTCACACAAGGTAGCCACATCAGCACGTGGATGTGACAATAAAACACCAGCTACCTGATTGACAACCCCGGCAGGAATTAATGGCTCGTCACCCTGCACATTTACCACTGCTATATCTTCCGACCACCCCTGCTGCTCCGCCACTTCCTGCAAGCGATCTGTGCCCGAAAGATGGTCCGCGCGCGTCATCGCCACGTCAGCCCCGAATGAACGCGCTGCGTCTGCAATGCGCTCGTCATCCGTCGCAATCAGGACGTGTCTGGCATCACTCTCCATCGCTCGCTGCCAGACATGCTGGATCATCGGCTTACCAGCAATATCAAGCAGCGGTTTGCCAGGCAAACGTGTCGAGGCAAAACGCGCCGGAATTACAACCACAAAACTCATGTGAGCCTACCTATACCAGCATGGTGAAAATTTCTTTCAATTCTTGCAACCAATTGCGATATCCATTGTGCAGGTAACGGCATTTTTACATGCAGCGCATAGCAATGGTCTAGCGCAAACCTGGCACACTTAACCGCATCTTTTTCTGTCATTACAATTGGGAGATTATCTCCAAACCGAATATCAACAGCAGAAAACACATGATGATCTGGAAACGCATGTTCAATAATATCCAGACCAAGATTTCGCAATGTTTGGAAAAAACGGTGGGGATTGCCTATGCCTGCTACCGCATGAACTCGCGGTGATTCAGGCAATTTCTCCAGAGCTAACACATCCCCGTTACCAATGTTTACCCAATATTCTGGAATTAATTCCGTAACGAGTTGCGCATTATTAAAGGTCTGTGAAGTTGCACCATTCACAACCACAAAATCAACTTCGTGCAAACGCGATGCTGGTTCACGCAATGGGCCGGCAGGTAAACAAAAACCATTACCAATACCACGAGCGCCATCCAGTACCGCAATTTCTACTGTTCGCGGCAAAGCGTAATGTTGCAAACCATCATCCGACAAAATAATATCCAGCGTTGCATGCTCAATTAGAAAACGCGCAGCAGCAAGACGATCATGTGCAACTACTACCGGGCAGCGCGTTAATTGCGCAATAAGGAAGGGCTCATCGCCCACTTGTGAAACATCATCAGATTGCCCCACTAATCGCGGATGCCCATCATAAGAACCGCCATAACCGCGACTGATAATACCTACGCGTTTCCCGCGCTGCGATAATGCTTCTGCCAGCTCACACAACAGCGGCGTTTTGCCAGTGCCGCCAATGCTGATATTACCCACCACCACAACTGCAACAGGCAATACGGCTTGCACACGTTGTAAATGCTGGCGTCTTTGCGCCGCCAGCAAGGAAAATAATTGCGATAACGGCCACAAAATAATTAAAGATGGCAATAACCATAAAGTACGCTGATACCAACCACGCTCTATTAAATTATTCAGCGTCTTCATCGCGCTGGGTCGTGATGCTCAATTTAGAAAAACCCAATTGACCTGCAACATCCATCGCTGTGACAACGGATTGGTGTGTTGCCTTGGCATCTGCAGAAAGAATCATCGGAATATCGGTTCGCTCGCCTGCCACTTCATGCAGACCTTGGCGTAGTGTTTCAGGCTTGTTATCGACCATCGAACGGCCATTGATCGAATAGCTGCCGTCTTCGTGTACGGTTACTTCAACAGTGTCGGGTTGCCGTTGCTGGCCCTCTGTCACTTCCGCTGACGGTAAATCCAGTTTCAATTCTGCATTGTGGGTAAAACGGCTGGATATCATAAAGAAAATCAGCAACACCAGCAGGATATCGATAAAGGGGACGACGTTAATGTAGTCGTCCTGCCTTGAGCGTTTACGCAGTTTCACTGATCGCTGCCCTTCACCTTGCGATCTGAATGCAAGGCATCCACCAACTTCATGGCATCTTGCTGGATGCTGATCATGAAACCGTCCACCAGACGATAAAAATAACGGCTGAGAAGCGAAGCAGGAATTGCCACCACCAGACCTGTTGCCGTAGCAATCAATGCCTCGGAAATACCACCTGCCAATGCGCCGGGGTTACCCGTGCCTCCTTCAAGCATGATGGCGGAAAATATCTTGATGGTACCGACGACTGTACCCAGCAGCCCCAACAGCGGCGCGATATTGGAAATGGCACTCAGCGCAGTGAGGTAGCGCTCCAGATCATGCTGCACGCGGTTAGCCGCCACCTCCATGCTCTCGATCATGACGGCGCGGCTATGGCGGGTGTTGCTAAGACCTGCCGCCAACACCTGCCCCAGGGGAGATGAATCATGCACTGCCTTGATTTTCTTGCCGTCCAGTTGCCCCTGCTGTAACCAACCCCATATCTCAGCCAGCAGTGACGCGGGAATAATTTTTCCGGGATTGAGAGACCAATACCGTTCCGCTGCAATGCTGAGCACAATCACTGAACACAACAGCAGCGGCCCCATCATCCAGCCACCTGCCAATACTATTTCGTACACGCTGTTTCCCTCATTCAATACCCCAGTAATCCGGGGCAACTTTACCACACTGCCTGAAATACGGCTGTTTTTGGCTGTTTAACTACCCTGTGACTAAGTACCCTGNNCCGGATCGATGCGCCGGATGCTGGCATCACGGATACTGCCCGCTGCACGCCCCCCGCCTTCACTCTGTGAACCCGCCAACAGGCTGACCTGCCCGCCTGTCATCGTAAGATAAAGATCGGCCAGTATTTCCGCATCCAGCAACGCGCCATGCAGATCGCGCTGTGAGTTGTCCACATCATAGCGCTTGCACAAGGCATCGAGATTATTTCGTTGGCCAGGGTGGCGCTCTTTGGCCATCACCAGTGTATCGGTAACCGCATTTTTTGCAGCGACAGAAAAGCCCTCGCCATACACGCGCGACAATTCACTATCAAGGAAAGCAATATCAAACGGTGCGTTATGGATAATCAATTCTGCACCATCAATAAATGCAAGAAATGACTCGGCTATCTGGGCAAACAACGGTTTGTCTGCAAGAAACTCCGTGGTAATACCGTGTACGCCCAATGCGCCTTCTTCACTGTCACGTTCGGGGTTGATGTACTGGTGATAATGCCGCCCAGTGAGTTTACGGCCAATAATCTCCACACAGCCGATTTCAATAATACGGTTGCCCTGGGCCGGATCCAGACCGGTTGTCTCTGTATCCAATACAATTTTTCGCATCAGCTTTCCTGGTTCCTGACAAGTTCATCTATGGCACGATTGGCCAATGCATCACACCGTTCATTTTCAGGGTGGCCGCTATGGCCTTTCACCCAATGCCATAACATTTTGTGATGCGCAGCCGCTGCATCCAGTCGTTGCCAAAGATCCTGATTCTTCACCGCTTTCCTGTCACTGGTACGCCAGCCGTTTTTTTTCCAGTTTTCCATCCATGTCATAACACCCTGACGCACATACTGTGAGTCTGTGGTCAGCTCTACTTCGCATGGTTCTTTCAGGTTTTCCAGTGCTGCAATAGCAGCCATCAATTCCATCCTGTTATTCGTAGTCAGTGCTTCGGCGCCGTATATCTCGCGTTCGTGTTCCCCATATCGCAGAATCGCACCCCAGCCACCGGGGCCAGGATTGCCTTTGCACGCACCATCAGTAAATACAACAATTTTTTTGATCGTTTTCGTCATCTCAGGAATATTCAATGTAGGCGCGAGCGGTGAGAACGGCTGGTCNNGGTCTTGGCGCCAGTGCAGACAATGGATTGCGCAATGCCATTTTTTCCCACGGCGCATGAATCGGACGCACACCCGCCACTGTTTTCCTGGCCAGTACAAAATAGACGCTGCCGAACGGCAGTTGGGCACCCCAACCAAAACGCTCGAGCCATTGCAGGGAATGACGGAATTTTTCACCCATCTGTGGCGGCACATATACCGTATGCCGTGATTTCAGAATCTCGAAATCCAGCAGTTTGAGCCAGTCATGCAACCGGTTCACGCTGATAAAGTCATGCGAAGCAACTGGATCTACCCCAAACTTACTGCGCAGCATTTGCTGCACACCTAAGGCACTCCAGCGCTGGAACCCGAAAATCAACAGATGCCCATAAGGCATAAGGACACGCGCGCTTTCACGCAGCAACTGGTGCGGATCCTCACTGTAATCCAGACTATGGTGCAGCAACGCCACATCGACACTTTCATGTTCAATCGGCAACTCATGCAGTACTGAACAGGCTGCAACATTAGATGCATCTGGAACCGGGCTTAACGCAAACCGGTGATGTATGGGACTTGCCTCTGCCAGAGGCAAAGAGGGACAAACGCCCAAAGACATCAGATGGTAGCCAAACAGATCAGGCAAGTGATGATCGAGCAGTTTTTTTTCACACTGCCACACCCGCTGGCCTATCGCGCTGTCATACCATTTCTGTATGGCGGGCAAACGCAACGTTAATGGCAAATTCTGGCCATCATTTTTTTCTTCCCCGGTGCGTTTATCTGATACAGGAATCAAGCCCCTTTCACCAGCTTATGCTTCAGCAC
>DDBK01000048.1 GCA_002333095.1 Cellvibrionales bacterium UBA2034
TATGGGATTGTTCGCTGATGTGGCGCCGGAACTGCTTTGCGCCTGGAATGTTATGCCACAGGCCTAGCAGGTGACGCGTGAGCACGCTGAATGATACGCCTTGCCCATGTTGTAAAGAACAATATTCTGCATAGGCTCGTGTGACAGAAATCCTGTCTGCTTGTACATGATTCTCGCCGAAGAGCACGGCATCCACATCGGCGAGGAAAAAAGTGTTGTGCCAGGCTTCACGCCCGATCATCACGCCATCTACATACTGATAATGCTGCTTTGTCTGTTCCAGTGAAGTCACACCGCCGTTCAGCACGATGGTAAGGTGGGGGCGCAAGGCTTTCAGGCGATACACCCAGTCGTACTTCAGTGGTGGCACTTCACGGTTTTCTTTCGGGCTTAACCCTTTCAGCCAGGCATTGCGCGCATGCNNGCTGTCTGTTGCTGTATCAATAAATTGCAGAAACTCATCAAAGCTGTCTTGCTGGTCAATCCCTGTGCGGCATTTCAATGTCACGGGTATAGAGCCTTGTTCTGCCATGGCGCGCAAACAATCACGTACCAATTCTGGCGTTGCCATCAAACACGCGCCAAATGCACCGTTCTGCACGCGATCACTCGGGCAGCCGCAATTCAGGTTGATTTCATCGTAGCCGTAATCTTTTGCCTGACTTGCNNTCGCGTTTGCCATGCAGTATTGCACCGGTAGTGATCATGTCGGTGTAAAGCAGGGTGTGTCGGGTGAGCAGACGAGCCAGATAGCGGAAATGCGTGTCCGTCACGTCGATCATCGGTGCCACAGAGAAGCGGTAGTGCTGGTCTGGAACAGGCATGAATAGCTAAGTCCTACTGATATCAGAAATACAATTAATTTTTCTTTCAGTATATGGGGTATAGCGATGAACTGTAACGATTAAAGCGTAGGGCAGGCCCTCTGCATTACATTACAAGGGTCACAAAGATCGCTGCTGGATGCGTTTTTTTTGTCTCGCGTTCCAGTCGCGTATCACATGCCAGCGCCAGAAAATCTGGACAATGAAATAACCGGTGAAGCCAAAAAATATACCAAGAATAAATGTTCCCAGCAGCAAGGGTTGCCATGCTTGCTGCAATAAATGCACAAAGCCGGCTGCTTCATCTTGCAGGCTTTCTTTTGTCCATTCAAAGTTTAGGAAAATATCAAAATTGATTTTCAAATCAACAGGTAGAAAAAAAGTGCCGATTTTTAGTGCAGCATAAATAATGGGCGGTGATGTGAAGGGGTTGGTTATCCAGACCAGACCGACTGCAATGGGTAGGTTAGCCCTTATCCAGATGGCGATTGCCGCCGCCACCAGCATTTGGCCTGGAAACATCAGGAAGGCAAAACCGGCGAACAGGCCGGCAAGAAACGCGCGCGATACGCTGTGACGGTTCAGGTGCCAGAGGTTCGGATCGTGGATGCGATGACCCAATGCTGACAGGTTGCCTCTGGCCAACAGTTTGTGCCGATCAATGGTGAAACGTTTGAAAATCTTGCGTGCCATGATGCTTTATATCGTTAGTCAGGCTGACATTATCCACATATAAGCGCCGCTGTATCTGCGCAATTGCTCGTGAGGCGGTCAGGGGATCAGGAACTCAGGAAGTCGATTAGTGCGTTGGCCAGTAAGTCGGACTGCTCTTCAGGCACAAAGTGCCCACTCTGGATGCCGAAGCAGCGTAGATCAGAAAAAGGTGCACGAATACTGTCTGAATAGGCATCGCCTGCGGGTTTGTAATCCGGCAACGGTTCACCGTTGTCAAAACCTTTGGGCAGCAGCATCGGAGTATAGACATACAGGGTGGGAGCGTTGATATGTTTGCCCAGATCTTCCGGTGCAAAACAGATCGCACTGCGGTACTCCGGGTGTTTGAATGGCCCGCCAGGGTGTTGCCAGATTGACTGGCAGTCCTCGCTGCTCATCATGTGCCACTGACCAGCTGTATCTTGCTGGTAGAAAGGCAGCGCATCGCGGTACAGGGACACAGAAGCAGCTTGGGTGCCTGGCTGTGCAAGATTGGCTATGTAATGCTCCAGTGAGGCATTGCTGCACCAATGGAGCCCTGGCATAGCCTGTGACGGAAAAGGTGATGTCAGGGAATCTGGGTACACAGCAGCTTCACCGGCAAAACACCAGCGGATGAACGCTTCATGGCCTAGGGCAAAAAAATCTTCAGACAATCCCGGTATTTTGGCCCATAGCCCATGTGCGGCCCAGTGAGGCCAGTGCGTGGTGGAGCAGTCGACCAGACACAATTTGTTTATACGTTCAGGGAAATCCAGTGCCAGCTTGAAAGCCACCATACCACCCCAGTCGTGGCCTGCAATGTGAGTCTGATCAATCCCCAGTGCATCGAGTAGCGACACAATGTCGGCAGCCAGTTGTGCGCGAGAGAAGGGAAGGCCTGAATGTTCCGATTCGCCGAATCCGCGTAGATCGGGCGCAATCACCTGGAAATGTTTCGCCAGTACGGGCATGACCTTGTGCCAGCAGTGTGAAGTCTGTGGCCAGCCATGGATCAGCAGCAGCGGTTCGCCTGTTCCCATCTCCAGATAGTGCATTGATAGGCGGGAAGTCTGGATCTGGTGTGCGGTGTGCAAGGCGTGATTTTGCATTGGTCTTGTCTCATGCTTGCTGGAATGCGTAGGGAATTATTGGTGTTGCATCCAGTAACTTTTTAGTCGCGATGTGCTGTGGTGAAGAAAATATCTGTTTGACGCTGCCGCATTCAACAATCTGGCCTGCATCCATGACCAGCACCCTGTCTGCAATACGTTTTACAACGTCAAGATCATGAGTAATAAACAGCAGTGAGAGATGCAGGTTTTTTTGTAATTTCAATAGCAGCTGGATAATTTGTGCCTGGGTTGACACATCCAGTGCTGACACTGCTTCGTCACAGACAATCAATTGTGGACTCAGTGCAATGGCGCGCGCTATGCCTATGCGCTGGCGTTGCCCGCCAGAAAACTCATGGGGGAAACGATTAATGCTATCTTCAGGCAATTCCACAATATCCAGTAATTCGCGTACGCGTTCTTCACGCTCTTGTCGGGTGCCGATGTGATGGATCTCAAGAGGTTCAGAGAGAATGCGGCCTATAGTATGTCGTGGATTCAATGAGTCGTTAGTGTCCTGGAAAATCACCTGCAGGTGTTTTCGTAAATTCCGCAAGGATTTTCTGTTTCGTTGGGCAAGGTTTTCACCATCGAAAAAAATGTCGCCGCTGTCTGCAGGGTCAAGGAAGAGCAGGGCGCGCCCCAGCGTGCTTTTACCGCAACCGGACTCACCCACAAGCGCGACAATCTCCCCTTGATGAATCACGAGGTTGACATCATTCAACACTTGGTTGGATGGTTTTTTGGGTGCAAGGAAAGGTTTGGGGGGATCAAAGCTTTTGCTCAGGTGCCTTGCTTCCAGCAGGACAGATAAATTGTCCGGCTCAGTATGCCGGATGTTGTCACTGTTTAAAGCGGCTAATAACTGGCGTGTATAGGGGTGCTGCGGTTGGGTGAACAGCGTTTTTGTGTCGGAGCACTCACATAGCTCGCCGTGCTTGAGAACAGCAACACGCTGGCACCAGTTGGCAACAATCGCCAGATCATGCGTGATAAAAACAATGGCCATGCCCATTTTTTTCTGCAATTGCTGCAATAACAACAACAATTGTTTCTGGGTGCTGACATCCAGTGCTGTGCTGGGCTCATCAGCAATCAGGATATCCGGTTCGCATGCCAGTGCCATGGCGATCATGATGCGCTGGCACAGCCCGCCAGAGAGCTGGTGGGGATAACTGTGCAGGCGTTGCTCCGGTGCATGAATGCCAACTTGCGACATAAGCTCAATGCTGCGCGCCTGTATTTGCGCACTATCCATCGCAGGAAAGTGCAAATGAAAGACTTCAGCCAGTTGTGTACCAATAGTCTGTACAGGGTTCATAGCAGACATCGGTTCCTGGAAAATCATGGCAATGCGCTTGCCACGAATGGATTGCAGTGCCGTGGGGTCATTATCAATACGCTGGCCGTCAAAAATGATTTCACCCGCAGCCATGGATACTGCGGGTTTGGGTAACAGGCCCATGATGGTTTGTGCGCAGATGCTTTTCCCGGAGCCAGATTCGCCCACGAGAGCCAGAATCTCCCCGCGTTGCACATCCAGTGACAGATCCCTCAGGACTGTTCGTTCACCATCTTCATTCATGATCTTGACGGAGACATGATGCAACGCGAGGATCGGCTGGGGATTCTGCACAGATTCATTCATCGATTTGCTTCCATCCTTCTCTTACTTCCATGTCTCGTCGACTATCGTGACAGGGCCTGAAAGTGTTTTGCCTTCCCGTCGCCATTCGCGGATGCGATTTTTCTCTTTGAGATCAATCCAGAAAAGCCCCGACCCCAGTGCATCTGCTGCGGAGTCGCTGCTGCGGGTGGCGTATTTTGATTGCAGGGATGCATCCTGGGGTAACTTGATCCAGGCCCAGTATGCTTCACGGAAGTAAGGTACTTTAAACGTGGGAATCAGGGCTGCGCTGTCATAGACTTTTTGTTCCATCCGGTGCGCCATTTCTATACGCTTGGTGCGGTCAAGTTCAGCGCGGTAGGCATCGATCAATTGATCCATGTCTGGATCTGAAAAGTTGACGATGTTGTTGGTTTGCGGCTTGAACGCATTTTCAGAATGGTAAAATTCGCGATATTCCGGTGACAATCCGCCGCCGCTCCAGCCCAATGAGGCTATCTGGTGATTTTTTTCCAGCACCTGCTTGAAAAATGAGGAGCTATCAAGCGGCTTGAGTTGCAGTTCTATGCCGGCTTTGCGAGCTTCTTCCTTGAGTATGACAAGCCTGTCACTGTGCATCGGATTGCCATAACTGATTGTCAGGGAAAGCCGCGTTCCGTTTTTTTTTCGTATGCCATCAGGATCGGTTTCTGTCCAGCCTGCAGATTGCAGTAATGCAATGGCATGTGAAAGATCAAATGGACGTGGCTTGATGCCTTTATTGTCATAGTCACCATAACCGATGTTATGGGTTTGCATTCGGGTATAGTCGCCGTGTAATACGGTATTGATGACTTTGTCGAAATCCATCGCGTAAGCCAGTGCCTCGCGTACACGAATATCATCGAGCGGAGCCTTGGCCATGTTGAGCCAAAGTCCCTGGGCTGGTTGCACCACATCGTTGTAGTACCAGATTTTATGGACGTAGCCATTATCAAATACAGCGCCCTTGGCTTTATTGTGCCAGTAATCGGGTAACGTCAACCCGAAGGTATCCAGTTCGCCTTTTTCAAAATGTTGCCAGGCAATATTGGGGTCGCGTATGACTTTGATGCGGATGTGATCCGGGTTGAAGCGGTGGCGATAATATCGTTTGTCATTCGCCCACCAGTTGGCAATGCGGTCAAACTGTACAAATTTTCCCTTGCGAACTTCTCCAACTGCATAGGCGGCTGTGCCGGGTTCTGGTCGCCAGTTGAAGTTGCGCACCCAGTTTTCATCCAGTTGATGGAAATGTCTGGGCACAGGATTGATGTTGATTTGTTCCAGTAATTCATCATCCGGTTTCGCCACGCCTGATACAACAGCAATCGTGTGATCGTCAAATTTCAATACATCGCTGATCTGGGTGGTGAAATACTCATTGTAGAAAGGTGCGACAATAAACTTCGAGCGCATGAATTCCAGTGTGTACAGATAGTCATCCGCTGTTACAGGCCTGCCATCAGACCAGCGCGCATCCGGGTCCAGCTTGAAATAGACCGTCTTGTGATCCGGAGCAAATGCCCAGTGGGTAGCCAACGCAGGAATAGGGTTACGGGTATTCGGGTGTCGCCCCAGCAGGTTCATATTCAGTGAACGCATGGCGCCTGCAAAACTGCCATTGGAATCCGGGCCTACCAGACGGAGTGTCAATGGAAAACTCAACATGGACTCACGGAAAATGCCGCCACGTTGTGCGGCGGGATCAGCAAATTCCGGATCGGTATTATTGGTGAGCCATTGCAGGTCTGCTGGTAGTGGTGATGTCGATACAGGGTAGGGTACAAGTGTCTGGTGTTGGATAGGCGGTGCTACGATGTTTTCCGGTTTGTCGCAAGACAAAAGAAAAAAAGACAAAACAATAAGCAAGCAGCGGTGCAGCATTATTGATACACCGTGTATTGTTTGGGATCAAAAGCCTCACGGAGCGCCTCGCCAATCCACGTGACCATCACTAGCACAATCACCATCGAGACAGTGACGGAAGCTACTATCCATTCGTTATCCATGCGGGCAACACCTTCCCGCAATAACTCCCCCCAACTGGGCGTGGGTGGCGGCAAGCCGAAGCCGAGATAATCCAGTGCGGTAAGCGCAGTAATGCCACCAGTAATGGAAAATGGTGCAAAGGTAATCAACAGCGTCATCGTGTTGGGTAATAAATGCCGGGAAATGATTCGCCAGTCACTGGCTCCTTGTGCTCTTGCAGCCAGCACATAGGTTCGCGCTTTTTCCTTGTAGCTGGCTGTCCGCATATACCATGTCATGGCTGTCCAGTCGAAAAAAACCATGATGCCCAGCAGTATCCAGAAATTAGGCAAAAGGATTGATGCGACAATCATGATTACATACAGGGTAGGGATAGAAGACCAGATCTCGATCAGGCGCTGCATGATGAGGTCAAATTTCCCGCCGTAAAATCCCATGGCAATGCCCACGACTGTGCCGATGGCGTAATTGCACAGCAATAGCAACAGGCTGAATGCAATAGACAGGCGAAAGCCATACAACAGGCGTGCAGCAATATCGCGGCCTGCACCATCAGTGCCCAGATAATGCCGGTATGTCAGCGAAGGAGCCAGTGGCGGATAAATCCCTTCAACAGCATGTGATTCAAATGCGTTCCATGGAATGACAGGCATCAGTAACCAGTTATTTCCCTGTTGTGTTGCAAATGCTTGCTGCAAATCGCGATAGTTGGTTTCGTGCGGATAATCCAGTCCAAAAGTGGTACCGGGCAAGATGGCACCGTAAGTGGGAAAATAATATTGTCCGTCGTAATGCACAATCAATGCGCGACTATTGGCCAGCATTTCGGCGCCGCAACTGAGCAACACCAACAGAAAAAAACCGATAGCCGAATAGTAGCCCCGGCGCAATGAACGGAAGCGCCGCCACTGTTTTCTGGTTTGGGGGTGCAATGCCAAGCCGGGAACCATCACTCAAACCTTACGCGTGGATCAATTGCCGCTACGCAAAGATCCGAGAGTATATTGCCGATCAGAAATAATACCGATGATATGACCAGAAGCCCCATAACAACCGGGTAGTCACGTTCTACCAGTGACTCATAGCCCAGCAAACCCATGCCATCAATATTGAATATGGTTTCAACCAGAAATGATCCAGCCAGTATGATGGAAATGCCCTGGCCAAATGATGTGGCCAGGGGAATGAGGCTGTTACGCAGCGCGTGGCGAAAAACAGCCTGGCGAAACGACAATCCTTTGGCCATTGCAGTACGCACATAATCACTGGCCAGATTATCCAGCAAGCTGTTTTTCATGATCATTGTCATAACAGCAAAACTGCCGACCATATAGGTAGCTATTGGCAAAACAGCGTGTTCAAAAATGTCACGCAATTTTTCCATGGTGTTGAAGTCATCAAAATCGTCACTGGCAAACCCACCCAGGGGAAACACTTCCCAGTGTGAAGCAAAGAGCGCGATCAGGATGATGCCGAGTACGTAATTTGGTATGGCAAATCCGAGAAAAACCAGCGCGGAACTGGCATGATCAAAGTTGCTGTTATGGCGCAAGGCTTTTGCAATGCCCAGCGGGATGCAAACCAGATAAGTCAGTATCAACGTGATGCCGCCATAAAAAAGCGACAGGGGCATGCGTGAAACAACGGTGCTCCAGACAGGTTCGTTGTAACGGGTGGAATAGCCCAGATCCAGGTGCACAACGCGCCATAACCACTGGCCGTAACTGACCAATACGGGTTTATCAAAACCGTAATAGGCTTTTAAGTCGGCCAGTTGTTCTTCCGAGAGTGTGCTGTTATTGGTATTGCTCCGTTGCATGCTGTGACCACTGTCTGCACTGGCCAATTGT
Organism: Cellvibrionales bacterium UBA2034; assembly: GCA_002333095.1. GTDB lineage: Bacteria > Pseudomonadota > Gammaproteobacteria > Pseudomonadales > UBA7239 > UBA7239. The sequence continues at coordinate 8,120 of DDBK01000048.1, forward strand.
GTCTCTACAATCAACCGTTCAATCGGGCCGCCGGGCACAAATCGGGTCAGCGTAAAAACCAGCAGGGTGATGCCAAGCAGTGTCGGGATTGTCAGCAGCAAGCGGCGCAGTATATAGCGTGTCACTGGCGTAACTGCCTTGCATGGGTGGGATGCATGTCAGTGNNCAGGCCGCCCCGGCGGGTGAATCGACCTTCGATGCTTAATTTTTCAGGTCTGCATTGCAGCCAGATGTCGCAAAACATGCGTTCGATGCACTGCTCATGGAACCCCTGGTGCAGGCGATAGGAGCAGATATAACGCAGCAGGCTTTCTTCCGTTATTTTGCATCCGTGATAATGGATGCGCACACTGGCCCAATCGGGCTGGCCAGTGACAGGGCAGTTGCTGCGCAGCAGGTGACTGACAAGTGTTTGTTCAGTGGATAGGCTGCTGTCGCATTGCAGGAGTTGTGCATCGACACAGTATTGCTCGATGGCAATATCAAGGTGATCAATGCACGGATCCTGCCATGGTTTTATAGCAAGTCGATCAGGAAATGGCGTACATTGCAGTTCAACGCTCACAGCGCCTGCGACAATTTTTTCGACGTCCCTTGAGATAATGGTCGCCACTTGTTCCGGGGTAGCAAAGCGCGTCTGGTTAAAAGAATTCAGGTATAGCTTGAGTGATTTTGATTCCACAATATTNNTTAAAGGGTAGTGCAGTATTGTCATGCCAGAAATCACGCGTGTGTGAGCGTGGCACGGCAACCAGCAGGGAGGCATCATATTGATCCCCATACGCAGTGTGTTTGCCAAGGGGCAATTGGCTGTAATCCATTGCCATCAGCTGCGCAGGCCCCGGCCTTTGTTCAGCAAGTGCATCGCAAATGCACCTGCAACGATAATAAAAAATATGATCATGCCAAAAGCAAAATGGATATTGACATCGCTGATGCCGAGTACGCCGTAGCGGAATGCATTCACCATATAAAGAATTGGATTGATTTGCGAGACAGCTTGCCAGAACGGGGGCAAGAGGTTTATGGAGTAAAACACTCCGCCAAGGTAAGTGAGCGGCGTCAGGACAAACGTCGGTATGATGGAAATATCATCAAAACTTTTGGCATACACTGCATTGATCAGGCCGGCCAGTGAAAACAGGATTGATGTCAGTAGCACCACACTGACCATCACGCCCCAATGTTGTATGTGCAGGTGTGTGAAAAACAGGGAAAGCAAGGTGACAATCAGTCCGATGCACAAACCGCGGGCAACGCCGCCTGCAATGTAGCCGGCGAGAATGACCCAGTTGGGGATTGGTGCAATCAACTGTTCTTCTATACTGCGCTGGAATTTATTGCCGTAAAAAGATGAAACAACATTGGCGTAGGCATTGGTCAGTACAGACATCATGATCAGGCCCGGCACAACAAACTGCATGTAGCTGAAGCCGCCCATCTCCCCGATCCTGCTACCAATCAACGTTCCGAAAATAACAAAATAGAGTGCCATTGTGATAACAGGCGGCAGTAATGTCTGTACCCAGATTCGGGTAAACCGGCGGATTTCCCTGATCAGGATGGTCTGGAATGCAATCCAGGTTTCGTAGGCATTCATGCTGCAGCCCCCGATTTATGGCTATCATCCTGGTTCAACAGTTTTACAAACAGTTCTTCAAGGCGGTTAGCTTTGTTGCGCATGCTGACAATATGGATATCTTGCGCGCTGAGCGCGTTGAAGAGGTGATTCAGATCGGTTCCGCGTTTGATTTCCACTTCGAGTACGTGCGTATCTGTTTTGTGTATGACAAAGCCCGGTATCGCAGGAGTTGTAGTGAGCGCCTCACGGGTATCCATGACAAACGTTTCCTGATCCAGTTGCTTGATCAGTGATTTCATGTCCGTGTTTTCAATAATCAGGCCTTTGTTGATAATCGCAATATGTCTGCAGAGATTTTCTGCTTCTTCCAGATAATGCGTAGTGAGAATAATGGTCGTTCCTGCTTTGTTGATTTCCTGCAGAAATTCCCACATTGATCGCCGCAATTCAATGTCAACACCGGCAGTGGGCTCATCCAGTATCAGCAATCTGGGTTCATGAATTAGTCCGCGTGCAATCATGAGTCTGCGTTTCATGCCGCCGGACAACATACGTGCCGGTGTGTTTCGCTTGTCCCACAGGTCGAGTTTTTTCATATAAAACTCGGCCCTTGATTTGGCTACGCTGGATGGCAAACCATAATAGCCCGCTTGCGTTTTGATGATATCAAAGACTTTTTCAAACTGGCTGAAGTTAAATTCCTGGGGCACCACGCCGATATTTTTACGGGCTTCTGCAAAATGCGTGTCGATATCCAGTCCAAAAATCTTGACGTTGCCGGATGTCTTTCTCACCAGTGAGCAAAGGATGCCGATAATTGTGGATTTTCCAGCGCCGTTCGGGCCCAGCAGGGCAAAAAAATCGCCCTGATTAACATCCAGCGATACCCCCTTCAGTGCAGAGAAGCCGTTGTCATAGGTTTTGTGCAGATTATGGATAGAAACCGCGCAGTCCATCGTGTACCTGAAGCCATGGATATGGAATGCAGATTATGCCAGATGGCAAGCGGCTCATTGAGCAGGGATGCTGCCCAAGGGATAAAAAAGAGGGAATGGTAAAAATGGAGCGGGAAAGGAGACTCGAACTCCCGACCCCGACCTTGGCAAGGTCGTGCTCTACCAACTGAGCTATTCCCGCCTGATACGCTGACACCTGAGGGTGTCAGTAGAAATAAATGGCGTCCCCTAGGGGAGTCGAACCCCTGTCGCCGCCGTGAAAGGGCGGTGTCCTAGGCCTCTAGACGAAGGGGACGCGTAGGTCTCCGTTTGGAGAGGGCGCATTTTATGGAGCGGGGCAGTATGCGTCAAGGTCTTTTGGCAACTATTGCTAAAAACAAAGCCAGCATGGCGCTGGCTTGTTGAGGTGATGTATCAGCAATAGAGGTGTAGTCAGATGTTCTTGCTGATGAACTCGTCAGTGTATTTTTTCTGGCGTGCTGCAATCTGCTCAGGTAATTCAACCTTCACGATCTCGTCTGGCGCAATCTTGAACAGCGGTTGTCCTTTCTTGATAATCGCGCCATCAGCTTCAACGAGTACAGCAGTCACGGTGCCTGAGAAGGGTGCATACACTTTGTTAAACATTTTCATGACTTCAACGATGTACAAGACATCCCCTTTATTGAAGTGCGTGCCGACTTCAAGAAATTTCGCGTGTCCCGGTGCTTCCCTCGGGTAGAACATGCCGCCTGATACTGCGAGAATTTCATCAGACTTCGCTGCTGGCGGTGGGACCATGACTTTTGCCATGCGATCCTGCAGTTCCTTGTCATTGAGATTGTCAGGTATATCAATCGACAGGTCGGCATTGACTTTCAATGTGTAAAAACCTGCTTTGTCGGCAATATATGGCAGGAGGCTAAGGATGTCGCTACCAGCTTGATAACCGGCATGCGCAGCCTGCACATTGACCCAATCTTTTTTCGCAATGCCTTTAGGTGGCTCCTTGCCTGCAAGCAGGATTTGCAAGGCATCCCATGAAGGTGCGCCCAGTTTTTCATCCAGCGTTGCATAAAAATTCACGGCATCGTGCAGCACTTCGCTATCGTGATCCCATATCACATAGGAGGCCGGCGCTTTGTCTTGCGCCTCCATATTCAGGTAGTGATAAGTGTCGGCCAGCAATTTCACCGGATTTTCCAGCCAGCTGACTTTGCCTTTTACTACCTTGAAGTGTGATTTATGGATGCTCAGCCAGCCTGACAAGATGTGGGGATTGCTGAGGAGCGGAGCGAATATACGATCAAACAATGTGATCTTGCGATCTACAACAGCGGCAACGGCCGCCTGTGCCGTTTTGTCTGCATCGGCAATGGCTGCCTTACGCACTGCTTTCCAGGCATGTTCCAGATTGATCTGGTTGGCTTGTTCTTTCAGCATGCCAACCAGCGTCAGGTAGGGGACAATAAATCGCGTGGTGGGTCGTGCATTGATATTGTTGCCAATAAACCAGTTCACTAGCCCGTAGTGAAAATCAAGATTGGTGGCAAGGTCTTTGCCGCGCAGCACGGTGCGGCGCAGCACTTCGCTCATGGAGAGATAAGTACTCATCCGGTCATTGCCTGTGGTCAGCAACAATGCAATGTTCGAATCGTACGCACCAGCCAAGGTGTATTTCATGAATACATCGGTGTCGGGATTGTGCAGTGAGATGCCCTGGTCGTCGCGAATTTCCCCGTCAATCGGATCAGACCATTTGGTGATAATACCCCCGGCATGCGGCTGCAATGCATCATTGGTGGCATTCAGGCGAGCCTCTACGGAGGACAATTCCCTCACGCTGCGCGTTGGTCTGGGCAAGCGTTTGCCGTGGCGCGCCAGCAATACCATCACGTTAACCAGCGAAGTCACAGTGAAATGTTCGTCAGCGTTATCCGGGTTGGAAAAGGTGAGTGCATAGCACAGTTCAGTGACACGGTGTTCAACCTGAATCCGTGTATTCATTTCCATAAAATAATGGCGTTCGCCATCCACAATACATTCAAATGTGGCAACCGAATTGAGTTTTACGGCGGTGCCAAATCGCACGCCTTCTTCTTCCATTTTGCCCAGTATCTGGATGTCGCGTTCAAGCTGTGTAGCTTCGGCTTTTTTGCCGGCCGCTTTTGCTTCTGCATGAGCATTGACCAGATCTTCATGGATGACAGAAACCTCCAGAAGTTTTTGCTCGTGCATTTGCAATGAGCAGTCACGGCCGCCCATGGTGATGCACCAGTCGCCGTTACCCACCACTTGAATTTCCTGGTGGCGGGTTGTTTCTATATTCATCTCGATCAGTACGTTTTTGTTGTCACCCACGCCATTGCATTTCACTTCAGCCAGCACTTCACGCACCAGTGCAGGCGTGACGGCTGCAGCTTGCTTGAGTTGTTCTTCTTTCGTGCCTTTATAGGAGGAGGGCGCATTCAGGATACGCTGGCCTTTGCCGCCACCACCAGAAATAGCTTTCAGGCGGAAACGGTTATTCGGATTTTCTTTAAAGACTTTCAGCATTTCCTTGTGCAGTGCTGCTCCCAGATCATCTACCGTGATCACGTCTACACGTGCTTTATAGGATGCGGCAAGTACAGCTTCAGCCTTGTCTTCAAGTGTCTTCAGTTTGTCGAGTTTGACATCCAGTTTGAATTCCTTGACGCACTTGGCCAGTGCGGCTTCATCCTTGTATTTGGCCAGCAAGGCCAGTGTGGTGCCGTTGTTGATGCCGGGCGTCACAGACACGCCGGCTTGCAGGGCAGTGCGTTTGGCTTCGTCTTTCAAACCTGCTGCGCTTTGGGTAAACGAACCGGGGCCGATAAATATCAGGCCGGCATCTTCCATGGCTTGTACCATTTCAGCGTCTTCAGACATAAAGCCATAGCCAGCAAAAATACTGTTGTAGCCGTTTTCATGGGCGATACTGACTATTTGCTGGATGCGCTGGTGGCGTTCTTCCTTGTTTGCGCCAGTGTAATCCGGCACGCGGTGGACGCGGGATGGATCAGTGAGTTTGCGCAGCTCGGGTGCCAGTGCGTTGGTGTAAGTGATGGAATCTTTTTCAGACAACAGGATGCCATAGCCATGGATGCCCATCTCATCGAACACATCCATGGCTTCCTTGCGGATCGGGCCACGGCAAATAATCAGCGGTTTCATGTCCCTGCAGTCAAAACTGCGAACCCACTCGGATGAATGTTGGTCCAGGCGACGGTCACTGTGTATCAATGGATTGTTCAAGTAATTCTTTTTACTGCCCACGGTATAAACCTCTAGAATTTTTATCTTGTCTGATGAGTATGTTGGATCAATCAGAAGAATTCGCGCTGGATATCACACAGCGGCGACGGTTTGTAACTGCGCAAATGCAATTCAAGATTCATCGCAATTTCCTTGCGTAAATCAGAAGGCATCACAATCGATGAAATAGAACCGAGCGAAAGAGCCTCATTCGGGTTCATCAATTCACGCTCGTAGCGTTGCGCCAGTAAACCTTCTTCCTGCTTGCCCCAGGCGGCTGCACCTTGTGGATCTTTTGCAGCGCGCACTTTGACTTCTGCACGAATTTTGCGTACTTCGTCTTTGTAAACAAATTCCACACCGGCTGGCCCCATTACCGCAAGACGCGTAGTGGGCAGGGCAATGACATGGTCTGCCCCTGTCGGGTAGTTGTTGTAGGAAGCGTACGCGCCGCCGAATGCATTGCGGATGATCACAAGGAAGCGCGGGGTGCGAAGATCAATAA